>JAUHXR010000026.1 GCA_030426845.1 Polyangia bacterium | reverse complement strand
TCGCCCTCGCCCGGGCGAGCGTCGCGGCGGGGGATCTGCGGCGCGCCGAACGCGCCCTCGAGCGCGCCGACGAGAGCGCCCCGAGCCGGCTGGCGCGCGCCGAGCTAGCCCTCAAGCGCGCGCGGCCGCGCGACGTCGCGGCGCTCCTCGAAGGTCTCGACGGACCCGAGGCCGACGATCTGCGGGCGCGCGCCGCCCTCGCGCGCGGCGCCTACGAGGAGGCGCGCCGGCTCGCGCAGACCGCGGCCACGGCGGAGAGCCCCCGCTGGCTCGCGGCGCGGCTGCGCGAGACGGCCGCCCTCGCGGCCGGCTACCTCGGTGAGGACGGCGCGGACGACGCGCTCGCCGAGGTAGCCCGTGCACACGCCGCGCTCGGCGATCCGGCCGGCCAGGTCCGCGTCGCGAGCTACCGCGGTATCCTCGCCCACCTCGCGGGCGACTGGGCCGGCGCGGCGGAGCGCTACGAGCGCGCCCTCGCGATCGCCCGTGAGCACGCCCTCGACGACGCGCTCGCGGCGGGCTGGCTGAACCTCGGCACGGCCCGCCAGGAGGACGGCGACTGGGGCGGGGCGCTCGAGGCCTACGAGCTCGGCGCGCGCTACGCCGTGGTGCTCGCGCAGGGCGGGACGGAGGCCACGCTCGCGTTCAACCTCGCGAACCTCGCGCTCGAGATCGGCCAGGCGGAGCGGGCGCGCGATCTCGCGGCGAGCGCGCGCGCGTCGGTCCGCGCCCTCGGGCTCACCCACCTTGACGTCCCCCTCGCACGCCTCGACGCCGAGCTCGCGCTCCTCGGCGGTGACCTCGCGCGGGCCGCGGCGAGGGCGCGAGCCGCCCGCGAGCTGGCGGGCGAGCGCGGCGCCGCGCGGGACGCGCGGGAGCTGGCGCTGCTGGAGGGCGAGATCGCGCTCCGCGCGGGCCGGCTCGACGAGGCGCGCGCCGCGGCTCGCGCACGGGCCGAGGACGACGGCCCGGACCTCACCGCGCGCGGCCGGCTGCTCCGCGCTCGGGTCGCGCTCGCGCAGGGTCGGTCGGCCGAGGCCATCCGGCACGCCGAGCGCGCGCTCCGCCTCGCGTCGCGGCACGGCCACACCCTGCTCGCCGCCGACGCGCACCGCGCCCTCGCGCGCGGGTACGCGGACGACCCCGAGCTCGCAGCCGAGCACCGCGCAGCCGCGGCGCGGGCCTGGCGACGGATCGAGGCGACGCTCCCGGGCCCGAGCCGGGACGCGTTCCGCGCGCACCCCCGCCGCGCCGGCCTCGAGCCGGCCTCGCCCTCCCCCGCCGCGCCCGCCCGCGGGGCCCACGCCGAGTCGCCCGACGAGCGCCGACTCCGACGCCTCCTCGAGATCAACCGCCAGCTCACCGCGAGCCTCGATCCCGAGGACGTCCTCGCCCGCGCGATGGACGCCGCGATCGAGCTCTCGGGGGCCGAGCGTGGCTTCGTGCTGGTCGACCGGGCCGAGGCGGGGCTCGAGGTCGCGACCGCGCGCAACCTCGACCGCGAGGACCTCGCGGGGCCGCAGCTCGAGTTCAGCCGCAGCATCGCCGAGCGCGTGAACGCCACCGGCGAGCCGGTCCTGACGGTCGACGCGCGACACGACCCGCGCTTCGGCGGCGAGCGGAGCGTCCACGCGATGCAGCTCCAGTCGGTGGCCTGTGTCCCGTTCCGGGCGCCCCGCGGCGCGCGCGGCGCGCTGTACCTCGACAACCGGTTCCAGCGCGGTCGCTTCGCGGAGGCGGACCTCGAGCTGCTGCAGGCCTTCGCGGACCAGGTCGCGATCGCGCTGACGAACGCGGAGCTCCACGCCGCCCTCGCCGCGCGCACCGAGGCGCTCGACGAGGCGCGCGCCGCGCTCGAGGCGCGGGTCGAGGGGCAGGCGCGCGCGATCGAGAGCCTCAGCAGCGAGGTCGAGGCCCGCCAGCGCGCGCTCGAGTACCGCTACGACTACGGCCGCATCATCGGGCGCGGGCCCGGCATGCGCGCGGTCCTCGACACCCTCGAGCGCGTGATCGACGTCGAGCTGCCGGTGCTGATCCGCGGCGAGAGCGGCACCGGCAAGGAGCTCGTCGCCAAGGCGATCCACTTCAACGGCCCGCGGCGAGAGCGCCCGATGGTGAGCCTCAACTGTGCGGCGCTCCCCGAGGCGCTGATCGAGTCGGAGCTGTTCGGCCACGTGCGCGGCGCGTTCACCGGCGCGGACCGCGATCGGCGCGGCCTCTTCGTCGAGGCGGAGGGCGGCACGGTGTTCCTCGACGAGATCGGGGAGATGCCTCTCTCGATGCAAGCGAAGCTGCTGCGCGCGCTGCAGGAGCGCGAGGTCCGGCCGGTCGGCGCGAGCGCGGCGGTCGCGTTCGACGTGCGGGTGCTGAGCGCGACCAACCGCGACCTACGCGCGGAGGTCGCGGCCGGCCGCTTCCGCGAGGACCTCTTCTACCGAGTCGCGGTGGTCGAGGTGGAGCTCCCGCCGCTCCGCGCACGCCCCGAGGACCTCGCCGCGCTCTGCGACCACCTCCTCGCCCAGCACGGCGCGCGGCGGCTCAGCGCGGCCGCCCTCGCCCGGCTCCGCGAGCACGGCTGGCCAGGCAACGTGCGCGAGCTCTCCAACGTCCTCGCCCGCGCCCACGCCTTCGCCGACGGCGATCGCATCGAGCCCGACGATCTCGGCCTCTCTCCCGTCGCCGTCGCCCCGTCGAGCCGCGAGAGCTACGCCGAGGACGAGGCCGCGCGGATCCGCCGCGCGCTGCTCGCGCACCGGTGGAACGTGAGCCGGGTGAGCCGCGAGCTCCAGATCCCGCGGCAGACCCTCTACCGTCGCCTCCGCGCCCTCGGCCTGACGCGACCCGGGTGAGTTGCCGCCGCGCGATGCCCCCGGGTAGGGTGCGGCGCGCGTGCTTGCGGTCGGCGACGTCCTCGGGAGCTACACGATCCTCGCGCACCTGCGCTCCGGAGGGATGGCCGACCTGTTCCTCGCGCACCGTCAGGGCGCGGCCGGGTTCCGCCGGCTCGTCGCGGTCAAGGTGGTGCACCCGCGCCTCGCCGAGGATCCGCGCCTCGCCCGCATGTTCCTCGACGAGGCGCTGCTCACCGCGCGCGTCCATCACCCGAACGTCGTCCACGTCGAGGATCTGGGCGAGGTGCGCGGCACCTACTTCCTCGTGATGGAGTACGTGCACGGCTGCAGCCTCGCGCAGCTCATGAAGGTGCTCGGGCAGCTCCAGCGCCGGCTCAGCCCGATCGTCGCCGTCGCGATCGCGGCGCGGGTCGCCGAGGGCCTGCACGCGGCGCATGAGACGACCGACGACGACGGCGCGCTCGTCGGGCTCGTCCACCGGGACGTGAGCCCGCAGAACATCTTGCTGTCACACAGGGGCCACGTGAAGCTCATCGACTTCGGCGTGGCCAAGGCCCGGCTCCGCAGCCAGGAGACGCAGGCCTCGATGCTCAAGGGCAAGGTCCGCTACATGGCGCCCGAGCAGGCGACCACCGGCGAGGTCGACCGTCGCAGCGACGTCTACTCGCTCGGCATCGTGCTCTGGGAGATGCTGACCATGCGGCGGCTGTTCGCGGGCACCACCGAGTTCGAGGTGCTGATGAACGTGCGCGACCCGCAGGTCCGCCGGCCGGGCGCCTTCGTGCCCGGCGTCCCGCCGGAGCTCGACGACGTCGTCATGGCCTGCCTCGCGCGCGAGCCGGAGGGCCGGCCGCCGACCGCGAAGGCCCTGCGCCGGATGCTCGCCGCCGCCCTCCCGCGGGCGATGGCGCTCGACAGCGCGCACCTCGCCGATCTGATGGCGAGCGTGGTCGGCGAGCAGCTCGAGGCGTCGCGGCACGAGCTGCCCGACGAGGTCTCGCGCGTCCTCGGGGCCGAGGCGGTCCGTGCGATCGAGGACGAGGCGCTCGACCCGAGCGCGGTGGACTCGATGACCGTGCACACCGACGTCGCGGCCTTCGAGGAGGACGAGCTCGACGACACGCCCGAGGTGACGAACGTCGTGGGAGCGTCGGTCGGCGCGGAGGCGCCGGGCGACGACGCGATCACCGCGGTGCAGGAGTCGATCACCGCGGTCGAGGAGGCGGCGACCGCGGCGGCCTTCCCGCGGCCGAGCGACATGGACGAGGACCCTACGATGGTCGGCGCCGTGCCGGCGGACGTGGGCGGCGCGCTGACCGAGCGGGACGACCCGACCTCCGAGACCGCGATCGGCGACGGCTCGCGGCCGCTGACCTCCCCCGACGCCTACACGGAGGAGGACATCACCGAGCTCCCGTGGAGCCAGCCGGAGCTGCCGACCCGCACCGCCGACTCTCGGCCGCGCCGGCCGCCGTGGCCATGGGTGGCGGCGATCGCGGGCGCCGTCGCCCTCGGAGCGTCGATCCCGCTCGCGATCGGCCTCCTCGGCGGCGAGGACGAGTCGCACGGCAAGGCGACCGGCGCCCGCCCCGCGGCCCCCGAGGCCGGCGCGGCCGACGCGGGCCCGCCGGAGCCCTGACCTCCCGGAGCGGGGAGCGCTCCCCACTCCGGCGCGATCGGGGGTATGGTTCGTCCCGATGGGTGGCACGGACCTTGTTGCCCGCTGGACGTCGATGCGCACGCTCCCTCCCGGAATCGTCCCCCTCGCCGTGGCGGCCTCGCTGACCCTGGTCGGCTGCCCGGGCGAGATCGACGACCCCCTCGCGTTCCGGGTCGCGCGCGCGAGCCAGTGTCCCTCGGACTACGACGTCGAGCAGGATCTGTTCGCGGCCACCTGCGGCACGCTCGGCTGCCACACCGGCGGCTCGATCGCGGCGGCCGGGCTCGACCTCACCGCCGACGGCGCGGGCGAGCGCATCCTCGCCCACACGAGCGCCGAGTGTGACAACCGGCCCATGGTCGACACGTCCGACCTCCTCGGCTCGTACTTCCTCGAGAAGCTCGGCGAGTCCCCGGCGTGCGGCGACCCGATGCCGTCCGGGCTGCCGCCGCTGAACGGCCTCGAGCGCACGTGCCTCGAGGCCTACCTGGCCGAGCTCGCCGGGGTCGAGCCGCCGATGCGCGACGGCGGCGTGCCGAGGGACGCAGGCCCGCGGATGGACGCCGGCCCCGAGGTGGACGCCGGGCCGCGCCCCGACGCCGGGCCAGGCGCGGACGCGGGCGACCCGACGACCGTCGTCATCCAGGCCGAGAGCATGACCCTGACCGGCTACGAGGTGGACGCGGCCGACGCGACGCTCATCCGCCTCCCCGACATGGTCACGAGCGGCACCGCCACCGCGACCTTCGACGGGGCGTCGGGCAACTACCAGATGTCCGTCTTCATCATCGAGGAGCCGGACGGCCAGCCCACGCTGACCGTCCGAGTCGCCGGCGCCGACGTGGCCACCGAGACCTACAACCTGACGGCGGCCGCCAACGAGCCACGCACCCTCGGGCCCTACGCGGTGACGGTCGCCAACGGCGACACCATCGAGCTGGCGGGGATGAGCGAGTCCGACGCGTGGGCGCGGATCGACCGCGTGGAGCTCACGCCGTGAGGGCGGGCCTGTCGGCGGCCGCGGCGATTGTCGGCGCGACGCTCCTCGGCGCGACGCTCCTCGGCGCGACCGTCTGCGCGGCCACGGCCAGCGCGCAGACCGTGCAGGTGCGCGCGTTCGAGGGCCGCTCCGCGAGCACGATCGAACAGCGGGTGCGCGACGCGCTCCTCGACGCGGGCCTCACCGTGACCGAAGCCGACGCCGACTTCCGCGTCGAGGGGCGCGCGGGCCGCGTCTCCGGGCGGTGGGCGGCCGAGGTCACGGCGACGGACGCGCGCGGCGACGTCGTCGCCACCGAGCGCTTCGCCTCCCGCCGCCCCGCCGCCCTCGCCCGCCAGGCCGGCGCGTGGGCCCGCACGTCCCTCGTGCCCGCCATCCAGGCGCGCGCCCCCGCCGAGGAGCCCGCGCCGGCCGCCGAGCGCCCCCCGCCGCGCGCCGACGCGCCGTCCGCGCCACCGCCGCGGGAGCGGGTCGACGACGCGCCGGCCGGCGAGCGCCGCGCACCCAACCCGCTCCGCTTCCAGCTCGGCGTCGCGCTGACCAACCGGCGCCTCTCCTACCACGACGACATCTTCGGTGAGCTGCGCCCCTACGAGCTGCCGCTCTGGCCGTACATCCGCCTCGGCGTCGAGTACTTCGTCGGCCACCACACGCCGGAGCTCGACGCCCTCTGGGGGTTGAGCTTCTACGCCGACGCGGACTTCGCGCTCGGGGTCAGCTCGCGCAACGAGAACGGGGCGACCTTCCCCACCACCACCTGGAGCCTCGGGCTCGGGGCGCGCTACGGCGGGGTGATCGACGAGGTGCGCCTCTTCGGCGACGTCTCCTACCAGACCGCGACCTTCGCCCTCTCCGACGCCGACGAGCTCACCCGCCGGCCCGACGTGGCGAACGTCGAGTACCACGCGATCCGGCTCGGAGCCGGGGTGCGCTGGGACGTGGGCTTCGGCTTCTTCTTCGACGGCGGGCTCGGCTACGGCATCGTCCTCGCGGCCGGCGAGATCTTGAGCGACGGCTGGTTCTCCCGCGGCGACGCCGGGATGGTCGACGGCTACCTCGGGCTCGGGCAGCGCGTCGACGACTTCGAGTTCCGCCTCCGCGCGACCTACCGGCGGGTGTTCTTCTCGTTCAACCCGCAGCCGGGCGACGCGCGCGTGGCCGGCGGCGCGCTCGACGAGACCTTCGCGGGCGCGCTCGACGTGGCCTACACGCCCAGCTTCTGAGCCGCGGACGCGCGGACGCTACGCTACGCGACGGCCGGCGCCGGGCGAGGCGCGCCGTCGATCTCGAGCGAGCACCGCGAGCACACCGGCAGCTGCCGGGCGAGGCCGCGCAGGATCCCGCCGGAGGCGAGGTAGAGCATCATGCTCGGGAGCATCACGCAGAAGTCGCTGGCGAGCAGCGGGGTGAGCGCGAGGACACCCACGACGCCGACCTTCCAGGCGAGCCACGCGGGCTTCCACCCGCGCCACGGCTGGATGACGCGGCGCTCCGCGTCGCAGCGCGGGCAGTGCAGGTGCTCGGTGGTCTCCCCCATGGATTTCGTTGTAGGGGTCAACGGCGGCCCGCGACAAGATCGAACCTGGCGTCGCCCGCCCGGACGACCTGGCGTCGCCCGCCCCGGACGACCTGGCGTCGCTCGCCCGGACGACCTGGCGTCGCTCGCCCGGACGACCTGGCGTCGCTCGCCCGGACGACTCAGCGCAGCCCGTGCTTCTTGGCGAGGCGCGCGAGGTGGTTGCGGTCGACGCCAGCGTCGCTCGCGGCCCGGGACACGTTGCCCTCGTGCCGCGAGAGGAGGTTCTGCAGGTAGCGGCGCTCGAACGCGTCGAGCAGGCGCTCCTTGGCCTCCTTGAAGGGGAGCTGCACGAGGTCCTCGGTGACCTGGATCGCGCGGGTCGGCGGCGGCGGCTGGCTCGCCCGGTTCCCCGTCATCAGCGTCTCCTCGATCATCCGGCGCAGCTCGCGGACGTTGCCGGGGAAGTCGTGGGATCGCAGCGCGCCGAGCTCCGCGGTGGTGAGGCCCACGTCGGGGTAGCCCGTCGTCTGCACCAGCTCGCGCACCAGCCGGGGGAGGTCCTCGCGCCGCTCGCGCAGCGGCGGCACCTCCACGCGGACCGACGCGAGCGAGAACCAGAGGTCGCGACGCAGCGTTCCCGCCTCGACCCGGTCGCGCAGGTCGCTGCGCGCGGTGGCGATCGGGCGGGCCGCGTACTGCCCGCGATCGAGCCGGTCGAGCGCGGCCGCGAGCGCGTCCTGGATCGCCCCCGGCGCCTCGTCGACGTGATCGAGCACCAGCGTGCCGCCGGCCGCCCGCTCCATCTCGTAGCCCACCGCCTCGGGCGCGATCCCCGCGCGCAGATCGAGCTCGACGAGCGGCCCCGATCGCCGCGCGCTCCGCTCATGGACCGCGCGCGCCGCCTCCGACTTGCCGGCGCCCGGCTCGCCCCAGACGAGGATCGGCGCGTCCATGGCCGCCACCCGCTCGAGCACCCCGTAGAGCCGGCGCATCGCGGGGCTCGAGCCGACCAGGCGACCGAAGCTCGTCAGCTCGGGCGGCGCGTCGGGGATCGGGACGTCCGCGGGGAGCAGCTCGACCCGCGTGCGCCCGAGCCGCACCTCGGTGCCCGGCGCCACGACCACCGCCTCGATGCGCGAGTCGCCGACGTAGGTGCCGTTCGTCGAGCGCAGGTCGCGCACCCGCACCCCGCCCGGCAGCAGCGCGAGCTCCGCGTGGTAGCGCGAGACCGTCCCGTCCTGCAGGACCAGGTCCGCGTCGGGGTGGCTGCCTACGAGGAGCGTGCCCGCCTCGAGGCGCACCTCGCGGCCACGGTCCTTGCCCGAGACGACGCGGACGATCACCCGCCGCAGCACCAGGTCGCCGCCCGGGCTCGTGCCGACCACCCCGGTCGCCACCGTCAGCTTCTGCGTGCCGCTGTCGCTCACGAGTGACTGGAATACCACGCGCCGTGGGTCGGCGTTACCAGCCGAGGAGCTTGTAGCAGACCAGGCCCACCGTGAAGCTGGCCCCGTTGGCCAGGCCCGACGCGAGCGCCGCCCGCGGCCACGACAGCCCGAACGCGCGCATCCACCCCGCCTCGGCCCCGAACGCGAAGGCCTCGCTGACGGCGACCGTCACCCACCAGTAGACCCGGGGCTCGAGGTCGGGCGCGACGCAGGGGCGGATGAGCTGCATGAGCGCCGGGATGACGAACCACACGAGCGGGTGCGTGATCGCGCTCGCCCCGAAGCCGATCGCGAGCCGCTCGCGGCGCGGCCGGCTGGCCGGCAGGATCAGCGCGTAGACCGCGAGCTCGATCACCTGCGTGAGCGCGAAGGCGCGGAGCCACTCGAGGACGTAGGGGTCGCTCATCGCTCAGGCGGCGGCCTCGGTGCTCCGGCGCGGCCGGCGCCCCTCGACGAAGAGGATCGCGGCGGCGGCCAGCTCGAGGTGGCCGTGGAACAGCACCGCGCGGAGGTAGCCGTTGCGCGCGGCGAAGACGTCGAACGCCGCCCACACCGCCACCCCGAGCGAGACCGCGATCGCGAGCCAGAGGAGCGGCCGCCCGAAGTCGGCCTCGAGGGCGCGCAGGCTCGCGGCGAAGGTGCGGGGCGTCTCGCGGGGCCGGTCCTCCTCGGGCACGAGCCGCACCCAGACGAGGTAGTGCATCGACTGCGCGAACGCGAAGAGCATCACGAGGCGCACCGCCATCATCCCGGGCACGCCGGGGGCGAGCGAGCCGAGGTGGTAGTAGATGTCGAGCCCGCCGACGCTGGGGTCGAGGATCCCGAGGTCCACCACGAGGCCGTCCAGCGCGCCGCTCAGCAGCAGGGCGCAGCCGAGGAGGAACGCCCCGAGCACCCACCAGTGGAGCCGACGGAGCCGGCGCCGCCAGGCCCACCAGAGCGCGACCCCGATGAAGTTGTGCGCGTGGGCGAAGACGACGGTGGTCAGATAGTCCCAGCGCACCGCGGCCGCGACGAGCGCCGCCGCGAGCGCGAGGCCGACGAGCCGCTTCCACACCGGCCCGCGCGCCGCGAGCGCCGCGCCGCCCGCCGCCGCGAAGCCCCACCCCGGGTGCGCGGTCACGCTGAGGACGAGGAGCGGCGCGCCGACGAGGAGCCACATCGCGATCCGCCGGTGACGTCCCGGGCGCACCCAGAGATAGCGGACGTCGCCGACGATGTGCGCGGTGCCCCAGACGATCGGCCCGAGCGCGAGGACCCAGAGCGGCAGGAAGGCCGCGGTCGTGAGCGCGACGAGCGTGAGCAGCGAGCCGGCCACCGCGACCCGCAGCTCGCGCCGGCGCACGAGCGGCTTGGCGAGCGGCCCGAGCGCCTTGAGCCAGAGCCACCGCGCGCGATCGGCGATCCGCACCGGCACGCCACCGACCGCGCGGACCGAGGCGGCGGCAGAGCGCGGGGCGAGGGCGGGTTCGACGGCGGAGGACATCGGGGACGGGTCGATCTCAGCGGGCCTCGCGCCTTGCGTCAACGCGGCGCGGGGACGATCCTCTCGCACGCGGGCCTCACGACGCCAGGGACGGAGATAGGACCATGTTCGGGATCGATCCTTTGTACATCGCCTTCGCCATCCCCGGGCTGCTGCTCGGGTTCTGGGCGCAGTGGCGCGTCAAGAGCACCTTCCGGCGCTACGCCCAGGTGGGGACCGCGCGCGGGATGACGGGGGCCGACGTGGCCCAGTCGATCCTGCAGGTCCACGGGATCCGGGACGTGCGGATCGAGCCCAGCCGAGGCTTCCTCTCGGACCACTACTCACCGGGCGAGAAGGCGCTCCGCCTCAGCCCCGACGTGTTCAACGGGCGCACGATCGCGGCGGCTGGGGTCGCGGCCCACGAGGTCGGCCACGCCATCCAGCACGCGCAGTCCTACCGCTTCCTCGGGCTCCGCTCCGCGCTCGTGCCGGTGGTGCAGTTCACCTCGCCCCTCGCGGTTCCGATCATCGTCGGCGGCTTCATCCTGAGCAGCGTCACCGGGCCCACGATCGGCCAGCTCGTGACGATCGTCGGGCTCGCGATGTTCGCGATGGTCGTGCTCTTCCAGCTCGTCACCCTGCCGGTGGAGTTCGACGCGTCGCGCCGCGCCCTCGCCGCGCTCGAGCAGGGCCAGATCCTCGGGCCGCAGGAGCACGACGGCGCGCGCGCGGTGCTGCGGGCCGCGGCCTGGACCTACGTCGCGGCCGCGGTCAGCTCGGTGCTGACGCTGCTCTACTTCCTGATGCGCAGCGGCCTGCTCAGGCGTCGCTGACCGAGCCGGATCCGTCGGTGTCGGTGTCGGTGTCGGTGTCGGCGTCGGTGTCGGCGTCGGCGTCGGTGTCGGCGAGGGTGGCGTAGAACGTCATGAAGCTCCCGTAGAACGGGGGCGACACCGCGTCCCGGTCGAGCGCGCGAAGGAGGTTGTCGCGCGTGAAGTGACGCGTCTCGAAGTAGGGGAACTCCACCGCCTCGATCGCGAAGCCGTGGTCCCGCAGGAAGCGGTGCATCGAGTCGCAGCTGAAGAGCGAGACGTGGGTCGGGTCGAAGGTGAGCCGGTACTTGTCGCGCCAGCGCCGCGCGGCCGCGCCGTCGAAGTCGGGCGTGCCGAGGACGAGCTTGCCGCCGGGGCGCAGCACCCGCCGCAGCTCCCGCAGCCCGCGCAGCGGATCGGGCAGGTGCTCGATCACGTGGTGGCACAGGACCACGTCGAACGCGCCGTCGTCGTACGGGGCGTCGAGGAGGCTCCCGACCCGGACGTCGCCGAACCGGGCTGCGTGGGAGGCGGCGAAGCGGCTCAGCTCGAGCCCGTGGCGCTCCCAGCGGTCGGAGAGGGCGGAGAGCGCCCAGCCGAGGCCGCAGCCCGCGTCGAGGATCCGCCCTCCCCCCTGGGCCTCGATGTAGGCGAGCTCCCCCGCGATGTCCTCGACGTGGCGCTCGCGCTCGGCGAGGCGGTCGCGGCGCGCGCCGTCCGGGTCGACGACCTCGCCCCAGTAGCCCTCCTCGTAGCCGGCCTCCGGCGAGGGGCCGGGTGGCACAGAGACGAAGTAGGCGCCGGTGCGGTAGAGAGCGCGCATCCGCTCGGGGAGCTCGGCGAGGGCGCGCGCGCGGGGCGGGGGGGCGGAGGCGAGGCGATCCATGAGAGGTCACGAAGCACGCCTCGTGCCGCGGGGGACTGCGGGCCCGCGGGCGCCCGCTGACGTCAGCCGCGCGACGGGCCGCCTCCGGATCCGTCGGCCGGTTGACGCCGCGTATACTCGGCGGGCGTGAGCGACCTCCCCCCGAGCGCCGACACCCTCGCGCGCCACGCTCGGCTGCGCGGCGTCCAGGTCTCGCGACGCATCCTCAAGGAGGCGTTCGGCCTCGAGCTCGTGCTCGTCGACGCGAGCGGGCCCCTGCCCCACCGGCAGGGCGGGGTGATGACCGGCTCGAGCGAGATCTGCCGCGCGGCGCTGTTCTCGCGCGACGGCTTCGCGCGCTGCGACCGCTTCTACCGCGAGCTCGGCGCCTCGCCCGGCCCGGCGACCCGGGCCTGCCACCTCGGCCTGACCGCGATCAGCGCGCCGGTGATCGTCGACGGCGCGGTGCTCGGGCACGTCGTCGCGTCCGGCTTCCTCGACCCGGCGGCCGATCCCCCCGGGGCGGCGGCGCTCGCGGCGCGCATCGCGGCCCTCGACCCGCACCACCGCGACCCGGCGAGCCCCGCCCGCGACCGGATCCTCCTCGGCGCGGACCGGGCCGCGCTCGCCCGCCACGTGCTCGCGGCGGCGGCCCACGAGATCGCGGCGCGCGAGCGCGAGGTGCGGGACCGCCTGAGCGGGGACGAGGAGCTGCCGGGGCTCTGGGGGATGGTCGGCGCGTCGGGCGCCATGCGGGCGCTCTTCGCGCTCCTCGCGCGGGTGGTCAAGAGCGACGCGACCGTCCTCGTCGAGGGCGAGAGCGGCACCGGCAAGGAGCTGGTCGCCCGCGCGCTCCACGATCACGGCCCCCGCGGCGACGGCCCGTTCGTCGCCACCAACTGCGGCGCCGTCCCCGCCGATGTCCTCGAGTCGGCGCTCTTCGGCCACGTGCGGGGGGCGTTCAGCGGCGCGGTCCAGGCGAGCCACGGGCTGTTCGGCGCGGCGGACGGCGGGACGCTCTTCCTCGACGAGGTGGGCGAGATGGCGCCGGCGATGCAGGTCAAGCTGCTTCGCGTGCTCCAGGACGGCAGCTACCTGCCGGTCGGCGGGACCGAGCCCCGCCACGCGAACGTGCGCGTCGTCGCGGCGAGCCACCGCGACCTCGAGCAGATGGTGCAGGCCGGCACGTTTCGGCAGGACCTCTACTACCGCCTTCACGTGCTGACCCTCCGCCTGCCGCCGCTGCGCGACCGGCCGGGCGACCTCCGGCTGCTGCTCCGACACATGATGCAGGAGGTCGAAGGCGTCCCCACGCGGATCGGCGAGGCCGCCTTGCGGTGCCTCGAGCGCTACCGCTGGCCCGGCAACGTGCGCGAGCTGCGCGCGGAGGTGGAGCGGTGGGCGATCACCGCGGCGGGCGAGCTGGAGATCGGCCCCGAGCACCTCTCGAGCCCGCTCCGAGAGGCGGGCGGCTACACGGGCGCGGCGGGCGGCGAGGCGGCGGTCGCGGCCGCGGCGGGCCACGGCACCCTCGCCTCGGCGGTGGAGGCCCTCGAGCGCGCGATCATCGCGCGCGGCCTCGAGCGCACCGAGGGCAACCGAAGCCAGCTCGCCAAGGAGCTGGGGATCAGCCGCACGACCCTGAACGACCGGCTCAAACGGTTCGGCCTCGGCTGACCACTCCGCGGGAGCTCGCCCGCCGCGTGGCCGACGCCGGTCGCGGAGCGTCCACGGGTCTCGCGTGCGGCCCGCGACGCATGGCCTGCGCTATGATCGCCGCGTGAGCCGCGACGACGGAGAGCTCGACCTCGATCGGATCCCCGACGTGCGCGACGGGCTCACGCGCGTCGAGCGCGTCGTCCTCTGGCAGCTCCACGAGGCGCAGCGCGAGCGTCCGGGCCGCGGCGTGCCGACGGCCATGCTCTACGGCCGCGTCGTCGAGCACGTGGACTTGTCGGTGGACGAGCTCCAGCGGGTGCTCCAGCGCCTCACCGGGAGGGGGCTCTGAGCGAGGCCGCGCTGACCCGCGAGGCGATCCGCGTGTACCGCCGCTACGCGGTCGAGATCGTGGAGGGCCTCTCGTTCTGCCCCTACGCCGAGCGCGCGCGCGTGGACGGGCACACCCGGGAGGTGGTCGTCCTCGCGCCGCTGCCCACGGACGACGCGGTGGCGGCCGAGGTGGAGGCGATCGCCGACGACGACGAGGTCGAGATCGGGCTGGTCATCCTGCCGCGCCTCACCCTCTCGCGCGCCGGGCTCGGGCGCTGGGTGGAGGTGCTGCGCAAGCGGCACGCGGCCACCCGCGGCCGGGCAGTGCTCGCGATCGAGGGCTTCCACCCCGACGCCGCCGCCAACACCTCCAGCCCCGAGCGGCTCACGCCCTTCGTCCGGCGCACCCCTGACCCGACGCTGCAGCTCACCCGCCTCGACGCGCTCGAGCGCGTGCGCCGCGGCTCACCGACCGGGACGGGCTACGTGGACCTCGCCACCGTGGACCTCGCCGCCCTCGCGGCCCAGCTCGAGCGCCGCCCGCTCCACGAGCGCATCGCGGAGCTCAACCTCGCGACCGTCGAGCGTGAGGGGGTCGCCGCGATCGAGGCCCGGCTCGAGGACATCGTCGCAGATCGGGACCGGAGCTACCGCGCCATCGATCCGAGCATCGTGATGCGGGGACGCGCCGCGGAGTAGCCCTCCACAAGCCAGCTTGCGACGTGTATCGTGACCCGATGCGACGTCGCGCGTACATCGCGTTGCTCCTGATCGGCGCGGGCTGCGAGCCGACGGTGATCGAGACGGCGGGGCTCCCTCAGTGCGTCCGGGCGGCGCCGTGCGCGTCCGGCGCGGACTGCCTGCTCCTGTGGGACCCAAACGACGCCGTGTGCGTGGACGGCGCCTGTGTCGGCGACACCTGCGCCGAGGACGCGGACTGCCGTGACGGGCACGTCTGCGTCCTCCATGACGACGCGAGCGGGACCCGCGTCTGCGCGCGGGGGCAGCGGTGTGTAGGCTCCGACGACTGCGTGGCTGGCGCGTGCCGCGACGGGCTCTGCGACGCGTTGCCTTGCGAGGTCACGGGCTGCGCCGCGGACGAGGTCTGCGAGCCGGGCAGCGCGTGCCGGGCCGTGACCTGCGCCGAGGACGGCGACTGTGAGCCGCATCAGGGCTGCCAGGGGGGTCGCTGCGTGTCCCGGACCTGCGCCAGCGAGTGCCCGGAGGGTCAGGGCTGCGCCCGGCTCGACGGGGTCTACCAGTGCCTGCGGACCTGCGGCGCGGACTGCGACTGCAACTACGATCCGGCCTATCCGAAGCTGTGTGTCGAAGGGCGCTGCGTCGAGGTCAACTGCGTCGACGGCAGGGACTTCGGCTGCCCCTTCGGCTTCCGGTGCCAGAACGCGCGCGAGACGCTGGTGTGCCCGCCTCCCGGGTGAGCGTCAGCCCGTCCGGCGCGCGGGGTCGACCGGGTAGACGCTCGAGAGCCGGTGCACGCCCGACGACGCGGGGCTGGGGCGGTCGAGGCCGCGGGCCCGGAGCTCGGCCTTGAAGCTGTCGTAGTCGCGCAGGTAGTCGCCCTCCTCGTAGACCGAGGAGGCGAGGACGACGCAGACGGTGCCGGGGCGGAAGCGCCGGAGCTCGCGCCACACCATGGGGCGGAGGTAGACGCCGCGCGTCTGCTCGTCGAGGAAGATGCTCTGCCGGTGCGCGCCGTCGTCGACGACGAGCTCGAACCCGCCGCTGAGCACCACGAGCACCTGCTCGAGCTCCTTGTGCGCGTGGCCGCCGCGGTCCGCGTTCGAGGGGACGTTCACCAGCGCGTACATTCGCTCCACGAGGAAGGGCACGTGCTTGTCGAGCTCCGCGACCACCAGGTCACCCCGCGCGTCGCCGATCTTCTGCAGCTCGACGAACGAGACGCGACGCACCCCGGTGGGCTCGCCGAACGGCGGCGGGATCGTCCCGCGCGGGCGCGCGGTCACCAGGCGGACGGGCGACGAGGGCGGGGGCGGCAAGACGGTGGCAGGCTCGGCCATGGCGGTTCTCCTGAGGGCTCGACCAGAACCATCGGACGCTCGCGGCTCCGACTTGAGCCCGGTCGACGCGTAGGCCTTGAGTGCAGCCTCCGTGCCGAGCGACCCCGCCGCGGAGGAGCCGGCCCGAGCCCGGCCGCGCGTCACGCGCCTGACGCTCCCTCGCGGGACCGCCGACGGTCTCAGGCCGCGCGCGAGAGCGGCGAGGTCCCGAGCAGCCGCGAGACCTCCCGGTCGGCCGCGCGCAGGGTGCACCGGAGCGGCGCGTCGGAGCCGCCCGGCAGGAGCGCCACGTTGGTCAGCTCGCCGACTGCGAGCCGCGCCCGCTGGTCGGCCTGTCCCACCTCGACGGTCGGGATCGGCAGGGCCCCGGAGAAGCGCTCGAACCACGCCCGCTCGAGGCGCGCCCCCGCCGGCATGAGGCCGACCTCGCAGAGCTCGGCGAGCGCCGCCTGGCTGAGCGCCCGCTCGTCGAGGGGCGCGTGGGGGTCGAGGAGGACCTCGCAGGTCACCGCGCGCCGCTCGAGCGCCGACGCGGCGGGCCGCAGCTCGCGGTAGAACACCGCGCTCGCGATCTGCGCGGGCTCGTCGTAGAGCTGGGCTCGCACCACGTCGGTGGCGGGCTCGACGTCGGCGACCAGGTGCACCAGCGCCACGTCGCGGGCGGGCAGGCGCGGCGTCGCGGTCGCGAGGTGGGTCGCCCGCAGGAGGCTCGCGGCCGAGCGGGTCCACACGAGGCACGAGGTGGGGATGAGCTCGCCGCCGTCGAGGATCACCGCGTCCACGCTCGCGCCGCGTCGCCGCACCGACGCGAGGCGCGCGCCGGGTCGTACGCTGACCGAGGGGTCGCGCGCGAGGTCGGCGAGGCCCGCCCGGATCCAGCCCTCGGCCGGGCCGCGCGCCGGCACGAGCGTGGCCTGGCCAGGGGCTCGGAGCCCGCGGCTCGACGGGTGGGCGAGGCGCGCGCGCAGCGCGCTCGACTCGCGCAGGTGCCGCTCGGTCTGACCGTGATCGGTGAGGGTGACCCGCGACGGGATCCGCCCGCGGCCGGCCTCCGGCGCGAGCGTCTCCAGGTCGACCCCGAACAGCTTGTGGAACGCGGGCCGGTACAGCGTCTCGGTGAGCGTCGGGCCGAACCGCGCGCGCAACGTGGCCGCGAGATCGACCGCCAAGGCGTCGGGGCGCGCGCCGTGGATCTCGATGAGCGCGCGGGCCGCGACGGCCTCGCCGAACGCCCGCGCGTCGGGGCAGCGCGCATGGGTCGACAGGCGCCCGCCGACCACGTGGCCCTCGCGGGCGTAGCCGGGGCTCCGGCGCCACTCCAGGTCGAGGCTGCCGAAGAGCGCGTGGTCGAGGCGGGCGTCGCCCGTCGACTCCCCGACCCGGAAGCCGCGATCGAACCGCAGGCCCTGCTCCTCGACGTCCGCCCCGGGCTCCGCCTCGAAGGCTCGCCAGGCGCCGCCGATCGCGCGCGCCGGATCGATCAGGGTCACCGCCGCGCCCTGGCGCGCGAGGAGCCTCGCGGCGGCGATGCCCACCGCCCCCGCCCCGACCACGACCGCCCGCTTCCCTCGAGCCATTCCCACCTCCACGCGATCCGCTCGCCTCGGCGGGGGATCGTTGGGGGCGTACGGCGCCGGGGCGCCCCGCTTGAGCGGGGGGCTGCTACCCTGCGCCCGGCCCGCGGGGCCCGGAGGAGTCATGGGGTTCGAGCCGAGCGAAGAGATCCGAGGGACGCTGAAGCGCATCCGCCAGTTCGTGGACGAGGAGCTCATCCCCCTCGAGCCCACGCTGTTGCAAGAGGGCTTCCTCGCCACGCTCCCGGCGCTCGAGGAGAAGCGGGCGAAGGTGAAGGAGCTCGGGCTGTGGGCTCCGTTCCTGCCGCAGGAGCACGGCGGCATGGGGATGTCCCTGATGGACTTCGCCTACGTCTCGGAGGTCCTCGGCCGCAGCCCGATCGGCCACTACGCCTTCCACTGCCAGGCGCCCGACGTCGGCAACATGGAGCTCCTCCTCCACGCGGGGACCGACGCGCAGAAGGCGCGCTACCTCGACCCGCTCGTCCGCGGCGAGACCCGCAGCTGCTTCGCGATGACCGAGCCGATGCACGCCGGCTCGAACCCCGTGTGGATGAGCACGACCGCGGTGAAGGACGGCGATGACTACGTGATCAACGGCCGCAAGTGGTTCACCACCGCGGCCGACGGCGCCGCCTTCACCATCGTGATGGCGGTCACCGACCCCGACGCGTCGACCCACGCGCGCGCCTCGCAGATCCTCGTCCCGCTCGACACGCCCGGATACACGAACGTCCGGAACATCTCCGTGATGGGCCACGCGGGCGGCGGCTGGGCCTCCCACAGCGAGGTCACCTTCGAGGACGTGCGGGTGCCGCAGACGAACCGCCTCGGCCCCGAGGGCGCCGGCTTCCTCCTCGCCCAGGCCCGCCTCGGTCCCGGACGGATCCACCACTGCATGCGGTGGATGGGCATCTGCGAGCGCGCGTTCGAGCTGATGTGCGCGCGGGCCGCGCAGCGCGAGATCGCGCCGGAGAAGCCGCTCGGCACCCGCCAGATCGTGCAGGCGTGGATCGCCGAGAGCCGCGCCGAGATCGACGCCGCGCGCCTCATGGTCCTGCAGGCCGCCGAGCGCATGGACGCCGGCGGCGCGGGCGCGGCCAAGACCGAGATCAGCCTCATCAAGTTCTTCGGGGCCGGCGTCCTCCAGCGCGTCCTCGACCGCGCCCTGCAGGTCCACGGCGCGCTCGGCATGACGGACGACACGCCCCTGGCCCTCTGGTACCGGGAAGAGCGCGCGGCGCGCCTCTACGACGGCCCGGACGAGGTGCACAAGATCTCGGTGGCAAAACGTATCTTGCGGTCCTACGAGGGGCGCCAGTAGACGCCCGAGGTCCCCTGCCCCGCCCACGCCCGCCGCCCAAGAGCCCACGAGGGAAGCCGGCCGCCCCGAACGGGACCGCCCGGCACGGCCCGCCGCGCGAGACCGACCCGCCTCAGCCGCCGAACCGACGCCGCGCGCCGAACACGACGACCGCGAGCCCGAGCCACCCGAGCCAGGCTCCCGCGTGGCGCGTCGGCCGCACCGCGCAGCCCCCGCGCAGCTCGCCGCTCGCCTCCCCCGCGTCGCCTCGCTCCGGCCCCGCGTCCGCTCCGCCGCCCGCGTCGGCGAGCGCCGCCCCGTCGGTCACCGAGAGGCTCAACGCCACCGCAGGCCCGAACGCGGCCTCCCCCTCCGGCGCGAGCTGGAACCGCGCCGAGACCTCGCCGGTCGTCGCCGGCGCGAGCACCTCGAAGCTGAAGCGCGCCAGCTCGCCCGTCTCGACCACCATCGGCGCGCCGCGGACGACCGTGGCCTCGTCGATCCATCCGGGCGCCCGGAGCGCCGGGTCCAGCGCGGTCAAGGCCACCTGCTCCATCCAGGTGCGCGTCCCGAGGTTCTCCATCACCACCGTGACCGGGACGAGCTCGCCGGGGCGCGCCTCGGCCGGCGCCTCGACGGCCACCAGGGCCGCGTCGTAGGCCGTCCCCGGCTCCTCGGCGCGCTCGATCGCGCCGCCCGGCCAGTAGTGCTCCGCGATCCAGACGTGGTCACGCCCCTCGTCGCGCGCCCAGCGCTGCGAGCCCCACTGGCACATCCCGCGGCGGTGCCCCCGGATCTCGAAGCCTCGGCAGAGCGGATCGGCCACCCCGGCCGCCGTCGGATCGCCGTTCTCCGCGCTGTACTCGCCGCTCACGAGCACCCCGTCCTGGGTGATCGCCTCCCCGCGTGTGTCGTCCACCGCCATCGTCGCCCGCGCGGTGCGGTCGTCGCGGTAGACCTGCGAGCGCGCCGTGTCGTCGAGGTCTGCGCAATCGTACTTGCCGCCGCGCGCGATCCACCCCCAGGCGTAGGTGCGGATGCTCAGCGCGCCGGCGCGGAGCGACTCGTCGTGCCAGCTCGCGATCCACTCGTGCGGGAGGACGCCGCGGATGTAGTCCTCGAAGTCCATCACGTCGACGCGCCCCGAGCAGCTCGCGGTCGCGCCGTCGATGCTGCGCCGCCAGATCCGGATCGTGGTCGGCGCGGCCGAGAGCGCCGCCGTCGCGCGCCCGACCGCGCCGGGCTCGGGCTCGACCGCCTCGCCCAGGATCCAGGCGCGCGCCTCGGGCCGGAGCGCGGGATCCGCCGGATCGTCCCGGAGCGCGCGGCCCACCTCGAGCCGCGCGAGGTGCGCCTCGACCGCCGCGTCGTCGGGATCGGCCGGCCAGAGGGCGAGCTCGATGGGCGCCGCGCCCTCGAGCCGCAGGCGGGTCAGCCCGAGGTAGCCGGCGGCCCGCGCGCGCGTCGGCCCGGTCGCGCCCCCGAGGGCGAAGCGCCCGTCGCGATCGGTGACCGCTCGCGCGTCGCCCCGCTCCACCTCCGCCCCGGCGACCGGCGCGCCGCTCAGGGCGTCGACCACGCGACCGGCGAGCGGCGACGCGACCGGCGGCGCGATCGCCGGCCCGCTCGGCGGGGCGCAGGCGCAGACCGCGACGAGCGCGAGGAGGGGAACGCGGCGAGGCATGACCGCGGCAAGGTGACCGATCGGTCGCGGTTTGTCGAGCGGTGACATCCACCCTCGGCTGGGGCATGGTCAGGCCCATGAAGGGGCTCGGCTTTGGCTTGGGGTGCTGCCTCGCGCTCGCGCTCGCGGGGTGCGGTGACGGCGGCGGCGGCGGCGACGCGGCGACCGATGGCCCGCAGGTGATGTTCCGCGACTCGGGCCTCACCGGCCCCCGCGCCTTCGTGGAGTGGCGGATGCGCTGCAACTCGGGCGACTGCCCCGCGATGGACCCGCCCGCGCGCGGCATCGACGCGCAGCACCTGATGGACGGCGCCACGGTCGAGTGCGACCTCACCATCGAGGGCACCGACCGGCGGATGAACCTCTCGGCGATGAGCCCGGACGGCTACGGCTTCCGCCTCGCCGGCGCGCGCGTGCCGGTGACGGGCGGCCGCATCGTCGACTCCTTCTGCGAGATGCGCTTCTTCGAGCCGGACGACGTCGACACGATCGGCCCCTGCACGAACAACCCGCCGAGCCCCGCGCGGCCCTGTCAGATCCAGCGCGTGCGCATCGACGACGTGGACGGCGTGCCCACCCTCACCGGCGAGATGCGCTGCGAGACGATGCAGGAGGTCGGCGACTCGCGCGACCTCCGCGACATCACCTCGCCGACGTCCGCGAGCGAGCTCGCGACCTTCACCTTCACCGGCTGCCTCGGCCTCTGACGGCTCCGGCTCGAATCGCCGCCCGTCCGACGGCGCGCCGGCCGCCCCTCAGCCGAGCAGCTCCGGGAGCACCCCACCCGCGAGGCGCGTGCCCCGGTCGCCGAAGCCCTCGAGGCTCCCGTCGCGATCGGCCGGGGCGCTCGCGAGCGTGACCGCGAGCGTGCTCCAGAGGTTGACCAGCTCGCGCCGGCCGTCGGAGTCGGTGTTGTTGACGTCCGGGTAGAAGACCGCGCGGCCACCGGTGCGCAGCCCGAGATCGCCGCCGCCGATGATCAGCGTCGGGTAGTCCCGCGCCGACGCGTGGTGCCCGACGCCGTTGTCCGCGAGGTAGACGATCACCGTGCGGTCGAGCATCGAGCCGCTGCCGTCCGGCTCGGGGAGCGCGTCGAGCTTCGCCGCCAGGGACGCGACCACGTCGAGCTCGCGGCTCCAGATCTCGCGCATCTCGCTGCGGCGCTGAACCTTGTCGGCCATCTCGTCGCTGTCCGCCCCGACCCCGCTGAACGGGTGATAGAGCGAGCCGTGCGAGGAGTCGGCGTCGCTGATGCGCCCGACGCCTTCGTACGGGAACGTCCAGGAGCCGTTGCCCGCCCCGAGCGAGAGCACCGCGACGCGCGCGAGGTCCGCCTCGAACGCCGAGGCGATCACGTCCGCCTGGAACTGCTTGAGCTGGAACGGGTCCATCCCCACGGTCGGCGCGACCGGCGCGAGGGTGAGCCGCCCGCCGCGCCCCTGGACGCGCTCGCGGAAGATCGCGAGGTCGGCGAGCTGGCCGCTCATCGCGTCGAGCATCGCCGTCGCCTGCGCTCCGTCCGCCCCGAGCGCGTCCCGCGCGCGCGTCGCGTCGCGCTGGCCGAGCTCGAGCAGCCGCTGGCGGTAGTCGAGGGCCTCGACCGCGCCCGGATCGACGAACGGTCGCACGTAGGCGTTGTAGGTCGCCTCGGTCGAGTAGAGCACCGGCACCGCCGACCCGCGCCCCGCCGCGCAGCAGCCGTAGCCGATGCGGTCCTGGCCCCCCGCGGTCGCGCCGACCCGGATGGCCGAGAGCGGCGCGCGCGCGCCGCCCGTGCCGCGGACCGCGTCGAGCCGCGCGAGCGCGTGGTCGATCGTCTCGCCGGCCGGGCGGCCTCCGAGCGTGCGCGTCGACGACAACACGCCGTGCCCCGTCGAGTGACCGCCGCCGGTGATCCGCGACGAGAGCCCGTAGATCATCGCGCTCTTGTCGAGGAGCCCCGCCGCCTCGAGCCCCCGCAGGCCGGGCGCCCCGCTCAGCGCGCCGCCGAGCTCGACCGGCGCCGACTGCGCAGGGTCGTAGTAGCCCTCACGGTAGCCCTCACCCCACCAGTACTCCTCGCGCACCGGGTAGCCGCGCGTGGAGCCGATGAAGTCGCGGACCATCGGCGACATGGTGATCGAGGCGTCGTAGCCGTTGCCCGAGAGCACGAACACGAAGCGCCGCACGTCCGTCGCCTGGGCGCGCGCGCCGCCGAAGCGCGCGGTCGCCGCGAGCGCCGCGGAGGCGCCGAGGCCGCCCAGGAAGACCCGTCGTCCGAGCTTGCTCGGGCTCCGCGTGCTCGCGCTCGGGTCAGGGGCCGTCACGTCGCGGCCAGTCACGTCGCGAGCACTCACTGCGCCACCTCCCGGGTCAGCCACGCGTCATGGGTCATCAGCGCCTCCACCGCGGCGAGGAACGAGCCCCCCGCGAAGGCCGACTCCATCTCGGCGAGCACGCAGGCGTCGGCCGGCGTCTCGTAGCGCCCCGCGAAGTAGCGGAAGACGTGCCGGAGGAAGCACCGGCGCACATGCGGGTCCTCGGCGAGGAGCCGCGTGAGCTCGAGCGCGTCGGCCACCTCGACCGGGCCGCGCCGGCCGGGCCAGTCGTAGATCACCGCGTGGCCGTCCGGCGCCTGGCCGTGGTCGTCGTAGCGCGCGAAGCCCGCGTGGTTGAACACCTCGAAGGTCATCCCGAGCTCGTTCATCCGCCCGTGACACGCCGCGTTGGAGCAGCGCACGTCGGGGGCCACGCGGTCGCGGAACGGCACCGAGAGGTCGCCGAAGGTCGCCACCATGCGGTCGCGCGCGCGCTGCCCGTCCGCCGGCGGCGCGAGCTGCGCGTCGAGGCTCACGAGGTCGAGGCCCGCGACGTCCTCACAGAACATGTGCTCGCGGACCCAGTGCCCGCGCAGGACCGCGCTCGGTCCCGTGTCCTCGTTGCCGCCGTACATCGCCAGCCACGTCGGGTGGGTGAGGACCCCGGAGCGCTCGTCGGCCGGCATCTCGACCCAGCGCGCCGCATGCGCGGGGTCCATCACCACCGCCGGGTCGCCGCCCGCCGCGAGCACCTCCGCGTCGCTCTCGACGATCGGCCCGTGCCCGTAGACCGCGGCCATGAAGTGGAACTGCCGGAACGAGAGCGGCAGGCACTCGCCGACCGGCGCGCCGTCGGACGCGAACGCGGTGAGCTCGCAGTGGGTCCCGCTCGGGCAGCATGCGCCGTCCCCCGTGCACGCCTGCGGGTCGCACGCCCCCGACGAGCGCACGCCGCGGCCGGCGAAGCCCTCGAGGTTGGTGAGCGACGCGGGGAGCCGGTAGGTGCGCCCGGTCAGCAGCGCCTCCAGCACGTCGCCCCCACCCTGCTCGGCCTCGAGGACGGAGCGCGCGATGAAGTCGTCGAGCTGCGCGACCATGGGCGGCTCGCCATGCGGCGGCCGGTTCGGGTTCGCGCCGTCGCGCTCGAGCTGGTAGCCGCCCGAGAAGGACGCGTCGTTGAAGCGCGGCAGCCACGGCACGTCCCAGCGGCTCGTCACGATCGGGTCGTCCTTGGCCATCGACGAGACGTCGGCGTAGCCGAAGTACTCGCGGAAGAAGCCGGCGATCCGCGGCGCCAGCCAGTAGCGCCCGCGGCGGGGGCGACGCATCGCCTGCACCCGGTCGTCGTAGACGAGGTCGGGCCGCGCGGTCTCGAGGGTCGCCGCGTGGCGCCCGCCGACGTAGCCAGCGTCGAGGTCCAGCACCTGGGCGATGAAGCCCCGGGCCGCGTCCACCGAGTCGAGCTCGCCCGCGTCGCGGCGGGCGCGGAAGTCGTCCACCCAGCCGAGCTCGGGGCGCTCGACGTCGAGGGGCAGCGCGGGGTTCATCGGCGCCGTCCCCAGGGTGGCCGCGAGGGCGTGGCCCCACTCGTCGGGGCTCAGCGCGCCGTCCGCGCCCCCCATCATCGGCCGGTGCAAGGTCCCGAACATCATCATCGCCGCGTCGGTGAGATGATCCTCGGTGGTCCGCCGCGCGCCGTCCGCCTCGGCCGCGAGCTCGTCGTCGAGGAACCCGACGAGCACGTCCACCTCGCCGTCCGAAGGTCGCCGCTGGAACGCGTACCGCTCGAGGAGCAGCGACGCGTAGGCCCGCTTGCACGCCTCGTCGGCCGCGACCTCGGCCGCGGCGCGGCTCGCGTCGGTGAAGCAGGTGATCGAGGCTCGCTCTGCATCGGACAGGCTCCGCTGCCACAGCCGGTTGGGGGCGTTGACGCCGGTGCGCCCGTCGCCGCGCGGGCGGAGCCGGCTGTCACGGTCGCTGGCCCGCATGCCGCGGGAAGCCTCGAGCACGTCGAGGTGCAGGCCGACCAGGGCCGGGTCGAGCGCCGCGCCGACCGTCCCGGTCGAGAACGGCTGGCTCGTCGCGGGGAACGGGGTGCTCTGCAGCTGAACGTCGCCGAGGAACCCTCCCGCCCGGTGGATGAACTCGTCGCGCGTGAGGAGCGCGAGCTCCCGGGGGAAAGGAACCGGCGCGCCACAGGTGAAGAGGTCGTCCTGGTCGAGCGAGTTGGGCGCCGGGGTCGGCCGCGGCGGCGCGGGGTTGCACCGGACGGGCGCGCCGAGGCCGATCCACTCCTCGAGCATCGCGATCGTCTCGGGCGGGTTCTCGTGCCGGGTCGGCGGCATGATCAGGGTCGGGTCGGTCGGGTTGATCCGCTGCATCAGCCCGCCGCTCGGGTTGAAGGGCACGAACAGCCCCGCCTCCACCAGCTCGGGGAGGTCCGCCGCGGCGAGCGAGGGGCCCTGGGCGCCGACCGGGCCGTGACAGCCGGCGTGGCTGCACGTCGACTCGAGGAACGCGCCCACCTGCGCCTCCAGCTCGGCCTCCCGCGGCGTGCAGTCGGCCAGCGTCCCCTCGGGCCCCGCGTCGGCCCGGGCGCTGCCATCCGGGTCATCCCCGGGGAAGATCGTGCCCTGGCAGCCGACCGCGGCGATGAGGAGCAGCCCCAGCCCAGCGGGCCACACGAGACGGACGAGCATGCCCAAGGGTACCCCCAGTGGGCTCGATCGGGTCAGCGCGACGTCGCCAAGGCGTCACCGGGACGAGCGCGCCAGGCCGTGGTGTCAACGTATGGACCCGTGTTGACGCCGCCGTCCTCAAAAGGCTACGTAACGACTCGTGCGTTCGTCACGGAGCACGGCTCGAGGTTGTCCGGCAGAGTCGCGACCTCTCGACGAAAGCAGCGCATGATCACGGTCGAAGTGCAGTGGCTGAGGGATGGGCTGATCGAGTTCGTCTACCGCGGGGACGTGACCGAGGCGGATCTCGTCGCGGCGATCGAGCGGTACTACGACCTCACCGAGGCGATGACGCCACGGGCCCAGCTCGTCGACACCCTCGCGGTGACGAGCGTACCGCCGAGCCTCGGTCAGCACCTCGGCGGGCTCCTCGATCACTACCGGGACGCGGGAGGCCGCCACGTGGTCATGGCCGCAGCGAGCCACCTCAACCAGATGCTGGGCCGCTCGATGAGCTTCGGCGCCGGGCTCAAGCTCGCGCTCTTCGAGAGCCGCGAGGAGGCGATGCGCCACGCCATCTCGCTCGTGGTCTGAGCGCCCCGGGAATCGCCGCGGGCCTGACCTCGGCCGCGTCGCGCGCGGGCGAGCCGCCCGTCGTGAGGCGCCTCACACACGGCAGCCCCCCTCGAGGCAAGCCCTTTCGTCGCCTCGACCTCGTCGCCCCTCGCACGAAAGGCTGCCCCGTGTCCTCAGTCCGTCTCCGCACCGCGATCGTCGTCATCGCGGCCGCGATCGTCGCCTCGGCCCTCGGCTGCGCCCGCGGCCCGCGCATGGTCGCGTTCCAGCCCACCCAGCAGACCCTGCTCGCGCAGGCGAGCGCCCCCGAGGACGTCCGCGCCGCGATCGTGGCCGCGCTCCAGCGGCGGCGGTTCACCCCGCTCTCCGACGCCCCGGGGATGATGACCGCGTCGCGCGAGGATCGGCGCGGCCTCTCGCTCCAGGTGCAGATCGTGTACGACGCGCAGCGGGTCGAGATCACCCACGTGACGAGCGGCGGCTTCGCCCGCGACGAGGACCCGGAGACCGGAGCGCCGCGCATCGAGCGTGCCTACGCCTCGCTCATGGTGGGCCTCTCGCGCAGCGTCGAGCAGGAGCTCGAGGCGATCCACGCGAGCCGCCGGGACGCCCTCCAGCAGCAGCGCGATCACGAGCTGCGGCTGGCCGACCAGCGCCGCCGCGCGGCCGAGGCGGACGCGCAGGCGCAGTACCTGCGGAGTCAGCCCGTGCCGGAGCCCGAGCCCGCCTACGCGGCGCCCACGTACGGGCAGCTCCCGATCCCGCCGGGGATGATCCCGACCCCGAACGTCGCGCCCGTCCAGCTCCAGGGAGGCGCACAGGTCGGATCGAGCCAGCAGAGCTTCACGTGCTGCGTGAACGGTCGCTACTACGAGTGCCCGGGACGCGACGCGTTCCAGCAGTGCGCGCGGTCCGGCCCGTCGGCCTGCGAGCGGATGCCGCAGCACGACGGCCGCTGCTGAGCGCGCGCGGGCGACACGCGTCTCTCGCCCGCCCGGGCGGGGGCAGGGCGAAGGGCGGGAGCAGGCCGCGACGCCGGGCCGCGCCCGGTTACAGGCCCAGGTGCCGCTGCACGGTGGCCACGAAGTTGTGGACCATCTGAGGGTTCTCGCCCGCCATCACGAGCCCGAACATGTCGGTGCCGACGGGCTGCGACTGATCCGCCCAGGCCTGCGCGCTCCCGTTCGGCAAGCCGATGCGCGGGCCGAACTCGATCAGGTTCTGGCCGAACCGCGCGCCCGTCCCGAGGCCGACCGTCGTGAGGTGCTGGCGCATCCGCGGGCCGACCGCCACCGCGAGCGTCCACTGGTCGAGCTGCGCGACGGTCGCCTGACCGAGCGCGTAGAGCCGGCCGCCGCTCGCGGTCGCCTGGGCCGCGACCTGCGCGCCGTGCCGCGCGGTGGCGATCGCGAGGACCTGGTCGAAGTCCTCGGCGGCGTAGCGGCCGGTGAACATCAGCAAGCCTTCTTGAGTCGCCCCGCCGGGCACGAAGACGCCGACCGCCGAGTCGGTCCGATCGAGCAGCGCCCGGATCGTGGCCGACTCCGCCGCGAGCCCGAGCTCGGTCGCGAGCTGGCTCGCGATGCGGTCGTAGCGCGCCGCGTCCTGGCGCACCGCGTTGAGATCGGCGTGCAGGACCGTCGACGGCCCCGTGGGGACCATCCGCACCAGATCGACGGCCCCTCCCGGCCGCGCGGTGCCGGAGGCCACGGTGGTTCGCTGGCTGGCGCCGCCGCCCCGCGGGCCGCAGCCGCTGGCGAGGAGGAGCGCGAGGATGACGAGGCCCAACGAGCGGGCGCGACCGTGCTTCATACCCGGCCGAGCCTACCAGGAGATCAGCCCTTCACCCCACCCGCAGTGAGCCCGCCGACGAGGTTTCGCTGGAGCGCGTAGAACAGGGCCATCACGGGCACCGAGACGAGGATCGCGCCGGCCGCGAACGCGCCCCACTGGGCGTCGTACTCGCCCACGTAGCGCTGGAGCACCACCGGCAGGGTGTAGCTCTCCTCGCTGCTCAGGAACGTCGCGGCGAGGATGAACTCGTTCCACGCGGTCATGAAGGCGAAGAGCCCCGTGATCGCGAGGGCCGGCCGCGCGGCGGGGAGCACCACGCGGACGAACGCCCCGAACCGGGTGGCGCCGTCGACCATCGCCGCCTCCTCGAGCTCGCGCGGGATGCCCTCGAACGCGCCGCGGAGCTGGAAGATCGCGAACGGTACGGCGGTCGTCGCGTACACGAGCACGAGCCCGGTCGCGCTGTCGAGCAGGTGCAGCGCGTCGAGCAGGATGTAGAGCGGGATCGCGGCCGCGACGCCGGGGAACATCTGGGTCGCGAGGAGCGCCTTGGTCCCCGCCTCGGCGCCGACGAAGCGGAAGCGCGCGAGCGCGTAGGCGGCCGGGGTCGCGATCGCGATCGCCACGAGCGAGGTGGCCGTCGCGATCATCACCGAGTTGAAGAGCTGGCGGCCGAAGAGCCAGGCGCCGTCCGCGTCGCGCGTGCCGAGCACCTCGGCGAAGTGGACGGTCGACGGATCGGTCGGGAGCGGCAGCGCGCTCGGGCTCGGCGCGTCGGTCGGCGAGAGCGCGAGGCTCACCACCCAGAGCACCGGGTAGAGCGCGAACGCCACCGCCGCGACGAGCGCGACGTGCGCGAGCGCCTCGGCCCCACCCCGCCTCATCGACGCGCCTCCGACGGACCGGTGAGGCGCGCGGTGAGCCGCGTCGTGATCGCGAGGATCACGAAGATGAGGACCGCGTAGGCCGCGCCGTAGCCGTACTGGTTGCCGCGCGTGAAGGCCCAGCGGTAGGCCTCGGAGACGAGGATCTCGGTGCCCCCGTCCGGCTCGCCGCCGCTCACGAGGAACACCACGTTGAACATGTTGAACGTCCACACCGAGCCCATCGCCACCGCGGGGGCGAGCGACGGGGCGAGGAGCGGGGCGGTGATCTTCCAGAAGCGCTGCCACGCGGTCGCGCCGTCGACCGCCGCGGCCTCGTAGAGGTCCTTCGGGATCGCGGTGAGCGCGCCGAGCGTCACCACCATCATGAAGGGGAATCCGAGCCAGACGTTGGTCGCGACGTTGGCGCCGAACGCGGTGGCCCAGTGGGAGAACCAGCTCACCGGCTCGATCCCGAAGCCGCCGAGGATCGCGTTCACCGCGCCGAACTGGCGGTGGAACATCCCCTTCCACGCGAGCGCGGTGACGTAGTTGGGGACCGCCCACGGCAGGATGAGCAGCACGCGGTAGACGCCCTTGAGGCGGAGGTACGGGCGATGCAGCACGAGCGCCAGCGAGACCCCGATCACCACGTGCAGCGCGACGTTCAGGACGGTCCAGAGGACGGTCACGAGGAGCGTCAGCCAGAACGACCCGTGGCCGAGCAGGTCACCGCCGCGCGCGGTGAGGATGTCCACGTAGTTCGCCAGTCCGACGAAGTGCATGTCGGTGCCGCGGCCCGCGAAGAAGCTCGTCGCGCCGCCGACCGCGAGGGGCAGGATGACGAGGAGCCCTACCGCGAGGGCCGCGTGCGCGACGTAGCGGTAGGCGGGCATCGAGCGGCGGATCGCGACGCGCATCTCCGGATCGCGCAGGCGCGCGGTCATCCAGACGACGAGGAGCAGCGAGAGCGCCCCGAGCGCGGCGACGCCCCAGCTCGGATCCACCGGGTCGGGGAGCGGCCGCGTGAGGTCCTCGAAGCGGTGGGCGCCCTCGGCCAGCGCCTCGGCGGGGCTCGCGGTGCCGCGCATCACCTTGCGGATCGCGCGGTCCGCCGGGACGTAGACCACGCTCATGTTCTCGTGGGTCGGCGTGATCACGCCGCCCTCCGCCGCCTCGCGGAACCGCGCGAGGAAGCCGTCCGAGCCGAGCGACGACCACGCCTCGCGGTCGGTCACCACCTGCCGCCCGCGGCGCGCGCGCAGGAGCGCCCCCGGGCCGGTCGCGAGGTAGCGCGCGAAGCGGAGCGCCGCCTCGGGGGCCCGGGCCTCCGCCGAGACGTAGGCGCCCTCCACCGTGACGTAGGGGCGCATCGGCGCGCCGCCCGCGCCCTCGACGCGGGGGAGCGGCACGACCTGCCAGCGGAGCGCCTCGGGCAGCTCGGCCGCGAGCCACGGCCCGCTGATCGCGGTCGCCGCGCGCCCGTCCGAGAAGAGCTGCCCGACCAGCGCGCCGGTGCTCTCCTCGGGCACCACGCCGCGCTCCACGAGGCGCGCGAGGTGGGTGAGCGCGCGCTCCGCCGGCTCGCCGGTGAGCCCCCAGCCGCCCTCGTCGTCGAGGAGGCCCCGGCCGTAGGCGGCGAAGAGCGGCGCGGTCCAGTACGCGCTCTCCGCCTCCATCGCGAGCGGGAACACCCCGTCGGGCAGGCGGAGCGCCTCGATGTCCTCGAGCGTCTCGGGCGGCGCGGCGACGCGGTCCAGGTTGACGTAGAGCGCGGCCCCCTTGAGCGAGAGCGGGACCCCGTAGACCTCCCCCGCCACGCGGAACGCCCCCCAGTGCTCCGGCGCGATGCGCGCCTCGAGGGGGCCCGAGGCCACGCTCGCGACGAGCCCCGCGCGCTGGTAGGCGGCGACCCGGTCGTGGGTGTCGATGAAGAGATCGGGCCCGTTGCCGGTCGGGATCGCCGAGCCGAGCTTGCTCGCATAGGCGCCGAACGGCTGGGCGACGAGCACCACGTGGACGCCGGGGGCGCTCGCCTCGAACGCGCGCGCCGCCTCCACCAGCGCCGCCTCCTCGCGGCCGCGATACGCGTGCCACACCCGCAGCTCGTCTTGCGCACATGCAAGACTGGAGGCGAGCCCGGGTACGAGCAGCGCGAGCAGCGCGAGCCCGATCGTGACCCCGCGCCTCAACGGATCGCGCGCTCCGTCTCGAGGTCGAACAGGTGGAGCGACTCGCGGTCCACCGCCAGCCGGAGCACGTCGCCCCGCGCGAGCCCCGCCGCGCGCTCGCCGGGCACGCGCGCCACGAAGCGCGCCTCGCCGACGCGCCCGTGGGCGTAGGCCTCGAACCCCATCGCCTCGACCACGTCGACCGTCATCTCGAGGCCGCCGTCCTCGGCCTCCACCACGTCGTGGGGCCGCACCCCGAGGAGCGCGCGCGCCGGCGCGTCGTCGAGCGCTGGCGCGTCGAGCCGGACGCCGTCGGCCACCACCTCGCCGCCCTCGATGGCGACCTCGAGGAAGTTCATCGCCGGGCTGCCCATGAACGCCGCGACGAAGCGCGACGCGGGCCGGTGGTAGACCTCGAGGGGCGGCCCGGCCTGCTCGACCTCGCCGCGGTTGAGCACGACGAGCTGATCGGCGAGGGTCATCGCCTCGACCTGATCGTGGGTCACGTAGACCATCGTCGACGCGAGCCGCGCGTGGAGCCGCTTGATCTCGACCCGCACCTCGGTACGCAGCGCCGCGTCGAGGTTCGAGAGCGGCTCGTCGAACAGGAAGAGGCGCGGCCGGCGCGCGATCGCGCGCCCCATCGCGACCCGCTGCCGCTGCCCGCCGCTGAGCTGGCGCGGGTAGCGCTCGAGGAGATCGTCGAGGCCGAGCATCCCCGCGACCTCCGCCACCCGCGCCTCGATCACGCTCGCCGGCTCCTTGCGAAGCTTCAGGCCGAACGCGAGGTTCTCCCCGACGCTGAGGTGGGGGTAGAGCGCGTAGCTCTGGAACACCATCGCGACGTCGCGCTCGCGCGGCGGCCGCTCGGTCACGTCGACGTCCCCGATCCGCACCTCGCCCGCGTCCGGCGTCTCGAGCCCCGCGATCGTGCGCAGGAGCGTCGACTTGCCGCAGCCGCTCGGACCGACGAGCACGACGAAGGCGCCGTCCTCCACGTCGAGGTCGATCCCGCGCAGGATCTCGTTCTCGCCGAGCCGCTTGCGCAGGCCTCTGAGGGTCAACGACGCCACGGCGGCGCAGCATGACCGACAAGCGACACTCACGCCAGAGGTACGCTCCGCGACCCCGAAATTCGGGCCTGGGAGGCGTCAGGGCCGCAGCTCGAAGGGGTACCGCACGCGCTGTGTGTCGTTGCCGCCGGGGAAGCGGAGGCGCGCGACGACGCCGACCACACAGCGCTCCACCCCTGGGTGTCCGAGGGTCGACGACTCGACGTGGGCCCCCGAGACGGCCCCGTTCCGCTGGATCTCGAAGCCCACGGTGACCCGCCCAGCGAGGCCGGGGCGCTGCGCGAGCCCACGCTCGTAGCAGGCCCGGATCGCGCCGGCGCTCCGCGCGACCACCCGCTGGACGATCGAGGACGGCCGCTCGCCGCTCGGCGGGCTGGACGCGGGCGGCTGGGTGGGGAGCGGGGTCTCGGCGCGGCGCGAAGCGGCTCGCCCCGCCGGCCGCGCGACGACCTGCGCGTCGGGCGCCGGCGCCTCGCGGGGCTCGGGTGAGCTCGCCTCCCCCGCCAGCCCCTCCGCCCAGGCCCACGCCTCGTCCCACGACGCGAACCCGAGGATGGTTCGACCCGCCTGGAGGTTCGCCTGAACGTCGGTCGGGCAGCGCGGCGTGTCCCCCCGAAACCGGCGCGCCTCCTCCGCGGCGGGCGCCCCCGCCTCCTGAACGAAAGCCACGATGTCCCGGGCCTCGCGGCCTACGATCAGCTCCTCGCCCTGGTCCGACACATAGCGCCCGCAATGGGGGAGCGGGCGCCCCTGCACCTCGAAGCGCACGACGCGTCCGACCGCCCCGAGGGTGGCCGGATCACCGAACGCGCGTAGCTCGCGCGGGCGCGGCGGGTCGGTGCGTACGAGCGGCGGATCCCAGCGAGCGGCGAGCACCCCACGCGCGCTCGGCGCCGGGCGGAGCCCCGCGATCGCCTCCTCCGTCAGCGCTCGGAGCAGCCCGTCCCGCGCGAGCTCCGAGGGCGCGATCGGCGCGCCGGTCCAGGTCGCGTCCGAGCCCGCCACGGTTACCTGCACCTCGAACGGGAGCGTCACCTGGGGCTCGTTCAGGATGGCGTCGATCCGCAGCTCGGGCGACAGGAACGCCTCGCGCACCTCGAGCACCGCGTCCCCCGACGGCGGGGTAACCGACTGCTCCGCGACGCGCGCGGTGGTCCCCTGGCACTGCACGAGCGTGAGCCGCGGCCCGGTGGCGCGGAGGAAGCAGCCTCCCATGTTCGAGACCATGTCCTGGTGCTCGTAGCGAAACGCGAGCGGGCGCTCGACGGGCAGGCGGAGCGACGACTCGACCTCGCCGGCTTCGTAGACGAAGACCGTCTCGGTGAGGCCGCCCGGCCAGTCGGGGAGGCGCGCCTCGCAGCGGCCAGAGTCGTCGGCGACGCACTCCGCGCGCTCCCCGACCCCCACCCGCAGCTCGTAGGCCTGGCCGCTCGGCGCGCCCGAGAGGGTCACGTGCACCGGCAGCTCGGCGTCGTCGTCGGACACGATGTCGTAGGACACGACCCCGGTGGGCGGCTCCGAGCCACAGGCCACGAGAAGGAGCGCGAGCGTCAGCCGGGCAGACATCGACCAGTGTATACGAGGACACGGGCCTCTACGCCCCCCGGGAGTGCAGCCCGTCCTACGCCGGACGCACGCCGTAGCTGAACAGCTCCGCGCGCTCTTCGCCGAGGCGGAGCTGCGCGACCGAGGCCGGGGGCGGCGGCGCGAACGCCCCCGCGCGCTCCACCCCGAGCAGCCGGGCGGTCAGCTCGGCGACCCGCTCCGGGGTGAGCACGAGCGCGAAGTCGGCCTCGCCGTGCTCGGCGCGCAGGTCCTCGAGGACGAGGGTGTCGAGCGGATCGGCGAGGAGCTGCTGGGCCAGCTCGCCCACCCGCGCGAGCCCGACCGAGTAGATCTGCGCGATGCCGAGGTGGGCGAGGATCGCGTCGGCCGTGCGCCGCTCGCTCGGCGCGGCCGGGTCGATCGCGACGAGCGCGAGCCGGCTGACGACCCCTCGGCTCGCGGGGACGCCGGTGTCGCGGTCCGCGGGGTCGAGGTGCAGGCCGTCGTTGTAGGCCTCGATCGCGAGCTCCCCGTCGCCCCGCTCGACCAGGACAGTGAGGGCCGTGTTGCCGACCCCGACGAGCGGGCTGGTCCGGCCGCGGAACCCGATGACCCCCCCGACGGCGGCGCGGATCACCCCGCCGTGGGTCACCGCGAGCACCGCCTCGCCCGGATGACGCTCCCTCAGCTCCTCGAGCACGCCGTCGACGCGCGCCTCCAGCTCTTCGATCGACTCGCCGCCGCCGATCCGCACCGACTCGCCCGCCATCAGCCCGCGCACCTCGTCGGGGAACCGCTCCGCCGCCTCGCGGCGCGTCAGGCCGGCCCACGCCCCCACGTCGATCTCGCGCAGCCGCCGGTCGCGCTCCGCGCCCTCGCCGATCGCGTCCGAGGTCGTGGCGGCCCGCGACAGGTCGGAGCACAGGCGCCGCGCCCACGCGCGATCGAAGAGCCGCGCCGCGACCGCGCGCGCCTGGAGGTGGCCGCGCGGGCTGAGGGGCACGTCGGACTGCCCCTGCCACTGGCCGGTGGCGTTCCAGGTGGACTCCGCGTGCCGGACGAGGGTCAGCCGCACGCGCCGAAGATAGCGCCTCCTCAGGTGCCCGTGTCGGCGAGCTCGATCGGGGCCGCGAGCATGGTGCGGTTGCGGCCGGCGTTCTTGGCCGCGTAGAGCGCGCCGTCCGCGCGGCTCACCAGCTCCTCGAGCGACTCGCGGCTCTCCGGCCCGGTCGCGGCTCCGACGCTGATGGTCACCTCGAGCGCGCCGCCGTCGAACGTCACGGGGGCCCGCTGCACCGCGCGCCGCACCCGCTCGGCCACCGCGTAGGCGCCCGGGGCGCGGCAGTCGGGCAGGAGCACCACGAACTCCTCGCCGCCGTAGCGCGCGAGGTGATCGCCGGTCCGCAGCACGTCCTTCACCCGGTCGGCGACCGCGCGGATCGTGACGTCCCCGGCCGCGTGTCCGTGCTCGTCGTTGACGCGCTTGAAGTGATCGATGTCGATCATCAGCGCGCTGGTGGGCGCCCCGATGCGGCCGGCGCGGCTGAGCGCCTTGGCGGCGAGATCCATGAACGCGCGCCGGTTCCAGACCTCGGTCAGCGGGTCGACCATCGCCTGGGTGCGGAGCGCCTCGCGCGCGCTGATGAGCTCGTCGTGCAGCTCCACGAGCTGGCGCCCGTTGCGGAGCCGCACCCGCAGCTCGGCCTGGTTGAACGGCTTGATGATGTAGTCGTTGGCGCCCGCCTCGAGCCCCGCCAGGATGTCCTCGGGCTTGCTGCGCGCGGTCAGGAGGTAGACGAAGACCTGCCGACCGACCTCGGTCTCGCGGAGGCGGCGGCAGACCTCGATCCCGTCGATCCGCGGCATCACCCAGTCCAGGATCGCCAGCTTGGGCGCGTCGGGCCCGCTGAGAATCTGCCAGGCCTCTTCACCGTCGGCGCAGCCCACCGGCTCGTAGCCCCACTGCTCGAGCAGCCGGCTGAGGAGCTTCCGTGAGACGTCCGAGTCGTCCGCGATCAGGACACGCATCCGAGGGGTGAGGAACGGCCCGCCGTCCGGATGCTTGAGGGCCCTCGGGTCTGATAGGGTTGGCGGATGCAGAGGACTCTTCTGGCTTGGGTGACGGCGCTCGCGCTCGGCGCGACGGCCTGCGCGAACGGCGGCATGGACGAGGACGCGGGGCCGCGGACGGGCTTCGACGCCGGCGACCCCGAGCGCGACGCGGGCGGCGGCCGCCCGGACGCCGGCCCCGGAGGGGGCTGCGGCGCCCTGGGCGATTCGTGCTGCACCGCCGGCCCGCGCTGCGATCGCGGCCTGAGCTGCGAGGACGACGCGTGCTGCGCCGTCCCCGGCGGAGAGGCCTGCGCGGGGCCCGACGACTGCTGCGGCGGCAACGACTGCGTGGGCAACGCCTGCTGCGCGCCCCAGAACGGCTCGTGCCGGAGCGCCTCCGACTGCTGCGCCGACCTCCTCTGCGCCGACGGCATCTGCCTGCAGGACAACACCGAGTGCGGCCGCGACGGCGATCCGTGCTGCGCGGGTGACATGTGCCGCAGCGGCCTCACCTGCACCGGCGGGATGTGCGGCGCGTGCGGCGCGCTCGGGCAGACCTGCTGCGACCCGCCCAGCGAGTGCTCGGGCGGCAACACCTGCCAGGACGGCACGTGCCGGACGCCCGACCCGACCTGCGGCGGCGACGGCCAGCCGTGCTGCGCGGGCGACATGTGCGGGAGCGGCCTGACCTGCAACGCGGGCACCTGCGAGCCGGTGACCACGCGGTGCGGCTTCTCCGACTGCGGCCAGTGCACGGCGGAGTTCGGCTGCGGCTGGTGCAACTCGGGCGGCGGGTGCATGGAGGGCACCTCGAGCGGCCCGAGCACCGGGAGCTGCGGCGACTGGGCGTGGCGGACGGGCGAGTGCACCGTCGGTGGCTGCTCGAGCGCGACCGACTGCGCGAGCTGCGCGTCGCTCTCTGGCTGCGGCTGGTGCACCGGCACCAACACCTGCATGCCCGGCAACTTCGCCGGGCCGACCAGCGGCACCTGCAGCGGCGAGTGGGACAACTCCGTCGGGGAGTGCTCCACCACGTGCACCGGCCAGGCCGACTGCGACGCCTGCACCGGCGTGTCCAACTGCGGCTGGTGCGAGTCGACCGGGACCTGCCGCTACGGCACCTCGGCCGGGCCGGGCACCGGCACCTGCTCGAACTGGGACTGGGTCCGCTCGAGCTGCACCACGTCCGACCCGTGCAACACCTCGACCGGCTGCGCGACCTGCACCGGCCGCCCGGGCTGCGGCTGGTGCGGCGGCAACTCGACCTGCATGACGGGCAACGCGATCGGCCCGAGCACCGGGAGCTGCTCGGCGGACTGGAACACCTCGTCGGCCGCCTGCACGTGCTCCAACGTGATGGGGATGTGCTCGGTCAACGCCGACTGCTGCTCGGGCATGGATCTGTCGTGCCGGGCCGGCGTGACCTTCGGCGTGCGCTGCTGCCGCGAGGCCGGCGGGAGCTGCTCGGCGGGCGGCGACTGCTGCGGTTACATGGACTGCGTGAGCGGCACGTGCATGTGCCGGCCTTCGGGGCGCGCGTGCCTCAGCAACAACGACTGCTGCTCGGGCACCTGCTCGAGCGGCATGTGCACGTGACGGTCGGCCCTCGGGCAGAGATCGTTGCGAACTCTGCCGAGAGGGTCTAGCCCTGAGGCACGGTGAGCCCGCCCAAGCAAGACGTCGCACGCACGCTGCTCCTCCGCGGCAGCCTCTTCGTGTACCTCGATCCGCGGCACGAGGCGGTCCGCGTGCCGCCGTGGCTCGCCAAGCAGCCGCAGCTCGTGCTCCAAGTGGGCCTCGATCTGCCCATCCCGATCCCCGACCTCCGCGTCGACGGCGAGGGGGTGTTCGGCACGCTCTCGTTCAACCGTTCGCCGTTCGCCTGCGCGGTGCCGTGGGACGCGGTGTTCGGGCTCGTGGGGGACGACGGGATGGGCTACGTGTGGAACGAGCACCTGCCCGAGGAGATCGCGGCCGAGGTCGCGGCCGCCGCCCGCCGCGCGACCAGGAGCGGCCCGACGCTCCGCTCGATCGACGGAGGCCGGGCGGACGAGACCGACGCTGAGACCGACGATACGCCGGCCGAAGCGAAGGAGAAGCCCTCGAAGGGCGCCGGCGCGGCCACCGCGGGCGGAGTCGCGTCCGAGGACGGAGTCGCGTCCGAGGACGGCGAGGCGGCCGACCGGGGCGCCGATGCGGACGAGCCCGAGGAGCCGGCCCCGAGCGCTCCCGACGGGGACGACGCGCCGAGGACCCGCGCCCCGCACCTCCGCCTCGTCAAGTAGCTCGTCAAGTAGCCTGTCGGGTCCCATCGACCCGTCGCCCGCTACTTGCGCGAGCTGCCGGGCGGCGGCTTGAGGCCGTACTTCTCCATCTTGTAGATCAGCGCGCGCCGGCTGATGCCGAGGCGCCGCGCCGCGTGCGTCTGGTTGTGGTTGCTGTCGGCGAGCGCCTTCACGATCGCGTCGCGCTCGATCGAGTCGACGTGCTCGCGCAGGCGCCCCTCGCCGCCGCCCGACGGCAGGCTGTCGCTCGGGAGGTGCTCGGCGAGGAGCTCGCCGCCGTTCGCCAGCCGGACCGCGCGCTCCATCGCGTTGCGCAGCTCGAGCACGTTGCCCGGCCACGCGTGGGAGCGGAGCCGCGCGAGCGCACCGGGGGTCAGCTTGGGCGGGGCGCCCTGCGCGCTCGCGGCCGCGAACACCTCGGCGAGCGGGACGATGTCCTCGGGCCGCTCGCGCAGCGCGGGGACCTTCACCTCTACGCCGTCGACCAGCTCCACGAGCGCCTCCGACAGCGCGCCGCGCTCGGCGAGCGCGCGGAGGTCGAGGTGGGTGGTAGCGACGAGGCGCACGTCGCCGTCGAGGGCGTCGATCGCGTCGAGCAAGCGCTCTTGCGGGTCGGGGAGCAGCTCGCACACCTCGTCGAGGAGCAGCGTCCCACCGCGCGCCGCGAGCGCCTCGCAGCTCGCGCCGTCCGGGAGCCCGCCGCGCGGCCCGAGCGCGGCCGTGATGCGATCCTGATCGACGAGCGTCGCGCAGCGGATGACGACATACGGGCCGTCGGCGCGGGCGCTCCGGTCGTGGAGGATCCGCGCGAAGACGCCCTTGCCGCTGCTCGCCTCGCCCGTCAGCAGCACCGTCGCGTCGCCGTCCGCGAGCTCCTCGAGCCGCGCGACCACCGCGAGCGACGCGGGGTCGCGCGCGGTGAGCGGCGCCCCCGCGACCACCGACTCGGGCGGCCCCGTAACCCGCGCGCCCCGCTGCTCGGCCGCGGCGCGGAGCGCGAGGCGCGCGCGGTGGATCAGCCGCTCGGGCGTGTCCGCGTGGTGCGGCGCGACCGCCACCCCCGCGCGGAGGCCGGCGAGCCCCGTCCCCTCGAGCACCCGCGTCACCACCGCGGAGGCCTGATCGAACGAGGTGTCGGGGAGCAGCAGCTCGAGCTCGTCGTGCGCGTAGGTCGCCACCACGTCGCCCGCGCGGAAGCTCGAGAGCCCCGCCTCGAGCACCTTGCCGCCCTCGCCCGGCTTCGCCTGCACCATCACGAGCGTGGTCGGCCGGCCGCGACGCGCCGCGCGGGCGAGCTCCTCGGCGAGCCGCTCGCGGAACTCCTGATGGGTCAGCGCGCGCCGGCCGCTCGCGTGCGGCTGGCTCGCGAGCCCGAACACCATCCGCGCATCGCCCACGCTCAGCTCGTCGCCCGGCCGCAGGATCACGCGGGCCGGCATACGCTTGCCGTTGACGAAGATAGGCGGCGTCTTGGCGGTGCGCTCGAGCGTCACCATCTCGCCGTCCCAGCGCAGGCGACCCTGCGCGCGCGCGAGCCCGTCGACGCGCACCACCGCGGAGGGCTCGGGCCCGATGAGCTCGGCTTCTCCGCGCGGGAGATCGACCACCCACGAGCGGTCCTCGAACCGCACCGCCACGAAGGCCTGACTGCGCTCTGCGCCGGACACGCTCATTTCACGGAGCCCATGACGGGGCCGAGTATGCATGAGCCCACGGGGAGGAGAAACGTCACGTGTGCGTTGCCTGCATGGTATGCTCGCGCCGATGGCGATCGCCCCGCGAACGGCCGACGAGCTGCTACGTGATGTGCCCGTGATCAGAGACCTTCCGGCGCAAGATCTCCACGCGCTGGCCGAGGGCTCCGAGATCCGAAAGGCCGCCAAGGGCGCCCCGCTGTTCAGCGAAGGACAGACCGCCGAGGGCTTCTTCGTGGTCCGCACCGGCGAGGTCAAGCTGACCAAGAGCGGGCGCGACGGACGCGAGCAGATCATCTACCTCGCCCGCCCCGGCCGACCCATCGTCGAGGGCATCCGGTTCGACGGCGGCAACTACCCCGCGACCGCGATCGCGATGCGCGCCGCGAGCGCAGTCTTGATGAGCAATGAGCTGCTCGCGACGCTCGGCGAGCGGCGCCCCCAGATCTACCGCTCGCTCCTCAACCTGCTCGCCAAGCGCGAGGCCAAGACGCTCAAGCTCGTCAGCGACTTGTCGCTCCGAACCGTCCCGTCGCGGCTCGCGTCGTTCCTCTGCACGCTGGTCGCGGCCCGCGAGTCGCGGGGCGAGGACGCGCGCAACCTCGTCCGCGACCTGACCACCGAGACGGTCGCCGGCCGCCTCGGCACGGTGCGCGAGGAGATCTCGCGCGGCCTCGCCCTGCTCGAGCGCGAGGGCGCGCTCAAGGTGACGCCCGACCTCATCGAGGTGGTGGACGTCCAGCGCCTCGAGGCGATCGCGTTCGGCCGCAAGAAGGGCGGGGGCGGGAGCTGACCGCGCCGCCCGCCGGGTCCCCGGGGGGTGATCCGCGGAGCGCGCCACCGGTCGAGACGCCGGCCGCTCGACCCGGCGATGTGCCGACCCCGCCGCTTCGGGTGGCGATCGGTCGCTGGCTCGCGGCGATCGCGACCGCCGCGGCGACGCTCGTGCTGTCCGCGCTGATCGCGCCCCATGTGCCGGTGCCCGAGGCCGCGCGGATCGTCGGCGCGCTCCTCGCGTTCGGCGCGGTCGGCGCGCAGGTGGTGGGCGTCAGCGCGCTCACCCCCGCGCTCGGGCCGCGCTGGCTCGCCGCCCTCCCCGTCCCGGTCGGGCTCCTCGCGCTCGTCGCGGTCCTCGGCGACGCGCTCGCGCCGATCGCGGCCGCCGCGCTCGTCACCGCCGGCCTGCTCGGCCTCGGCACCCTGGTCGGCGCGGTGGTCGGCGGCCTGATCGAGAGGCCCGGCTACCTCCTGGTGGTCGCGATCGTCTCCGCCCTCGTCGACGCGTTCAGCGTTCTACATCCTGCGGGCCCGACCGCGCAGCTCGTCGAGATCGAGGCCGCGGTGAACGTCCTGCTCCTGCCCTTCCCGCTCCTCGGCACCGACCGGATCGAGCCGCTCCTCGGCGTCGGAGACGTCGCCTTCGCCGCGCTCTACTGCGTGGCCTCACGCCGCCACGGCCTGTCCCTGCCGCGGACCGCCGCCGCGCTCGCGGTGAGCCTCGCGGTCACCCTCGCGGTCGTGCTCGCGACCGGCCGCGGCGTCCCCGCCCTGCCCTTCCTCGGCGCGGCGGTGGTCCTCGCGCACCCGCGCGCGCGCCGGGTCCCGCCCGAGGACCGCGCGAAGGCTACGGTCGGGGTGGTCGCGATCGCCTGCGTGCTCGGCGCGCTCGCGTGGCTGCGGGCCTGAGCTCAGCCGTCGATCAGCCCGAGCGTCCGCGCGTCGGCGAGCTGCACCTTGAGCGGGTCGAGGAAGCGCGGCCGGCACGCCTCGAAGCACTCCGCGCCGGTCACCCGGGTCACCGCCTCGGGCGCGCGGGTGGGGAGCGCGAGCACGGCGTCGCGCAGCGAGGGCCCCATCGCGAGGTCGACCTCACGCCGCGCGACGATCAGGTCGGACGGGATCGGCGGCGTACAGAACAGGATCCGCACCGCGTCCGACTGACCGGCCTGGGTGAAGCCCGAGGTCAGCATCGCGCCCGACGCGTCGCCGTCCGCGAAGACCGCGAAGGTCGCGCCGACCTCCGTCTCGCCCGCGACCACCGCGTCGACCACCGCGCCGTGCGAGCCGAGGAACCGCTCCTCGCCGAAGAAGCCGCGCACGTCGACCCCGAGCGACGCGAGCGCCACCCGCGCGAAGAGGTACCCGGACGCAGAGGTCGGAGCCACCCAGCCGACCGAGCGACCGGCCATCGCGGTCGGCCCGGCGAGAGGTGCGTCGCGCCGCACGAACAGGACGCCGTGGTAGTAGGCCACGCCCTGCCGGACCGACGCGGCGAGCGGCGTCCCCGACGGGAGCTCCGTCAGCGCGAGCGTCGGGCTGGACCAGGCCACGTCGATCTCGCCGGCCTCGAAGCGCTCCGCCAGCTCGCGCGGCGAGGCGCAGCGCGCCGGGGCGCAGTCGCGGCCGAGGGTCTCGCCGAGGGTCTGGACCACGACGTCGATCGCCGCGTGGGTCTCGGGGTCCTCGTGGACCGGCACCAGGCCGAACTGGAGGGGGCGTTCCATGGTCCTCGTCAGAAGGCGACCGAGATCACCAGCTCCTCGCTCTCGGCTCCCGAGACGCTCGAGCGCGCCACGAATCGGCTCTCCCCGGGGATCAACGGCAGGGGCGGGCTGCGGTAAATCCCCATCGCGTCCACCGCCCCGCCACCGTAGAGCGACTCCGCGGGCGACAGCAGGTACAGCTCCACCAGCTCGTCCTCGGCGAGGCAGGTCCCCTCGAGCACGAACGAGTACTGGATCGTGGCGTCGGACGGGTCGGCGTCGTCGGCCGCCGTGATCCGCTGCATGGGCATCGGGTCGAGGATACGGACCTGCGCCTCGGTGCAGTCGCCGCCGCCGTCGCAGGCGGCGAGGCCGAGGACGCAAAGCGTCAGGAAGGGGCTCAGCGCGCGGTGGATCACCGGTTCATGATAGCCGCTCAAGCCGCCGCGTCGGTCGCCCGAATCAAGGGCATGACTTCGCTTTCCCGACGCGTGACCGGCCGCCACAGCGCGACCTCCCAGGACCTCCTCGACGGCCTCCTCGAGGCCTCCCGCGCCCCGGACCAGGCCTTCGACATCGTCGAGCGCATGGCGACCCGGGACCCCTCGCTCGGCCGCCGCCTCGTGAGCGCGTCCAACTCGGCGGGTCGCCGCGGCGTCCACCGCGTGACCACCGTGCGCGGCGCCCTCGTCCGCCTCGGCCTCCGCCAGGCGAGCGAGATCCTGCTCCACGAGGCCGAGCGCTTCAGCCCGACCGAGTGGGGCCACGCCGCCTGACCGATCGGCGGCGCTCGACACCTCCCAAGGCCGGGCCACGAAGGGCCGGGAGGCGCGCCAACCTGCCCCCCGACACGGGGCTACAAGCAGATCGGGTTCGCGCGGAGTCGTCCACCGGGCACGACCAACGGCAGACAGTCGACCTCGGCGTCCCCGTTGCACGACGGGGGCCCGGCGGAGATCTCACACGTGACTTCGCTCCCTTGGCGAACGCACGACGTGCCCTCCACCTCGCACACCGGCACCAGGTCGTCCGGGCACCGCGTCTCGTCCCGCCCGTCGAGGGTAGGCGCGACGCACTCAGCACTCAGGCGTCGGCGCGCAGCCGACGAGCGCGAAGCCGACGAGCGCGAAGCCCACGAGCGCGCTGCCCAGAACGGCAACGAGCCTGGCGATGCGCTGGCGGTTCACCCCGCAACCATACCCCCGAGAGCCCGCGCGTCCCAATGTCCTCGAATCGCGGTCGGTCATCTACAAGGGCATCTCGAGGAGGGCTGACGCCGAGTCGCGCGGCGAAGGCCGGTGGGATTTGCCATGAATCGCTGTTCCGAGTGACTAGGGCCGTCGCTTGCCGCGACCCCTCCCTCGGCGACCGCGCCGCTCGTGGATGGAGAGCGAGCCCTTCCCGCGCGCCGGCGGGACGAGCGCGCCGGGCTTGCTGCCGATGAGGTCATGGCGCTTGGCGATCGCCAGCGCCTCGCGCGCGAGCTCGTGATGCGCGGGATCCCAGTAGAGTAGCAATGCTTTTTGCATGCGCTTCTCACGCAGAGAGCGCGCGGTGTAGACCGGCTTCTGCGTGAACGGGTCGAGGCCCGTGTGGTACATGCTCGTCGCCATCGACATCGGCGTCGGGATGAAGTCCTGCACCTGGCGCGGGCGGATGCCCTTGTTCTTCAGGTAGAGCGCCAGCTTCACCATGCTCCGCATCGTCGAGCCGGGGTGCCCCGAGATGTAGTAGGGCACGAGGTGCTGATCCTTGCCCGCCTCGCGGTTCGCGCAGTCGAACATCTCCTGGAACCGCTCGTAGCTCTCGGCGCCCGGCTTCTTCATCTTGTCGAGCACGCCCTCGTCGACGTGCTCGGGCGCGACGGAGACCTGCCCGCCGGTGTGGTGCTTCGCGAGCGCGTCGACGAACTCCGGTGAGCGCTCGGCGAGGTCGTAGCGCACGCCGCTCGCGATGAAGACCTTCCGGACGCCCTTCTCCTCGCGGACCTTCTTGAGCAGGTCGACCAGCGGGGCGTGGTCGGTGACCAGGTTCTCGCACACGCCGGGGTGCACGCAGCTCAGGCGCCGGCACGCCTTCTCGATGCGCTCCTCCTTGCAGCGCATCTGGTACATGTTCGCGGTCGGCCCGCCGACGTCGGTGATCACCCCCGAGAAGCCGTCCATCCGGCGGAGCTGACGCACCTCGCGGAGCACCGAGGCCTCCGAGCGCGAGGAGATCACGCGGCCCTCGTGCTCGGTGATCGAGCAGAAGGTGCAGCCGCCGAAGCAGCCGCGCATGGTCACGATGGAGTGCTTGATCGTCTCGTACGCCGGGATCGGCTCGCGGTAGCGCGGGTGCGGGACGCGCGTGAACGGCAGGTCGTAGAGCGCGTCCATCGCCTCGGTGTCGAGCGGCTCGGCGGGCGGGTTGAACCAGACGGCCTGCGTGCCGTGGCGCTGCAGGAGGGGACGCGCGTTGCCCGGGTTGGTCTCGTACTGAAAGGCGCGGCTCATCTGGCTGAACGCGGCCAGATCGTCGCGGACCTCTTCGTAGGAAGGGAGCACCACCGGCTTTCCGTCGCGCACGTAGCGCGAGGCCTCGAGGTCCTCGTGCTCCCCCTTGTTCATGACGAACGCGGTCCCGCGGACGTCGCGGATCGACGTGATGGGCTCACCCTCGTCCAGGCGGCGGGCGATCTCCCAGACCGGGCGCTCGCCCATGCCGAAGACGAGCAGATCGGCCTTGGAGTCGAGCAGGATCGAGCGCCGGACCTTGTCGCTCCAGTAGTCGTAGTGCGCGATGCGCCGCAGCGACGCCTCGATGCCGCCGAGCACGATCGGCACCCCCGGCATCGCGCCGCGGACGAGGTTCGAGTAGACGATCGTCGCGCGGTTCGGCCGCAGCCCGGTCTTGCCGCCGGGCGAGTACTGGTCCTCGCTCCGCACCTTCTTCTGCGCGGTGAGCTTGTTCAGCATCGAGTCGAGGTTGCCCGCCGCGACCCCTACGAAGAGCCGCGGGGGGCCCATCGCCAGCACGTCGTCCGGACGGTCCCAGCGGGGCTGCGCGCAGAACCCCACCCGGAAGCCCCGACCCTCGAGGAACCGCGCGATGAGCACCGGCCCGAAGGCCGCGTGATCGACGTAGGCGTCCCCGCTCACGATCAAGATGTCGAGCTCGTCCCAGCCGCGGGCCCGCATCTCCTCGCGTGAGGTTGGCAGGAACGCCGAGGAGTCGCGCGACGCGCGCAGCTGAACGAGACGTCTCATGGGTGGGGGAACTTACGCCGGACAGCGCCTCGAGGCCCGCGCTCGGCCCGGATCACGACGCGGGAGGGCGCGGGTCCCCTGGTGCCCTCGGCCCGCTTGATTCGCTACCGCGCGATGGGGATCCCGGAGCGCCATGCGTTCGGATCGGAGTCGGACGTGACGAGGCGATGCTCGGGCATCGTCGAGGAGCGGCCGGCGGCGAGGCGGACGCTTGCCGCCCGGGAGGCGCCCCGCGACGGTGGTGAATCAAGCTCCCAACTCCGCGCTTCAGTCCGGCCCCGCGACGGCGGGCGTCTCCGCGCCGAGCGCGCCTCGGAGCAGCTCCTGCATCCATTCCCAGACCACGCGAACCCGGGGTACATCGCGTAAGGCGCGATGGCACACCAGCCACACGGGGGAGTCGATCTCGGTCGCCTCGTACCCCGGTACCTCGGCGAGCTCGGGGTGGGCGAGCGTGGACGCGGGCAGCAGCATCGCGCCGGCCCCCGCTCGCAGGCACTCGACCAGGGCCACCATGTCGTTGCTCGCCACGTCCGGGGGTTGGCCGACGAGGCGGTCGAAGAGGCGGGCGTCGGGGAGGTGGCCCAGCTCCGGGACGAACGCGAGCCACCGCACGCGCTCCCCAGGCGCGAGCCCCTCGATGTAGTCGCGGCGCGCGACTGCGGCCAGCCGGCCGATCCCCCCGAGCCGCTGCGCGACCAGGTCCCCCCGCGTAGGGCGCACGGATCGCAGGGCGACGTCCGCTTCTCGGCGTGTGAGGTCAGCGAGCTCGTTGCTCACCAGGATCTCCAGGCGAAGCCTGGGGTGGCGGCGCTGGAGCTCGCTGACGCTCGGCGCGACGACATAGGCGGCGAGCTCGCTGGACATCGCGACGCGGACCGTCCCCGCGGGGCTCGTGTCGGTGCTCGCCGCCTCGGCCTGAGCGGCGAGGATCGACGCCTCGGCACGCTCCGCGTAGGGGCGGAGTCGTTCGGCGAGCGGTGCGGCAACCAGGCCATCCGGCGTGCGGTGGAACACCGGACCTCCGAGCGCCTCCTCGAGGGCTCGCAGGCGTCGGGAGATCGTGGACGCGTCGCACCCGAGCTCGCGCGCGGCGCCGGCGAGGCTCCCGGCGCGGAGGAGCGCCAGTACCAGCGCCAGATCGTCCCACCGCCGCAGCCCCTGCATCGAGCGCAGTATGGCGGCGTTCGTGCAACGACCGGATGCGAAATCACAGGGGTGACCGGTGCCGCGCAGGCGACATAGTCGCGGACATGTCCAGCGTTCTCCAGCCCATCGTCGACGGCCAGATCTGGTACTCGGAGCGGCTCCACAGCTTCTCGGGGATGCGGCTACGCGTTCGCTCGACGGTCGTCCGCCTCGAGGACGGGACGCTCTTCGTCCATAGCCCCCCTCCGCCTGACACCGCGCTGCGCCGCGCGCTCGACGCCCTCGGACCGGTCCGGTGGATCGTGGTCCCGAACCTCTGGCACCAGGTCGAGGCGCCTTCGTTCGCGGCGGCCTACCCGGACGCCGTGGTGGTAGGTCCTCCGTCCGCGCTCTCGAGGAACCCCACGTTGACGCTCGACATGGAGCTGCGCGCGCCGACCTTCGCCGCGGCCGTGCCGGAGCTCGACGTCGTTCACCTGGACGGCGTCCCGTTCTGGGATGAGACGGTGTTCTTCCACGTCGCGTCGCGGACGTTGATCGCGACGGATCTGCTTGCGCGCCCGAGCCGCGAAGACCACTGGACCGTGCGGATCCCCGCTCGACTGACGCGCATCTACGACCGGGTGACCGTCCCGTGGGACGCGCGTCGCGCGACCCCCCCCAACGTCGAGGCCGCGCGCTCGCTCGAGGCGATGCTCAGCCTACCCATCGCTCGGATCACCACCGCCCACTTCGGCGTCATCGACGAGCGCCCCCAGGAGCACCTCGCGGACGCGTGGCGCTACGTCCTTGAGGCGCCTCGGGGTGCGTGAGCGCGCCGCGCCCCAGGCGCGGTGAGCGCAGCGAACCAACCCAGGGGAGTGGAGAAGAGTTGAGCGCGGCCACCGCGTTCGCGCACGCTTTCGCCATGCCCATCGTGGACGTGACGATCGTGGGGGCGCTCGACCCGGAGGTCCGCGCCGACGCGGCGCAGCGCGTGGCCGACGCGGCGGGGGAGGCGCTCCGCGCGGCCCCGGGCCGCTGCTGGGCGCAAGTCCGCGAGCTCGATGCGAAGGACTACGCCGAGAACGGCGGGCCGACCGCCGCGAGGCCCGTCTTCTTGCGCGTTCTGCGCGCCGACCTGCCGCCGGTCCCAGCAAGGGCCGCGGTCGCGCGCCGACTCGCCGACGGGGTAGCGTCGGCGCTCCGTCGCCCCGCCGAGAACGTCCACGTGCTCTTCGAGCCTTCGGCCGCGGGTCGCGTGGCGTTCGGCGGCGATCTCGCGCCAGGCCCGCCACGGCATCGCGCCCAGAGCGGCGCGAAGTGGGAGTCGATCGTCGGCTACGCGCGCGCGGTCCGAGTCGGAGAGCTCGTGTGGGTGACCGGCAGCGTGTCGGTCGACGACGCAGGGCAGCCGGTCGGGGTGGGTGATGCCTACGCCCAGTCCAAGCGCTGCCTCGAGGTCATCGAGACCGCGCTCGGCAACCTCGGCGCGAGCCCGCGAGACGTGGTGCGCACGCGCATCTTCGTGACGGACATCCAGCGGGACTGGGGCGCGATCGGGCGCGCCCACGCCGAGATGTTCGGGGAAGCACGCCCCGCCACCAGCATGGTCGAGGTACGGCGCCTCATCTCCGACTGGATGCTCGTGGAGATCGAAGCGGACGCCTACCTTGGTGGCTAGAGCGCCAATCGGTTTGAAACCGCCGCAAATCACGGGCGTGACAGCCGTTCGTCGCGGCCAGCCGCTCCTCGACGATGCCTGAGCGAGCGGGTCGTCTCCTCGGAGATGAGCCAGGAGTCGCTTCGCTGGATCCGGATGCTCGGCGAGTCGCCTCACAAAGCGAGCGCTCGCGCCGAAGGGCGCGAGCCCATCGTGAGCGCAGCGAACGATGGAGGCCGAGAGGGAGTCGCACGACATGCAAATCATCCGAGCGACGTGGACGCAGTCCACGGAGCCGGAGGATTTGGATGGAGCCGACGACGACGCCGCGAGCAAAGCGAGCGCTCGCGCCGAAGCCCATCGTGAGCGCAGCGAACGATGGAGGCGGAGAGGGAGTCGCACGACATGCAAATCATCCGAGCGAAGTGGACGCAGTCCACGGAGCCGGAGGATTTGGATGGAGCCGACGACGCCGCCGCGAGCAAAGCGAGCGCTCGCGCCGAAGCCCATCGTGAGCGCCGCGAACGATGGAGGCCGAGAGGGAGTCGCACGACATGCAAATCATCCGAGCGAAGTGGACGCAGTCCACGGAGCCGGAGGATTTGGATGGAGCCGACGACGCCGCCGCGAGCAAAGCGAGCGCTCGCGCCGAAGCCCATCG
>JAUHXR010000025.1 GCA_030426845.1 Polyangia bacterium | reverse complement strand
TGGCCCGGCGGCGGTCGGCCCGGCGGCGATTGGCCCGGCGGCGGTCGGCCCGAGCGTCTCGGGGGTCGTGGGGCGCGCGGCGGCGCGGCGGCGGCGGCGGTGCGCGTCGAGCGGGTGGACGGCGGCGCGGAAGGCGCGGACGCTCTCGGGGTCGTCGGGCTCGAGCTCACCCGCGAGCACGCGGCCGTAGTCGGCGAGGGCGCGCGCGAGGGCGGCGGACGCGCGGTGGACCGCCGTCGGGTCGGGGGTCGGGACGGGAGCCGCGCCAACCCCGAGGGCCTCTCCGAAGGCGGCGTGGGCCGCGCGGATGTAGGGGAGGAACCCGCCGACCCCGAGCGCGTCGAGCTCCGGCGCGAGGCCCTCCTCGTCGATGCGCTCGAGGTGGAGCTGGCTGCCGACCCACTGCGGGTCGAAGCGCGCGCGGACGAACGCGGTGCCGTCGGGGAACAGCGAGGCGGCGAGCTCCCGGGCGCGGTCGCCGAGCGGATCGCCGACAAGGCGGGCCCGCGCCTCGAGCGCCTCCCGCAGCCCGACCCAGCCCGCGCCCAGCCGGGTCGCGAGCGCGCGCGTCTCGCCCCGCGTCTTGTCGCGCATCCGCGCGCGCACCACCGCGCGCAGCGCCTCCGCCGCCGCGCGGATCGTCTCCAGCCGCGCCTCGAGCCGCCGGCTGCGCACCGGCGGCGCCGCCCGCAGCACCGCGCGCGCGAGGAACACCCCGCCGGTCCCCGTGAACCGGGTGGTGGCGACGTACGGGGAGACGTCGAGGACCTCGGGCTGCAGCTCCTTGGTCAAGTGGGGCGGCATCTCGGGCACGGACAGACAACCTTCCTCGCGAGAGCGACCGCGCCGCGACCCCACGCCGCGCCGCGCTCCTCACGCGCTTGAAGGTCGTATCGGGACCCGCCGTGATCGGTTGTCAGGAGCGACGCAGAAACTTCGCCCTGCGACGCGGTCGACGTCGAGATCGACGCTCGCACCGTCGCTCGTGATCCCTCCAGCGTCACGATCGACGCTGCGCGCGTGGGACCCGCAGTGCTCGCGTCGAGATCGACGGTGGAGCACTGCCGCAGGCACCACGCCCGTCGAGATCGACGTTCGGTCGCAGCCACGGGGGCCCGTGCGCGTCGAGATCGACGCACGAGCTCAGCCAATCCCCTGGCAGCGTCATCCTCGACGGGCTGACTCCCGCCCACCACGACTCATGCGTGGCGGTCGACGCCAGACCTCCCTCAAAGACGGATCTCACGTCGAAATCGACGCCCGAGCTCCTCCCCAAGACGGCTCTCACGTCGAGATCGACGCCTGACATCCGCCCAGGACAACTCCTACGTCGCCTTCGACGCCCGACCTCCGCCCAGGACAACTCCTATGTCGCCTTCGACGCCCCCGACATCGCGCAGGACCACTCTCACGTCGCGGCTGACGCTTCGAGCCCGCCGCCCCGCCGCCGCGACCACCGCGCGTGACAACCTGTGACCGCGCGCGACTCCCGAGGCCGCAGAGTTCCCTCCGAACAACGACGCCGCCTGAAGAGCGGCAAGGAGGGTTCCCATGCAGAAGACGAAGCGTTCCTCGATCGTGCTCGCCGTCCTCGGCGCGCTCGGCCTGCTCGTGGGCGGGCCGACCGCCAGCTTCGCGAGCTACCACCCGCAGTTCCACCACTCCGGCTCGATGTGCGTGAGCACCGGCGGCTCGCGGGGCTACTACAACCAGGGGATCATCTCGAACCTCAGCTACAGCTCGAGCATGAACCTCTTCTGCCCGATGGTGCGGGAGAACGACAACACCCAGGTCGGCACCGTCAGCGTGCACCTGCGCGACGCGAACCACGGCGAGGGCATCCAGTGCTCGTTCTACGACGTGGAGGCCTACGGCCGCTCGTGGGCGTGGAGCGGCTGGAAGACGAGCCTCGGCGGGGGCGCGAGCAACATCGGCACGCTGTCGTGGGACATCAACTCGGTGCGCGATCAGTACGCGGGCTACAACCACATCCGCTGCACGCTGCCGCCGCGCACGTCCGACGGCACCTCCTACATCGCCTCCTACCGGGCCGGCGAGTGAACGCGCGGCACTGGATCGGCGTCGTCGCGCTCTGCGGCCTGAGCGTCGCGGGGGCGGAGCTGCTCCGGGCCGACCCGGTGCCGCCCACCACCCCCTCGGTCGCCGCGCCCGCGCGGACGGTCGAGCTGCGGACGGACGACGCGCAGACGGATGCCCTCTGGGCGCGGCTGCGGCGGCTCGAGGGGGAGCTCCGCGATACGGAAGGAGAGCTGCATGCGGCGGAGGTGCCGTCGAGCGCGGGGGAGGCCCAGATGAGCGACGAGCCGCTGCCGAGCCCCGAGGAGCTCGCCGAGCGCCGCGCGATCTACCGATCGCAACTCGAGGACATCCTCGACGCGGAGACCCAGGACCCGACGTGGGGGCCACAGACCGAGTCGACGATCGACGAGAGCCTGCGCACCTTCGGCAACGAGCATGTCACGGTCCACGGCCTCGAGTGCCGCGCGACGCTGTGCCGGCTCGAGCTCACCATCGCCGAAGAGGGCGACCCCATGGGCACGATGGATGGCCTCATGGGCCGGCCCGGCTTCACGCTGCCCGGGATGGCCAACATGGAGACCGACCCCGACGGAACCGAGCGGGTGTTCGTGTTCCTGGCCCGCGACGCGGAGGGCGGCCTGCCGCAGCCCCCCGCCTGACCACGGCGACCTCGGACGCGGGGACCTCGGATGTCCCTCTCATGTCCTCGCTCTGAGGTCTCGAGCCGGCGCGGTCGGGGACCTGTCCGCCCGTGACCCGCCTCTCGGGACCGCGACCCGCCTCTCGGGACCCTGGCGCGCGCGCTCGCCCGTGTCGCGCGCCGCTCCGCGCGGGCGCCCGCGATCTCCCCTCGAGGTCGCGGGCGCCCGGCGGGGTTTTACCGGGCTTAACCCGGGCAGGTCGCGGCGAAGACCCAGGTTCGGGGTCCCCCCCACTGGAGGACCCATCGGAATGCGTGAACTGAGGAGCTTCGTTTCTTCTCGCCGGATCGCCCTGCTGCCGCTGCTCGGCGCGCTCACCCTCGGCGCCTGCGCGGCCGAGGAGCCGGCGCCGTGCGAGGGCGAGGGCTGCGCCGAGGCGCTGCCGCCGTTCGACACCCTGCGCTTGACCTACCTCGACGTGCAGTACGACCTCGGCCTGCCCGTCTACATCAACAACCGCGTGCCCATCGAGTACGGGCTCACCGCCACCAGCGCGGGCGGGGCCGTCTCGCAGACCGCGGTGACGTTCAGCTTCGTCGAGGCGAGCCCGGCCGACCCGGAGGCCCCGATCGAGTGCTCGTCGAGCGCGGCGGTCGTGGAGCTGCCCGGCGACGGCCAGGAGCACCGCTTCTACGGCTACGTCTGGCCGACGACCGCGTGCGAGGAGCTGCTCGGCCGAAGAGTGAACCTCCGCGTCGAGTTCGACGGCGGCGACGAGGTCGAGGGCGACACCGACGCGCCGTCGGTCTCGTTCACCGCGGCGCTGCGCGACGAGGCGATCAACCAGGCCTGCGTGACCGCCGAAGGCGAGGCGGGCTGCGTGTTCGACGTCGATCTGCAGCCGACGCCGAGCGACGCGGGCCAGGCGCTGATCGACGTGCTCCACGCGCGCCTCGAGGCGTCGAGCGCGGTGGCGACCCTGCCGGTCGAGGAGGGCGCGGCGAGCCTGGCGGTCGAGTCGACCCTCATTGTCAACGGCCGCGACCCCTACGTCGCCGCGGTCGCGGCCGAGGACATCCCGGCCGATCTCGTGGCCGAGGACCCCGCGCTCGTCGAGGACCTGCGCTTCGGCGAGACGAGCCCCGGCGCGCTCATCGCGATGCCCGGCGAGGCCTCGCTCCGCTACGAGCTGCGGCCGGTCGGCTCGAGCGACGCGTACCTGCCGCTGCGCGTCGGGGACGCGGAGGGCGGCGCGCGCGCTGACCGCGTGGTCGTCGACGAGCTGCTCCCCGGCACGCCCAACACGATCACCCGCGAGCTCTTCGCCGAGGGCGCGACCTACGCCGCGCTCCAGGCGGGCGGCGCGTGGGCCGACGAGAGCGACTTCGAGGTCCGCGGCTGCTTCGAGGCCGACTTCGCCCAGGCGGGCAACGAGGGCAGCCTCGAGGACGGCGGCGACTGCCAGGCGGTCGAGGTCGTGCTCGTGCGCGAGACCGAGAGCACCGCGGCGGCGACCGCCCACCAGCTCAGCCGGAGCTTCCACCGCGCGGTCGGCGGCAGCCGCCTGCGCCTCGAGGCCGGCCTCGAGACCGAGAACCGCCTCGACCGCAGCGGCGCGTCCAGCCGCGTCGAGGGCAACGTCTCGATCACGGGCGACATCGGCCGCCGCTTCAACCTCGACATCGTGCGCGCGATGGCGCGGGCCAACGCGGGCTTCGACCCCGCGGGCAACGGCTACGAGGTGCTCGTCCGCGTGTTCAACCAGGACGTCTACTCCGTCTCGGACACCGGCGGTGAGCTGAGCCGCGAGGAGGACTTCTCGGTCGCGCGCTCGCACCGCCTGCCGACCCTCGGCTACGGCTTCGGGCCGGTGCGCATCGGCATCACCTTCGAGCTCGGCGGCGAGGCCGGCCTCAACGTGAGCGACGCGCTCGTCACGACCACCGACGCGGCGAGCTGCGAGCAGATCCTCGGCGCGGGCGCGTGGTCGGCCTGCGGCTCGATCGGCCGCACCACGACGCCCTACTTCGCGTTCACCGCGACCATCGAGGGGGGCGTCCGCGTCGGCCCGGTCAGCGGCGGCGTCGAGGCGGTGCTGCGGATGATCAACACCGAGCTGCCGCTCGAGGCGTCGCTCGGCTTCGGCCTCGACGACACCGGCGCGGTGCGGGTGATGGGCGGGGCGCGGCTCGACCTCGAGCTGCGGCTCATCCAGGGCGACGTGAACATCGTCGGGCGCATCCGGTTCCGGCGGCGGTTCCTGCGCCGGTTCAACCGGACCCTGCGCGTGAACCTCTTCCGCTTCAGCTCGCCGCTGATCTCCACCAACCTCCTCGACCAGTCGCTCGCGCTCGAGGTGCTCCAGTGAGCCGCCTCTCGGGTCGAGGCGCCGCCGTGGTCTGCGGCCTCCTGGGTCTCGCGGCGATCGGCGGGTGGGCGCTCCTGCCCGCGCCGACGCCGGCCGCCCCGGCCCGAGAGGCCGCCGCGGCGCCGACCCTGGCGTGCGCGTTCGACGCCGGCGAGCGCCGCGCGTACGACGTCACGTCGCGGGTCGGGGTCGCCGACACCGAAGACCGCTTCGACGGGGTGCTCAGCCTCGAGGCGGTCGAGGTGTCCGGCGCCGCGCTGCTGCGCGCGGCGTTCAGCGAGGTGCGCCTCGCGCAGTCGCTGTCCGAGCCCGCCGACCGCGTGGGCGCCGACGAGCTCGAGGGCGCGCCGTTCTTCGTCCGCGTCGACGCGCGCTGCCGGCTCACCGAGATCGGCTTCCCCGAGGCGTGGAGCCCGGCGGCTCGCCACCTCGCGACGAGCGTCCTGCGCGCCAACGAGATCGTCCTGCCCGGCGCGGCGACCGACGCGTGGCAGGCGGCGCAGGTGGACGGCGGCGGAGACTACGTCGCGCGCTACAGCGCGCGGTCTGACGCCGACGCGGTGCGCGTGGTGCGCCTCAAGGTCGCGTACGAGGCCGACCCGGAGGCGGCGCGGCTCGGGGTGACGCTCGAGGTCCTCTCGGCGCGGGCCGACGCGCTCTACGACCCGAGCGCCCGCGCGATCGTGGACGTGCGCGGCGAGGAGCGGCTCAGGCTCTCGATGCCGAGCGGCGAGCGGCACACGATCGCGCACCGCTTCTCGATGGCGCGGCGCGACGCGGCCTATCGCCCGGTGGCGCGCGCGGACGTCAACGCGGCTCGCTTCGACGACGCGCGCTCGGTCGAGGCGCGCGAGGCGCCGGTCGACCCGGCGATCGCCGCGCTCAGCCGCGACGAGGCGCTCGGCCGCTTCCACGGCGTCTTCGACGCGATGGGCCGCGACGGCGTGCTCCCCGCGGCGCGGATGCTCGCGGACTGGCTGCGCGCGCACCCCGAGGGGGCGGCGGAGCTGCTCACGGCCCTGCGCGACGGAGACATCGCGGAGCACGCCCAGGCCACGCTGTTCCTCGCGCTCCAGCGCGCGGGGACCGAGGCGACGCGCGCGGCGCTGGTCGAGGCGCTGGACGACGACAGGCTCTTCGAGGTGAACCGGGCCCGCGCGGCCGCCGCCCTCGCCGAGCACGGCGCGCCGAGCCAGGCGGTCGCCGACGCGCTGCTCGCCCGGGCGCGCGACGACGGCTCGCCGATGGTCGCCAACGTCAGCCGGCTCGGGCTCGGGACGCTCGCGGGCCGCGCCGACGGCGCGCTCGGCGAGTCGCTGCGGGACACGCTGAGCGCCGAGCTCGAGGGCGCGGGTGCGCGGGCGGAGGTGGTGCAGGCGATCGACGCGATGGGCAACTGCGCCGACGACCGCTTCGCCGCGCCGCTCGCCGCGCGCCTCGACGCGGCCGAGCCCTCGGTGCGCGCCCACGCGGCCGAGGCGCTCGGGCGGCTCTCGCCCGACGCGGCGCGGGCGCGGCTCGCCGATCACCTCGCTGACGAGGCCGACCCGGCGGTCGCCGCGTCGATCCTGCGCGGCCTGCGGCAGCTCGACGACGGGGCGTCGCTCGGCGAGGCCGACCTCGCGCTCGCGGCGACCCAGCTCGCCTCACCCCACCTCGAGGTGCGCGCGGCCGCCGTCGAGTGGCTCGGCCGGTCGGCGAGCGCGCAGCCCGAGGTGCGCCGCCTCCTCGCGGCCCACTTCCACGCGGAGGCGGACCTGCGGCTCAAGCAGCGCCTCGGCGCGTTCGTGTCGGCGGCCGATCTGCGGGCGGCGGGCTGACGTGGGGATCGGCGCGCGCCTCTTCGCGCTCGGCGGGCAGCCTCGCGGCGAGCGACCTCGCGGCGGACAGCCTCGCGGCGGGCAGCCTCGCGGCGAGCAGCCTCGCGGCGGACTGTGTCGCGGCGGGCAGCGTCTCGCGGCGTGGGGCCTCGCGGCGCTCGGCGCGTCCGCCGTCCTCGGCGCGGTGGGCTGTGCGGGGCCGGTCGGGCCGCGCGGCGAGGCCACCCCGCTCGGGGTCGTGAGCTTCGACGCGGAGGGGCGGAGCGCGCCGATCGCGCGGCCGGTCGACGGACCGATCGCGGTGTGGACGACGGCCGACCCCGACACGTGCTTCGCGCTCGAGGGCGCCGACGCGGCGCGGGGCGGCGCGCTCGACGTGGTGGAGGGGAGCGGGCCGCTGCGGTTCCAGCGGGTGCGCTGCGCGACCGGGACGCCGCTGCGCGCGCCGCTCGCCGACGCGCTCGAGGTCGCGTGGTCGCCGGTCGCGCGGCCTACCGAGGGCCGGCTCGCGCTGCGGTTCGTCGTCACCGATCGTTCCGTGATGCAGGATCAGCCCGAGGCGCGGGCCACGCTCGTCGACGCGCTCGCGGCCGAGCTCGCGCCGCTGGGGCTGACGCCCGAGGTGCAGGTCGTGGAGGTCGCGGGCGCGCCGGCCGAGTCGCGCTTCGGCGATCGGGAGGCGGGGTCGCTCGACGCGCTCCTCGCGCTCGCCCCGCCCGCGCCGGCGGCCACGATCGACGTGGTCTTCGCGGGGTGCCTGCGGCGGGTCGACCCGCTGGGCACGCCGGGCGCGGTCCTCGGCGTGACCGGCCGGGTGGGCGGCGGCGGGGGCGGCGCGGCGGACGCGGTGTTCTTGCCGGGCCGGGTGTGCGACGCGTTCGACGACGCGCCGGCCCCGGTCGATCCGCGGGCGACCGCGCACGTGCTCGCCCACGAGCTCGGCCACTTTCTCGGGCTGGCGCACGTCGACGACGAGGCGAACTTGATGCACCCCCAGCCGCAGCGCGCGACCGCGCGGGAGCTGAGCCGGGAGCAGGCGAGGGTGGTGAGCCTTCACCCGTTCGTGCGCTGAGGGAGCGCCCCCAGGCGTTCAGCGTGCATGTCCACGAGCACGTTGGAGGCTGGGAGGGGAGGCTCAGTCTTCGCGGCGGCGGAAGCGGAAGTCGCCCGGCCCCACCCGCTCGACCGTCCACTCACCGCTCGACGCGCGGCCCTCGCCTGCGACGAGGACGTCCTCGATCTGGTCGTCCTCGACCTGGAGGCCGACGCGCTGCTCGAGCGCCTCGCGGACGACGCTCGCCCCGGCGTGGAACATTCGGGGCGGGGGCTCGCTGCGTCGCCGCGCGAGCTCCTCGACCATCTCCTCGAGCGGCTCGCGTAGGGGGCGCTGCGTCACAGGTCAGAGCCTACCACTTGCGGACGCAACGGCAGCTTCTTTGTGGTGACGGGGGGCCGAACCTTCCGAACTTGTTTGCCAAACGTCGCACAAGCTCGAGAAGGTCGGAGCGTCCCCCCGCGCTGTCCCCCCCGCGCTCTCCCTGGGCCGGTGCGCGGCGCTGCGGGCTGCTGCGCGGGGGGATCGAGGACGGGCCTGGGATCGCGGCCGGTGGCTTGGAGCTCGGGGACGGGCCTGGGATCTCGGGCGCGGGCACGGGATTCTGGGGGTCGCCTGGGGGGCGTGCTATCCACGCCTCCGCCGATGCGGGCGGCGCTGTACATCCTCACCCTCTTCGCGAGCGCGGCCCTCCTCTTCGCCGTCCAGCCGCTCGCGGGCAAGGCCCTGCTGCCGCAGCTCGGCGGGGTGCCGGGTGCGTGGACGGCGTGCCTCCTCTTCTTCCAGGCCGCGCTGCTCGTCGGCTACGGCTACGTGTGGGCGCTCGGGCGGCTGCGGGACGCGCGGGTCGGGGTCGCGATCCACGCCGCGGTCCTCGTCACCGCCCTCGCGCTCGGGCCGCTCGGCGCGCTGTCGACGCCGATCGCCATCTCGGCCGTCGAGCACCCGACGCGCTACGCGCTCGCGTTCCTCGGGCTCAACCTCGGGCCGTCCTTCGTCGCCCTCAGCGCCACCGCGCCGCTGCTCTCGCTCTGGTTTGGGCGCGTCGCCGGGCGGCGGCCCTACTTCCTCTACGCGGCGAGCAACGCGGGGAGCCTGCTCGCGCTCATCGCCTACCCGATCGCGATCGAGCCGCTCTTCGACGTGCCGACCCAGGCGCTCGGGTTCCGGATCGGGGTCGGGGTGATCACGGTCGGGGTGCTCGCGGCCGGGATCGGGGTGCTGCGCCTCGGACGCGCGGCGCGGGCGGACGGCGACGAGACGAACGACGACGCGACCAGCCACGACACCGCCCGGGACGACGACGCCAGCGACACCGCCCGGGACGACGACGCCAGCGACACCGCCCGGGACGACGACGCCAGCGACAACGCGCGGGACGACAACGCGCGGGAGGACGACGCGCGGAGCGACGACGCGCGGAGCGACGACGCGGCGGCGACCGGCGGGCCGGTGCGGGAGCGGCTGCGGTGGATCGCGCTCTCGTTCGTGCCGGCGCTGCTCCTCGCGGGGGCGTCGTCGGTGCTCTCGCTCGACGTGGCGCCGCTGCCGCTGCTCTGGGTGATCCCGCTCGCGATCTACATCGGGAGCTACGTGCTCGCGTTCAGCGACGCGCTCGGCGAGCCGCCGCCGTGGCTCGGGCGCGCGATGTGCCTCGTCGCGGTGGTGCTCATCTACGTGAGCCTCACCCACTCGAACGAGCCGCTCGCGCTGATCCTGACGATGCACTGCCTGTTCCTCGGCGCCGCGTCGTGGCTGCTGCACCGGCGGCTCGCGCGGGCCGCGCCGGAGGTCGCGCGGCTGCCGGAGTTCTACGTGTGGCTCGCGCTCGGCGGGGTGCTCGGCACGCTCGTCGCCTCGGTGATCGCGCCCGCGGTCCTGCCCGATCTCTACGAGTACCCGGTCGCGATCGCGCTCGCCTGCGGGCTGCGGCCGCGCGAGGGCGTGGTGCGGCCGGACCGCGCGCTCGGGCGCGATCTCGTGCAGGTGGCGGTGGTCGCGGTCCTCGTCGCCGCGGGCGCGCTGATCGCGCCGCTCGTCGGGCTGACCGAGCCGGAGCACGCCGCCGTCCTCATCCTCGCGCCGGCCGCGCTCTACAGCTACCGCTGGATGCCGCTCCGACGCCGCTACACGCTTTGCTTGCTCGCGCTGTTGACGGCGGCGGCGACGCTGTCGCCGGACGGGGCGCGGGTCGAGAGCGTGCGCTCGTTCTTCGGGGTGGTCCGGGTGATCGAGCGCGACGGCGCGCACGCGCTGCTGCACGGGACGACGCTGCACGGCCTGCAGCGCCTCGACGAGCGAGACGCCTGCGTGCCGCGGCCCTACTACGTGCACGACGGACCGGCGGGGCGGATCTTCTTGGCCCACCGCGCGCGCGGCCGCCGCGGGCGCACCGCGGTGGTCGGCCTCGGGACGGGCGCGCTCTCGTGCTACGCGGAGCCAGGCGAGCCGTGGCGCTACTTCGAGATCGACCCGACGGTGGCCGAGCTCGCGCGCGACCCGGCGCTGTTCACCTACCTCGCCAACACGCCGACGGATGATCTGGAGATCCAGCTCGCGGACGGCCGCGTCGCGCTGACCGAGGAGCCGGACGGCGCGCTCGCGCTGCTGGTGGTCGACGCGTTCAGCTCGGACTCGGTGCCCGCGCACCTGCTCACCACCGAGGCGCTCGCGCTCTACATGGACAAGCTCGCGCCCGGCGGCTGGGCGGTGCTGCACCTGTCGAACCGCGCGCTCGATCTGCCCGGGGTCGTCGCCAACGGCGCGGCCGCGCTCGGCCTGTCGACCCGGTTCGTGGTCGACGACTCGGCGAGCTACGTGGTGCTCGCGCGGCGCGACGAGGATCTCGCGGGCCTGAGCTCGACCGCGGTCCTGCCGGCGGGCGATCCGGCGAGGGCGTGGACGGATCGGTTCTCGAGCCTCTGGCGCGCGATCCGGCGGGGGAGCCACACGCAATAAGCGTTGCCCTTACCCTCGACCCGGGTCTTCGGGTCTTCGGGTCGGAGGCAGGGGCAGGGGCAGGGGCCTCGGCTCGCTCCCCTCACCGCCCCGACAGGTGCGGGGGCTCGCCATAGACGATGAGGGAGTCCTTCGCGTAGTCGTCCCGCGTCTCCGGGTAGTCGATCGTGTAGTGCAGCCCGCGGCTCTCGCGGCGGATGGTGGCGCACGCGATGATCATCTCGGCCACATCGGCGATGTTGCGCAGCTCCAGCAGATCGCGGGTGACGAGGTGCTCCCAGTAGTACTGCCGGATCTCGTCCTTGAGCAGCGCGACCCGGCGCGCGGCGCGGCGGAGGCGGCGGTCGCTGCGCACGATGCCGACGTAGTTCCACATGAAGCGGCGGATCTCGTCCCAGTTCTGGCTGACGACGACCGCCTCGTCGGAGGCCGCCGCGCTGCCGGTGTCCCAGTCGGGCGGGTCGGCGAAGCGGCCGGTGGGGCGGCCGATGTTCTCCGCGCAGCGCTTGCCGAACACGAGGCCCTCGAGGAGCGAGTTCGAGGCGAGCCGGTTCGCGCCGTGGAGCCCGGTGCAGGTGACCTCGCCGATCGCCCAGAGGCCCTCGATCTTGGTCTTGCCGTCCTTGTCGACCACCACGCCCCCGACCATGTAGTGCGCGGCCGGCACGACCGGGATCGGCTCCTTGGTCATGTCGATGCCCCAGCGCATGCACTCGGCGTGGATGTTGGGGAAGCGCTCGCGCAGGAAGTCCGCGTCCTCGTGCGTCATGTCGAGGAACACGTTGTCGGCGCCGGTGCGCTTCATCTCGTAGTCGATCGTCCGCGCTACGACGTCGCGCGGCGCGAGGTCCTTCATCTCGTGGTGCCGCGCCATGAACGCGTCGCCGTCCGCGAGCCGCAGGATGCCGCCCTCGCCGCGCAGCGCCTCGCTGATGAGGAAGCTCTTGGCCTTGGGGTGGTAGAGCGCGGTCGGGTGGAACTGGAAGAACTCCATGTTCGAGATGAGCGCGCCCGCGCGGTACGCCATCGCCACTCCGTCGCCGGTCGCGACGTCGGGGTTCGAGGTGTAGAGGTAGACCTTGCCGGCCCCGCCGGTCGCGAGGATCGTGGCGCGCGCGACGAAGGTGTGGACCTCGCCCGCCTTCTCGTCGAGCACGTAGGCGCCCGCGACCTGATGGGGGCCACCAAACTTGCTCAGCTCGATGAGGTCGACCGCCATGTGGTGCTCGAGGACCTCGACGTTCGGGTGCGCGAGCGCGGCCGCGGCGAGGACGCGCTGGACCTCGCGGCCGGTGATGTCCCCCGCGTGGACGACGCGCCGCCGGTGGTGGCCGCCCTCCATCGTCAGGTCGAGCTCGTCGTCGCTCCCGTCGCGCATGTCGAAGCGCGCGCCCATCTCGATGAGCTCGCGGACCCGGTCGGGGCCGCCCTCGACGACGGCGCGGATGACGTCGATCTTGCCGAGCCCGTAGCCCGTCGCGACGGTGTCCTTGACGTGCTCGTCGAAGGAGTCCTGCGGATCCATGACGGCGGCGATGCCGCCCTGGGCCCAGTTGGTGTTGGAGTCGTCGATCTGGCCCTTGGTGACGACCACCACCCGCGAGTGCTGTGCGGCCTCGAGGGCGAAGGTGAGGCCGCTGATCCCGCTCCCGAGGACGAGGAAGTCCGATTCGACGCGCATCGCGGGACTCTACCCGGCCGCCGGCCGAGGGGGAATGAAGGGGCGCCCGGGGGCGGTTCTTTGCCGGGCCCGCCCCTGACCGGCCCCTTCTTTGGCAGGCCGGGGCGCGCCCCAGTACCCTTCTGACGTACGGATGCGCCTTCGCCTCCTCAGCCTGTCGGCCCTCGCGCTGACCCTTAGCCTCGCGCTCCCCGCGCGCGCGGACATCTACACGTACACCGACGCGAACGGGGTGGTGCACTACAGCAACACGCCTCCGCGTCAGGCCCGGGGCGTCCGCCACATCCGCACGCGCACCGAGACGCCGCGCGCGCGTCAGGGCGGCGGCAGCCTCGGCCCGCGCGATCGCTCGCCGGACCGGTACACGCGCTACGACCCGTTCATCCGCGAGGCGGCCGCGCTCTACCGGCTCCCCGAGTCGTTCGTCCGCGCGGTGATCCGGGTGGAGAGCGACTACAACCCCCAGGTCGTGAGCCACGCGGGCGCGTGCGGGCTCATGCAGCTCATGCCGGCCACCGCGGCCCGGATGGGCGTGCGCGACCCGTTCGACCCGCGGCAGAACATCCTGGGCGGCACGCGCTACCTGCGGATCCTCGCCAACCAGTTCAACGGCGATCTGGTGCTGACGATCGCGGCGTACAACGCGGGCGAGGGCGCGGTGCTGCGCTACCGCGGGATCCCGCCGTACGAGGAGACCCAGCGCTACGTCCGCCGGGTCCTGCGCCACTACTACTCCTTCCTCGAGCAAGAGTAGGCGCAGCAAACTCCCGTGCCCGTGCCCGTGCCCGTGCCCGTGCCCACAAGTACCAGGCGCCCGCGGCCCTGAGTCACCGCAAGGAGCCAACCCCGACCCGAACAAGACCTCCCCACGGAGTCAGCGCCCCCGAACGTCCTCGTCCTCGTGCACGTGCTCGTCCTCGTGCACGTCCTCGTCCTCGTGCACGTGCACGTCCTCGTCCTCGTGCACGTGCACGTCCTCGTCCTCGTGCACGTGCACGTCCTCGTCCTCGTCCTCGTGCACGTGCACGTGCACGTAGCCTCGCACGCCTGCGTACACGCGAGCCCGGAGTCGGAGCCGGAGCCGAAGCCGGTGGTTCGGCTTTGGGCTACACGTGTCTCGGAGCGGCGCTTGGTGCGCCGTCTGTGGTGGAGCTTCCCCTGCCCTCTGCGCGCACAGGCAGGGGCAGGGGCAGGGGTATTGGGGCTCTACGGGGCGAGGCGACAGGTCGCGAACTCGTTGCTCCCCTGGCACGTCACCGCCGGCGCGTTGCAGCAGGGCTCGCCACCGGGCGTACAGAACTCGCCAAGGTCCGGACCCGTGCACGGGTCGCAGAGCGCCATGTCGCTCGTGCACGCGAGGCCGCCCGCGCCGTCGGCGACGCAGCCGCAGCCGCAGCAGTCGGAGTCCACCGTGCAGGGTTGGCCGTCCGCGATGCACATCGAGCCGCAGCGCAGGACGCCGTCGGTGGGGTCGGGGGTGCAGACGCCGCTGCAGCAGACGTCGCCGAACGCGCAGCCCTGCCCGTCCGCGAGGCAGCAGAGGTTCTCTCCGCCGACGCCCGGCTGGCACATGATGTTGGGGAACGTCTCGGCGCAGCACTCCGCAGTCGTGGTGCAGGGGCGGCCGGGCAGGGTGCAGTCGCCCGTGCCGCCGAGGCAGCGCCGGAAGCCGCCGCCGGTCGGCTCGCAGCCGGTGTCGCCGCCGCCGTTCGGGCAGCAGTTGGAGCTCGCCCCGCCGTCGCCGCAGACCTCGCCGGCCGGCAGGCACGAGTCGACGTTGGCGCAGCGGGTGATCGGTCGGCCGTCCGCCGTCATGCCCGCCATCCGGCACGCGCCCGAGCAGCACTCCGCGTCCGTGCGGCAGAGCTCGTCCTGCACGCGGCAGCCGCCGAGGAACTGGCAGCGCGCGCCCGTCCCGTCCGCGTCGAGGCAGACCGTCGAGCAGCACGAGCCGTTGAGGCCCTCGGTACCGCACGGCTCGCCCGCGGTGAGGCACGCCCCGAAGCTCGCGCAGGTGCCGTCCGCGCCGCCACCGGGACGGTCGCACAGGCCGTTGCAGCACTGGCCGTCGCCGGTGCACGCCTCGCCCGCCGCCGCGCAGCCGCTCGCGGGCGCGCAGACGCAGTCGCCCGAGCCCGCGCAGGCGGCGCCGGCCGAGTCGTTGCAAGCCGCGCTGCAGCAGTCGGCCGCGGTCGCGCAGGGCGCGCCGGTCGCGCGGCACATCGGGGCGGCGGCGCAGGTGCCGGCCTCGCAGGTGCCCGAGCAGCAGTCGCCGGGCGCGGCGCAGGCCATCCCGTTGGGGGTGCACATCGCGCCGGTACACGCGCCGGCCGCGCAGCTCTCGCCGCTCGCGCAGGCCGCCCCGCACCCGCCGCAGTGGGCCGCGGTCGTCTGCGTGTCGACGCAGGCCCCGCCGCAGTCGGTGAGCCCTGCGCTGCACATCGCCGCGCAGCTCCCGGTGTCGCAGACCTCCCCCGTCGCGCAGGCCGTCCCGCAGCCGCCGCAGTTCGCCGGGTCGGAGCCGGTGTCGACGCAGGCGCCGCCGCACACCGTCTCGCCGGAGGCGCAGGCGGTCATCCCGTCCATCCCGGGGCCTCCGTCGTCGACGCCGGCGCCGTCGTCCCCGCAGGCGACGAGCCAGAGCGCGCTGGCGATCACGAGCGAACCGAGAGAGAGCGCACGCGTCACGGAGACCTCCTCAAGCGATGTCTCAGCTTATCGGAAGGCAACCCCCCGTTGCGAGGGTTCCCATCCGGCGTCGGGGGAGGCACTCTCCGGACCGAAACGTACAGCAGCCTTAGGGAAGCACAGTGGAGGCACAGAGGATGAACCGTTTTGCGATGGTCCTGATCGGGTTGGCCGCGGTGGCGCTCGCCGCGTGCGGCGGCGGGCAGCAGGAGGCCGAGGAGCCGCCCCCGCCCCAGCCGGTGGTCGTGCAGGCCCCGCCCTGCGCGGAGAGCTGGGTGCACATGCCGATGCTCATCACGTTCCCGACCAGCGGTAGTACGATCGACGCGCAGAACCGCGAGATCCTCCGCGAGATGGTCCGCAGCGCCCAGGCTCGCAACGACATCCGCCGCGTCCGCGTCGAGGGTCACACCGACACCTGCGGCAACGAGCTGAACAACCAGGTCCTCAGCCAGAACCGCGCGGTCTCGGTCGCCAACGAGCTCGTCCTCATGGGCGTCCCGCGCGAGATGATCGACACCATCGGCTACGGCTCGCAGCAGCCGCGCGCCAACGAGAGCTGCGGCCGCCAGCAGACGCTCAGCGAGCAGACCAACCGGCGCGTCGAGTTCAGCCTGCTCGTCTGTCACTGAGCCGGCTCGACGACCGAGCCCCGCGCGGGGGCTTTGTCACCACGGAGGCAGGGAGATACCATCGCCGCATGCGCGCGCTGGTTCTCGCCTGCCTCTGTTCGTTGGTGACCTCGATGGGCCTCGCCTCGGCCGCGCGCGCGCAGGAGGCTCAGGCTCCGTCGGAGGCCGCCTCGCCGCCGGGCGCCGACGAGTACACCCGCCTCATCAGCGAGGGCGTCTCGCTCATGGTCAGCGGCGACACCGACGGCGGCTTCGACCGCTTCCGACGCGCGCTCTCGAGCGACGGCGCGCGTCCGCAGGCGCCCTACTACATCGCGGTGCTCAACCGCGCGGGCGGCAACCTCGAGGAGGCGGTCAGCGGCTTCCAGCGCACGGCCGAGCTCGCCGAGCGCGCGAACGAGCCTCGCTGGCAGGCCCGGGCGCTCCAGGGCGCGGCCTTCACCCTCGAGCGGATGGAGGGACGGATCGAGGAGGCCCGCACCGCGTGGCAGACCTACGTCCGCTTCGCCGACGCGCACACCACCGTCTCGCACCCCCAGCTCGGCCGCGCGCGCATCCAGGCGATCGACATGGTGATCGAGCAGGAGCGCGTCTACGTCGACGTCCGCGAGCGGATCGCCGAGCGCGAGCGTGAGAACGCGACCCCGCGCCGCCGCCGCGGCCGCTGACCGCGCGAGCGGAGCCTCCGGCCGAGCGCGCCTCAGGCCGACAGCGTGGCGAGGCGGCGGGTGCGCCGGCTGGTCAGCCCGCTCAGCGGCACCGCGTCGAGGCGCTCGAGCATCGCGCGCATCGACGCCCCGAGCACGCGGCTCAGCCCGCACCCGGGGCTGAGGGCGCAGGCGTCGCTCGGGCCGAAGCACTCGACCAGCTCCAGCGGCTCGAGGGCGCGCACGACCTGGCCCACCGTGATCGCGTCGCTCGGGCGCGCGAGCCAGCTCCGGCCGCCGCGGCCCCGGCGCGAGCGGACGAAGCCCTCGCCCGCGAGCGCGTGGAGGACCTTGCGGACGTGGCCCTCGGACACCGCGTGGGCCCCGGCGATCTCGGACGCGGTCGCCCCGTCGTCGCCGCGCTCGGCGAGGAACAAGAGCGCCCGGAGCGCGTAGTCGGTCCGCTGAGTCAGGCGCACGGCTGGTCTCGAACGCGTGGTGACACCAAAAGACGAATATCATATTCTCCTTTGGAGGTCCCGTGCCCGAGCTCCGCGATCGCGCGCTCCCGTTCCGCGACGAGTCTCTCGACGCCCTCGTGCGCCGCTTCTACGGCGAGGTCCGCGCCGACCCGCTGCTCGGGCCGGTCTTCGCCGCGCGCATCGACGACTGGGAGCCGCACCTCGCGCGGATGGTGGCATTCTGGACCACCGTGCTCCGCGCCGAGCCTGCGTTCCGCCCGAGCGATCGGGGCTCCCCCGCCGTCATCCACCGCGGCATCGGCGAGCTCGAGCGTGCGCACTTCGCCCGCTGGCTCGCGCTGTTCGAGCCGGTCGCACGCGAGACGCTGTCGGCCGAGGAGGCGCGGGTGGTGATCGCCAAGGCGCGGCGGATGGGGCGCGCGCTCAGCGCGCATCTGCCCGGAGCGGCGGCCCCGTGACTCGATCCCTCGCCACCGTCGCGATCGCGGGCGGGCTCCTCGCCGGGCTCACCGCCTGCGAGGCCGGCCCGGCGCTGCCGCCGCGCGCGACCGTCGCGTCGTGCCGCCCGCTCGTCGACGGAGCGCCGGTGGCGACGCTCGGCGAGACGGGGTGCTTCACCGACGTGGAGGCGCTCGAGCCCGCCCCGGATCTCGTGCCCTACGGCGTGCGCTCTCCGCTCTGGACCGACGGCGCCGGCAAGTCGCGCTGGGTCGTCGTGCCGCCGGGCGAGCGGCTGCGGGTGGACGGCGACGCCCTCGACATCCCGGACGGGACGATCCTCGTGAAGCTCTTCGAGATGCGCGGGGTGGACGGCGCGCTGCGCGACCCGATGCGCCTCGAGGTGCGCTTCCTCGTGCTCGACGCCTTCGCCTGGCGGCCGTTCACCTACCGCTTCGACGAAGACGGCCGCGAGGCGCGGCTGCTCACGGCGGGCGAGGACGTCGAGCTGACGGTGGACGAGCAGCCCATCGCGTACCACTTCCCCGACGAGCTCACCTGCGAGGCGTGCCACTACAGCGGACGCCCGGTGCTCGGCTTCTCGCTGGAGCAGCTCAACTTCCGTTACGACTACGGCGTCGCCCGCGAGAACCAGCTCGCCGCGCTGCGTGACGCCGACCTGCTCGAGGACGGCCCGGTGGCCGCGACGCGCCCGCCGCTCGTCTCGCCGGGCGACCCCGAGGAGCCGGACCTCGAGGCGCGCGCGCGGAGCTGGCTCCACGCGAACTGCGCGCACTGCCACCGCCCGGGCGGCTGGGCCTCTTCGATCGGGATGGATCTGCGCTACGAGGTCCCGACGGACGAGACCGCGACCTGCGGCGAGCGGACCCGCTACTACGGCCTCTTCGGGCCGGACCGGATCGTCCCCGGCGACCCCGACGGGAGCGGGATCGTGATGCGCATGCGCGAGGAGGGCCTCTCGCGCATGCCGCCGATCGGCGTGTCGGTGATCGACCCGACGGGCGAGGCGATCGTCACCCGCTGGATCGCCTCGCTCCGCCGCTGCCCGTAGAGGCGGAGCTGCAGCCCGCTCTACGCAAGTCGTCGTGTGCGTGCGAGTCCACGTAGTCGTCCACCTAGTCGTCCACGCGCGCGTGCACGTCCACGTATTCGTCCTCGCGCTTCTGCACGTACCGCGTAGCCGTCCGCGTCGCCCGATCGCACGAGCCCGAGTCCCCGCCCGCGCCCGTCAGGGGCAGCTGCGCGCGCAGACGCCGGCGCAGCACTCGCGGTTGGGCGGCGAGCAGGCGTTGCCGCACCCGCCGCAGGCGGCCGGGTTGGCGTTGATCTCGGTCTCGCAGCCGGGCTCCGCGTTGCAGTCGTCGAAGCCGGCCGCGCAGGCGGAGACCTGGCACGAGCTCGCGACGCAGGTCCCCGTCGCGTTGGGGAGCCGGGTGCAGTCGACGCCGCACGCGCCGCAGTTGGCGTCGTCGCTGGTGAGGTCGAAGCCCTCGTCGATCGTCCCGTCGCAGTCGTCGTCGCGCTCGTTGCAGAGCTCGTCCACGCACTGCACGCCGCCGTCCTCGGGGACGCTCCGGTTGTCCCAGGGCAGCAGCTCGTCGGCGCCGACGGTGGCCGGGCGGCACGCGCCCGCCGCGCAGGTCTCGCCGTCCACGCAGCTCACCCCCTCGCACGCGCGCTCGAGGGTGACCGACCAGAGCCGGATGCGCTGCGCCTGGAACGAGAGCACGCCGCGCCGGACGACGCGCTCGTTGCTCGCCCGCAGGCCGGTGACCGTCGTCTCGTAGCCCTCGAGGGGGCCGCCCTCGTGGAGCACGCCGAGGATGCGCGGGAGCGGGAGCTGGCCTGGCCCGAGCAGCGCCTCGGCCGTCTGCTCGCGGCCGTCGGGTGAGACCATCCGCACGACGACCCGGTCGAGCTCGTCGGGGACCGACAGATCGCTCCGGACCTCGATGACGATCTGGGTCGGGTCGTTGGCGCAGCCCGCGAGCGCGCACAGGAGCGCGAGCAGAGCGCCGCGTCCGGCTCGACTCACCACGCGATCAGCCCCGGGTTGAAGTTGCCGCTCACCGGCTGCGCGCCGCCCCCGCCCCCCGCGGCCGCGCCGACGATGACCACCGCGGCCACGAGCACCACGCCGACGCCCACCGCGATGCCGACATGGAGGGGGGTCTCATCCGTCTCGGTCTCGACCACGCGCTCCGAGACGCCGCCGAGCACCACCGCCGTGCGCTCGCCCGCGGTCGCCTCGACCGAGACGGAGGCCAGCTCCTCGCCGGCGCGCAGCGCGGTGACCTCGTGCGGCCCCGGCGTGACCGGGATGTCGCCCGCGAGCCAGGCCTCCTCGACGGGGGAGCGATCGAGCGCGACCTCCGCGCCGGCGAGCTCGCCAGAGCGCGAGATGGCGAGCCGCCCCGCCTCTCGCTGGATGCGCTCGCGGAGCGCCTCGATCGCCGGCCCCATGTTGGGCGGCAAGTCCGGGTCGGACTCGGCCGACCGCAACGACCCGTGCGCCTCGCGGTAGCGGCCCTGCTCCACGAGCGCGCTCGCGAGGTTGATGTGGATGCCGGGCGCGGGGTGGAGCGCGAGCGCGCCGCGGAACTCCGCCTCGGCCTCCGCCCACCGCCCGGCCTGGGCCAGCTCGACGCCGGCGAGGAACGCCTGGCGCGCGCCCTCGACGGGATCCTGGGCCGGCGCCGCCATCCCGGCCGCCTCGGCCTCCTCCTCTGCCTGCGCGAGGGCCGTCGCCGGGAGCGCCGACACGCCGACGAGCGCCGCGACGACGACCTGGATCGGCCAATCGAGCCCGCGGGTCAGGGCCCGAAGCCCGGGTCGGTCACGATGACCGAGCCGCCGCCGCGCGAGCGACGGGAGCTCCGGCCGCGACGACGCCGTCGCCCCGTCGAGCCCGAGTCTGTCGCAGTGCTGGGAGATTCGGCCTCCGTCCCGCCCGCGGGCGGCGCGTCGTCGGGGCCCGCCTCATCCGAGCCGGGACCCGTAGCCGTCGAGTCTACCGAGTCGGCGCCGCCGTTCGTAGCCGTTTCGTCGGCCACCACCGCGACCGGGACGGGGTCGGCGCCGTCGTCCGGCGAGACCGGATCGGCCAGCGACGGATCGGCCAGCGACGGGGCGGCGACGGGCGGGGCAGCGACGGGCGGGGCGGTCGCGGCGGGGACCGCGCTCCCGGCCGCGGGGCCGGCGTCCGGACCGAGCGCGACCCACGCCGCGAGGCCGAGCGCGGCCGCGCCGGCGACGCCGGCCGCGATCCAGCCGAGGCGTCCGCTCGACGCGGGCGGCTGCGACGGGGTCGCCGGGGGGTGGGTGTGCAGCGCCTCGAAGCGCTCGACCACCGCGTGGCCGGTGTCGAGCTCCGGCCCGGCCGCCATCTCCTCGGCGAAGAGCGCGCGCATCTGCTGGGCCATCGCGCGGGTGTTGACGACGAGGCGCTGCTCGGCGAGGAGCTCCTCGAGGTCGTGCTGCAGATCGGCCGCCGTCTGGTAGCGGTCGCTGGGGTCCTTCTCGAGGGCCTTGAGGATGATCTCGTCGAGCCGCTCGGGCAGATCAGGCCGCACCGACAGCACGCTGGGCGCGGGCTCGTCGAGGATCGCTTTGAGCACGTCGTATTGCGCCTTGCGGCGGTAGAGGCGCCGGCCGGTCGCGGCCTCGAAGAGGCAGACGCCGAGCGAGAAGATGTCGGAGCGCGGGTCGACGGGCTCGCTCATCGCCTGCTCGGGCGACATGTAGCTGAACTTGCCCTTCACCGCGCCGGACACCGTCGCGCTCTGGTTGCGCTCCGCCTTGGCGACGCCGAAGTCGAGCAGCTTCACCACGCCGTCGTAGCGGACCATAATGTTGTTCGGCGAGACGTCGCGGTGGACGATGTGCAGCCGGCGGCCCTTGGCGTCGCGCACGTTGTGGGCGAAGTCGAGCGCCTCGGCGACCTGGGCGAACAGCCGCAGGAGGAACCCGAGCGGGAGCAGCTCCTGGTGCGAGACGGAGCGCCCGATGACCTTCTGCAGGGTCTGGCCCTCGACGAACTCCATCGCCATGAAGAAGCGCCCCGACTCGCGGCCGACCTCGTAGACGGTGCAGATCGCGGGGTGGCTGAGGCGCATCGCGAGGCGGCCCTCGTCGAGGAACATCTTGGCGAAGGCGCCGTCCTCGCTGAACTCGCCGCGGATGAGCTTGAGCACCGCGTGCCGCGACGCGCCGCCCTCGGCGGTCTCGCGCGCGAGGAGCAGGTCGGCCATCCCGCCGACCGCGATGCGGCCGAGGATGTCGAAGCGCCCGAACCGCGCGATCGGCCCGCGCTCGAGCGCGAGCGGAGGCGGGATCGAGCCGGTGAGGCGCGCGTCGTCGCGCGCCGCGTCGCCGACCTCGCCGTCGGTCTCGAGCGCGATCTCGATCGACGGCGGATCGGCCCGAGGCTCGGGGGGTGCGCCCAGGCCGGCGGCGGCGGTCCCCGCGCCGGCGACCGGGGCGTCTGCATTCTCGTCCGCGGGACCGGGAGCCTCACCCGAGCCAGGGGTGGCGGCGGCGGCGGCCGGGGGCGGAGGCGGGCCGGCACGCGGCGAGCTCGGACGCGGCGAGCTCGGACGCGGCGAGCTCGGACGCGCGCCCGCGTTCCCGCGGTCGGTGGCGGGGAGGCGCGCGGGGGGAGGCAGGCGCCCCGGCGGGGGGCGCACGACGACCTGCGAGGAGGCGGGACCCGCCTCGGGGGTCTCGTCGTCGTCGGAGCGACGCGCGGGCCGTCGCTCTTCGCCGGACGCGGGCATCTCCGGCAGGATACCGGATCCGTTCGTCGATCGCCCAACCGCTCGGGATCGTAGCCGGACCCGACGCCAGGGCTATCCTCGGAGGGTGCGCCCGCTCGTGCCCGCCCTCGCCTCCCTGCTGCTCGCGTGCGGCGGCCCGACGGCGCCCGACGCGGGCCCGAGCGACGCGGCCGCGGGCGACGCGGGGCGGAACGACGCTGGCTCGGGCGACGCCGGCTCGAGCGACGCCGGCTCGAGCGACGCCGGCTCGAGCGACGCCGGCTCGAGCGACGCCGGGCCCGGATTGGGGCTCACCCTGGAGCTCACGTTCACCGTGCGGCTCGACCCGGCGGTCAGCGCCTTCGAACCGCTGACCGGGCGCGAGGCGCGGTGCACGATCGAGCTGCGCGACGTCGAGGTGCGGGGCGGCGCGCCGATGCGCGTCTACGCGGCGGCCTCGACCGGCGTCGCCTGCGCGCCCGATCCGCCCGAGATCACGTCCCGCATGGCGGCGAACCTCGACGGCCAACCGGCGACCGTGACGGTGTTCGGCGGCCCCGGCGCGGCGGCGCACCCGACGCGCCTGACGATCACCGGGCGCGAGGGCGGGGCGGAGGTCTTCACCCTCGAGGACACCTGCGACGCGAGCGTCCCGGTGGACGGCGGCGAGCCGAGCCTGCCGGGGGCGCGGTGCGACGCGGGGACGGTGTCCTTGGCGCGCTACCGGGCGACGGTGACGCCGGGGAGCTTGCTGGACCAAGCCGAAGCGAGCTCGCAGTGGGTGGCAGGCTTGTAGAGACAGCAACCGCCCTTGCCCGCGCCCGAGCCCACTCAGAGCCTGAGAGCAAGCGCGAGGGAGCCGCGAGGGAGCCGAGAGCCAGCCCGCTGCACGACGCCCCAAACGCCGACGACCCCCTTCCCTCGCCCCAGGGTAGGGGCTCGGGTTGGGGGTCGCGGGCAGGGGCAGGGGCACGGGGTGAGCGCGCCGCCTGCTTGGGGCGCGCTCAGTCGGCCGGAGTGATCGTGAACGTCGACTCCATGTGAGCCTCGACGTCCGCGCGATCGAAGTACAGCGCCGGCTGCTGGTTCATCCGCCAGAGCTCCGCCTCGTCGGCGTGGTGGGGGCTCATCGGATCCTCCACCTGGCCGCCGGGCAGGGCGTTGAACGGGCGCGGGCCGGTCGGGGTCATCTCCACGACGAGGCGCTGCGAGGCGCCGCTGCCGTGGGTGAACGACGTGCCGCTGCTCGTGCTGAAGTTGCCCACGTCCACCGCGCCGTAGTCGCCGTGACGCGGGAAGCCGAGCGGGAACTCGGTCGAGTTGCTCGGGGGGATGCTCACCAGGTCCACCCCGCTCGCCGAGGGCACGACCTGGTCGAAGCGGACCGCGTGCAGGCGGCCCCAGCGCCACGTCTCCTTGTCGCTGCCGAGCTCCGACTCGAGCCAGGTGAGCGCCTCGAGCACGCCGCTGAGCACGCGCTCGTCGCGCGTCTCCGTCACGCCGGTGGTGTCGAGGTCGTCCCACACCACCGTGTCGTTGTAGCCGGTCACGCCGTTGTAGTCGGCGCGGTAGGTGTAGAGGAAGCCGTCCTGCATCGCGGCCGGCATGAGCGACCACTCGAGCATGCGCGGGCGGTACTGGCTCGGCATGCCGCGGCCGATCCGGCTCTCCTCGTCGCCGAACGCGAGGTTGGCGATCCGGATCCAGCTCGCGTTGAAGATCGTCGTCGCGATGCTGTCGGCGATCACCGCCGCGTCGGTCGCGCCGACCCCGTGCGGGGTCTCGAGCGTCCACGCCATCAGCCGGTCACGCGCGTCCTGCACGTCGCTCATCCGCGCGCCGGCCGCGGTGACCGCCGCCTGGAGCGCGGGGTCGTCCGACGGATCGCCCAGCGCGTGGTCGAGCGAGGCCACGATCGCGTCGCGCATCGTCTCGCCGAGCGACGAGCGGGTCTCCGCCTGGAGCTCGATCATGTCGTCGGTGGTGATGCCGCCGGCGGTGACCGCCGCGTCGAGGCGCTCGACGATCCGCCCCTGGCGGTAGCCCACCGCGAAGCCGCCGCCGAGGTAGTAGGTATCGTTGCAGGGGTTGCCGTCGTCGGTGACGCCGACGTTGTCCTGGTTGGCGGTCGCGATGTAGCCGCGCGTCGGGTTCACGTCGTGGGGGATGCGCGACTCGTCGAGGTCGGACTCCCACTCGAAGCCGCCCTGGCCGGGCAGGACGAAGAGCGGCGAGGTGCCGGTGACCTCACCCGTGGCGCTGATCCCGAAGGAGCAGGCGGCCGCGGAGCGCTGCGGGATGCGGGCCTGGGTCGACCAGGCGATGTCGGTCGCGGTCACGAAGCTGAAGTTCTGCGCGCCGAACACGAAGTTGTTCTGCGCGGCCATCGCGTCGTCGATCGACTCCGCGGTCCACAGCCCGTTGAAGAACGCGAGCTCGTTCGAGACCACGTCACCCGTGTAGCGGACCGACAGGGCCGAGCCGACCGCCGTGCCGCCCGTGTCGGGCGCCGGAGTGACGGTCGGCGGCATGATGGTGTCCGGGATGATGTTGCCGTGGTGCGGCACCTGCCAGATCACGAACTCCTCGGTCCCCGACGGCGTCCCGATCATCTCGGTGACCGAGGTCAGCGCGACCTGGGAGCCGTTGAAGAGGACCGACTGCGGGCGCCACACCGGGGCGGCGGCCGTGCCGTCGTTCACAAAGGTCACCTGCTCGGCGTAGACGTCGGTCACGTCGTAGCCGGTGGTGGTCGCGCTCCACGCGAGGTCGCGGTTGTAGCCGAGGACCACGCCGGGGAGCGCGGCGAAGCCGACGCCCTGGACGTCGATGTCCTGCTCGCCGCTCTGCTCGGCGGTGTTGAGGTGCACGTACCACCACACCCCGGGCGCGACGAGCGAGAGGTGCGGGTCGTTGCTGAGGATCGAGTTGCCGCTCTCGGTGTGGTCGCCGTGGACGACCCAGCTGTTGGAGCCGATGTGCGGGTCGCGGACGTTCATGCGGTTCGCGTCGAGGCGATCGAAGAACGCGCTGGCGCGGCGCGCGAGCTCGAGGCCGACCGCGGTGAGCTCCGGCGTGTGGATCGGGCGCTCGACGTTCGGCGGGCGCACGGCGGTGGTCGTGCCGTCCGGGAAGCCGGTGCGCGTGTAGACGCGGCGCGCCTGGACCTCGCTGAAGAAGTCGGCGTAGAGACCCACGCGGTCGGCGAGGCGCGGGTCGGGCGGGTCGCTGCCCACCACCCCGTCGAACGGGAACGCCGCGCGCACGCCCATGAGCCGCTCGGTGCGGCCGGTGTCGTCGCCGGCGTCGTAGCTGAGGTTCCACGCCTGGAAGCGGCCGAGCGCGAAGATGTCGGCCGGCGACCAGGGCCCGAAGTTCGGGTTGGCGCGGATGATGTTGAACAGCTCGAGGCCGACGGGCGGCTGGTACTCGGGGTCCATGATCACGCGCTCGATGTACTGGTTGATACCCGACGTGAGCGCGTCGACGTAGAGCTTGGAGGGGTCGTCCGCCGCGAGGCCGTCGTAGGTCTCCTGCGCGACGCGCGCGAGGCCGAGGAAGCGGAAGTTGCGGTCCGAGTCGATCTGCGACGGGTCGACCACCCCGAGCACCTCGGTGATGCGGCCGGTCGCGAGGCGACGCAGGAACTCCATCTGGATGAAGCGGTCCTGGGCCATCAGGTAGCCGTTGGCGATCGCGAGGTCGTTGATCGTCGTCGCGTAGATGTGCGGCATCCCGCGGTCGTCCACGATCACCTCGACGTCTCCGTCGAGGCCCTCGAGGGTGAGCGGGGTCGCCTGCTCCCCCGCGTCCTGGTCGCCGCCGTCGTCGACGACCGGAGGGCCGGAGTCCATCCCGGCGTCGGAGCCGCCGTCGCCATCATCACAGCCGGCCGTGGCCAGCGCGAGCCAGAGGCCCACCGTAAGGTATCGCTTCATCCCACATCTCCCTGCGCGGTGGTCCCCCCGCGCGAGTCGACCTTAGCAGCGGCGCCCATCGCGCGCCGCCCAGGGGCGAGATTGCGCTACCCTCCCCCGCCGTGAGTGAGGCGGCCCCGGCTCCGCGCATGAAGCGGCTCCTCGCGCCGGCGCTGGTCTTCGGTGTCTGCGCGCTCGTCTACGTCGTCACCGCGGGCCCGCGGGTGCTCGCGCCGTCGCCGAACAACCACTACGCGCACCTCGCCCAGAGCTGGCTGAACGGCGAGCTCGGGGTGCTCGGCGGCCGGCCGCCCGGGTTCAACGACTGGGCCTGCTTCGACTCGGCCCACGCCGCGGTCTGCCCGCCGAGCGCGCTCTACGGCGCGGCCAACCCGGATCAGCACTGGTACGTCTCGTTCCCGCCCTTCCCCGCGGTGGTGATGGCGCCGTTCGTCGCGGTCTTCGGCCTCGACTTCCCGGACCCGCTCGTCTGGGCGCTCCTCGCGGGGCTGGCTCCGTGCCTGCTTTTCTTGCTGCTGCGGCGCCTGCGCGAGGAAGAGATCAGCGAGCGCACCGTCAAAGAGGACCTCGTCCTCGTCGCGATCTTCGCGTTCGGCAGCGTCTACTACTTCACCGCCGTCCAGGGCTCGGTGTGGTTCAGCGCGCACGTCGTCGCGTCGGCGCTCCTCGTCGGGTTCCTCTACTTCACCATCGGCATGAAGAGCCCCGTCGGGGCCGGCGTGATGCTCGGCCTCTGCTTCCTCACCCGCCCGAGCACCGCGCCGTTCGCGCTGTTCTTCCTCCTCGAAGCGATGCGGGTCAGCCGCGCCGAGGGGGCCGAGGGTGGAACGCGCCCCGAAGGCGCCGAGGGTGGGAGCCTCGGCGCGTACCTGCGCGAGGTCGACTGGCGGTCCACGATCCGGCGCTCGGCGTTCTTCGCCGCCCCGATCCTCGCGGTGGGCGCGCTCGCGATGTGGCACAACCACGCGCGCTTCGGCGACCCGTTCGAGTTCGGGCACAGCTTCCTGATGATCCGCTGGCGCCCCCGCATCGAGAAGTGGGGCCTGTTCAACCTCCACTACCTCTCAAAGAACCTCGCGGTCTTCGCCGCCTCGCTCCCGTGGCTGAGCGCGACCTCGCCCTACCTCACGATCAGCCGCCACGGGCTCGCGCTCTGGTTCACCTCGCCGAACCTCGTGCCCGTCCTCTGGCCCAGGCGCGTCACCCCGCTGATGACCGGCCTGTTCCTGAGCACCGGCCTCGTGGCGCTCTGGGACCTCTGCTACCAGAACAGCGGCTGGGTCCAGTTCGGCTACCGCTTCAGCCTCGACTACATGCCGATGCTCATCGTCCTGCTCGCGCTCGGCGGGCGGCGGCTCACGAGCAAGCTCTCGCTCGGGCTCCTCGTCTTCGCGATCGTGGTGAACACCTTCGGGGCGATCACCTTCGACCGGGTGGGGATGTTCTACGACGACGACGGCAGCCAGGAGCGGGTCTTCCAACCCGACTAGCTCCTCCCGTCCGCGGGGTGCAGCCCCTCATTCGGGGGATAGGTGGCGCGTTGCTATCCACAAATGGGGTGACTAGAGTAGCGGCTCGTTCGCATGCTGGGCCTCACCGACGACGTCCTCGTTCCGCTGCACCTGAGGAGCAACGAGTATATCGTCGTCCTGCGGCCGGTGCTGGGCCTGACGCTCTACCTGGCGGAGCCCGCGTGGTGGGCTCGCGAGGGGGCGGCCGAGGCGTACCGCCTGTTCTTGGAAGCGGTCGATCCCAAGCGCCTCGGCTTCTTCACCAGTAGCCGGCTACGAAAGTGGCAACGAGTCGAGGAGCCGCGCGACTACCTGGAGGAGCTCAGCTCGGTGAAGCTCGCGCTCGATCGGCCACGCCACCTCTTCTCGTTCACGATCGCCGACTACCCCAACACTCCCGAGACCGCGTTCCACTACGCGGAGGTGGACCCCGATCGAAGCGAGCGCGCCTCGGTCCTTCAGCTCACGCTGCCACCGGAGTCGGATCCCAACGAGCTCATGCAGCTCGCCCTGCAGCTCACGAACCTCGGGCCCTCACTGTCAGGCGTGGGCGGCTACTCCGTACGGTGGCATCGCGGGCACCAGCGGCTCGCGTTCGAGCACTTCTACCTCTGGTCGCAGCGCTTCGTCGGCCTGGACGCGGAGGACCCCTGGGAGGCCGCGCTCACGGCGCATGAAGGGCTCCACGGCACGAGCTGGTTGACGCACGTGGGCACGCCGCTCGCGGACGAGGTGGGGCTCGATCTCGATCGCCTCACGAACGCCGCGTTCAGCGAAGACGTCCTGGGAATTCGTACGAAGCATGGCCTGCTGCTACGCGCGGGAGAGAAGCCGTCGCTCGGGGACCTGAACCAGCTCGACTTCCCGACCGCATACGCCGAGGTCGCGCGAGCGCTCGACCAGAGCATGGCGCCGACCCCCGTCCGGTTCTGGGGCTACCTCTTCGAAGAAGACCGTAGCGCGCTGTGGCGTCGCCGACTCGTGGACCCGACCTCCTGGCCAGTCCAGTGACGGGTGGGTCCCCCCGGGCACGCGAGCACGAGCTGCTCGCCGCAAGGGCCCTCCTCGACGACGCGCTGCTCGGGCTGGGGAAGGTGGAAGGTGGCGTGTTCCCCCGAGAGGAGGCGCTCGCGCGCGTCTCGAGCTCCCTGGGTCACGTGTACCAGGCGCTGGCAGCGCGCGCCGATTACGCGAGCTTCCGGCGAGAGTGCAGCGAGGCGCTCGCCGGTGCGCGCGAGGCGCTCCTGACGCTTCAGTTTCGTGAGCACGAGGACCTCCCTGTCCTGGACACCATGCGACTCGTCGCCCAGGCCATTGGCATCCTCAACGGCACGCTCCACGCCCCCGTGGAGATGGAGCTTGATCTCCCGCGCGCAGACGGCGCGCCGGCGACGCCGCGCGCATCGTACGGGGAACCGCGGGTCGTCTCGATCGCGCGCGGGGTCCTGCAGCCTGCGCTGGCGTTCCCGACCGAGGACCGGGTCGAGCTGGAGATCCCAGCGGTCGTGCTCCCGGAGACGACGGTGCTTCCCAGCATGGATGAGCTGGAGCGGATGGCGCGCGAGGCCGAAGACCTCGCTGATGCGATAGACACCCCCGCCGCGCCGCGTCCAGAAGGGGCCGACCCACGGGAGGAGCCAGCCACGCCGCGGTCACTAACCCCGGACGAGGTCGACGAGGCGCTGTTCGGCGTGCAGCGGTCGATCGAGGACGTGCTCATGGAGCGGGCGAGCGACTACCTCGACGAGCTCGGGATGATGTCGAGGATCCGTCGTCCCGGCGCGGGCTTCGACTGGAACGACCTCGCCGGCGTGGAGGATCGGCTGCTCGCGCGCATCGACGCCATTCTCGCGTGCGGCGATTGGGTTCTCCCCGCGCTGGTGAGCCGACTCCACGAGCGCCCGGTCGCCGATCCCGAGATGCTCTGGGGTTTGCTGCTCCTGTTCGGCTCGCTCGCGGGCGACGACGCGCTCGATCAGATCTCGCGACTCACGCGCGCGTGCGACCTGACCGACGTCGAGGTGTTCGACGCGGTGGCGGACGCGTGGACCCACGTGCCGAACGCTCGCGCGGAGACGCAGCTCCGCCGATGGCTCGGCTCCGACGAGCCCGATCTCCGACGGGTGGCGCTCCGATCACTGGGCCTGCGCCGGCACCTGCACCCCGACCAGATCTCGGTTGCTCTGAAGGACCCGGAGCCGTCCGTGCGACTCGAGGGCGCCCGCGCGGCCACCCGAGCGGTGTCGCGAGTGAGCGCCGGTGACGTCAACTGGATGCTCGCCAGCGAGGACGAGGCGATCGTCATCGCAGGGTTCGAGGCTGGGCTGGTGCACGGGATCGGAGCCGCCGGCTGGAAGGCCCAACGCCTCACCGAGGAGGGCCGAGGCGAGTGGGCTTGCGCCGCGATCTTCTTGGCACTGTGCGGGGATGAGACGATGACGGACGTCCTCGCGAGCGCGGTCGCCACGGGGCCGTCGGCGGCTCTCTACGAGGCGATAGGGTGGTACGGCAGCGTGACCTTCGTCGACTTCCTCCTCGGGCGGCTGAGCGACGGTGAGATCGCGGCGGTCGCAGCGCTGCAACGGATCACGGGGGCCACACTGACCGACGACGACCCCGAGCCGGAGTACAGCGAGGACGACCTGCCCTTCGCGGGCGAGCGGCGGTGGCCAGTCTTCGAGCCAGAGCTGAGCGTCGACGCCGACGTATGGAAGCGCTGGTGGACTGCTCACCGTAGTCGGGTCGACCCTTCGCTCCGATATCGTCATGGGCACGTGTTCGACCTGGACGACTGCCTCTGGGAGATGGAGGTCGCGCCGGCAGAGAACCACATGCGCTGGCTGGCCTGCCTGGAGCTGATGGCGCGGACGGGGTCCTCGCTCCCCTTCGATCCCCATCTGTTCGCTCCTTCACAGCGACTCCAGATCGCCAAGTGGAGAGAGCTGGTGAGCAGTGGACGTGGCCGCTTCCCGGCGGGCCGATGGCAAACCCGACTGAGTAGCTGACGTGGACCTCCCCGCGCTCAACACCCGAACGGACGCCGCGGTCGCGACCCTCCCGCTGGTGGATGTGGACGGCAGCCTCGTCATGAGCGTGATGATCAAAGAGCGCTTCTGGATCAACGAGGACGGCTCGGTCACGTCTGGCCGTGACGCAGAGGTTCGGTTCGTCGACGTCCCTGGGGGCGAAGAAGGCAAGAGCGTCAAGTACCCAGCCGACGTCTGCCTGCGCAAACCCAGCACCGACGTCGTCGTCGTGGGTCACGCGATGGCCCCTGACTGCGCGCCGGTCACCGAGCTCGACTGCTACATCGAGGTTGGCCCCGTGAAAACCGCCCTGCGGGTGTTCGGTCCACGGGTCTGGTACGAGGGCGCGACCGGGATCGTGTTGACCCCACCCGAGGAGTTCACGACGCGCGCGCTCGTGTGGGAGGAGGCGTTCGGCGGAACCGACTACGAAGGAGACCGCCTGGCCATGGAGGATCGGAACCCGATTGGACGCGGCCTGGCGGTGGACGGGCGCGCCTTGGTCCACGAGCCGGGACCGAGCGTCGAGGACCCGACCGACCTGATCGCGAGCCACCGCAGTCGACCGCGGCCGGCCGGAATCGCGCCTGTGCCCCGGACCTTCCAGCCCCGATTGGGCTACGCGGGCACGATGGATCAAGCCTGGCAGGACACACGACAACCGCTCCCTCCGTTGGACTTCGACGATCGTCACAACCAGGTGGCACCGCCGTGGATGATCACGCCGCAGCCCCTGCGCGGTGGTGAGCGCGCCAGGGTCCTGGGGATGCACCCCGACGGGGCTCTCGAGTTCGCGCTGCCGCGGCGATCCTTCTACGTCGGCGCCGAGCTCGACGGGTCAATGCAGGAGCACAGGCCGATGCTGGACACGGTCCTCGTCGAGCCCTCCGACCGTCGCCTCGAGATGGTGTGGCGATCGGCGATCCCGATTCCCCGCCCGATGCGGCGGCTGCGGATGATTCAGGTCCACGAAAGAAAGCCCCTGTCGTGACGAAGGCGAACACACGACGATGGGCGAGCGCGCGGTCTGCTCCGTGGGTCGTGGGCAGCGGGGCGACCAACGCCCTCGGCTTCAACGCAGAGCAGACCTGGGCCTTCTGGCGCGCCGAGACCACGCCCTGGACCGAGGGCCCGTTCCACGCCGCGAACGGCGTGAAGGCGCCGATGGCCATCGACCGGACGCTCCCGACGCGATGCTTCGGAGCGGAGCGCATGTGGGTGATGCTGAGGCGATGCCTCGATGAGCTGAGCGTGCTGGCATCGCTTCAGTCGCGTCGCGGAGCCCTGATGCTGGGCGTCGCGGAGCGGCTGAGCTCGCGGCCTTTCACTGCACAGCGCGCCCGGCTGGAGTCCGTGCTGGGGGGGTGGCTCGCCGCCTACCTGCCTAGCGCAACCGCCCGGCTGCTTCCGCTCGGCCACGCCTCGCTCGCGCCCGCGCTCCTCCAAGCGGGTCAGCTCCTGGACGAGCGCCTCGTAGACTTCGCAATCGTGGGCGCGGTGGACACCTACTACGACCCCGCCACGATCCAGCTGCTCAACCGCCAACGGCGTCTCTTCGACACCATCGAGTTCGACACGCTGCTCGCGGGTGAGGGGGCCGCGCTCCTCGTCCTCTGTCTCCCGAGCGTCGCTGAGCAGGTCGGCCTGACGGGTCACTCCGCGCTGGAGATGGTGGCTGAGGCAGAGGAGCCGGCCACGATGTTCAGCGATCTGCCGTGTGCGGCGAGCGGGCTGTCTCAGGCGATGCGCGCCGTGACCCAGGCGATGAAGGCCGACCAGCGCCAGCTCGAGTGGGTCCTGGGGGACTGCACCAACGAGGTGTACCGAACCCACGAGTTCGGGCTGGCGTTCCCGCGGGCGATCGCCCCGGGGGGGCTCGACACCGCCGGCCGCGACTTCTTCCCGATCGCCGCGGATGACCTCGAGTTCGACTTCCTCCCCGAGTGCTTCGGGGATCTGGGCGCAGCGACCATGGCGACAGGAGCGGTGGTGGCATCCGAGTCCATGCGTCGCGGCCACCCGAGCACTTCTCACTGCATGATCATCAGCTCGTCCGAGGGCCCGACGCGCGGCGCCGCGCTCATCAGTCGAACGAGCGAGGGGGGACGATGAACATCCAGGCGATACTCCACCAGGCCTCGCTTCCTCCCGACGCGATCCTGACGGAGCTCAGCTTCCGCAGCGGCCTATCCGAGCTCTTCAAAGCGACCGTCACGATCTTCTGCGAGGAGCCAAACCTCGCACTCGAGGATCTCGTCTGGCAGGAGCTGCTCATCGAGCTCGTCGACCCCGACACGGTTGAGCAGCACGGACCGAGCTTCGTCCACGGAGTGATCGAGCGCGCGGAGTACGTCTCCGACACGCGTCACGGCCACCTCTACGAGCTTCTCCTCCGTCCGCAGGTTCACGGCCTCGCGTACCGCGTCCGCTCGCGCATCTTTCAGGACCTCAGCGTCCCCGACGTCGTCCGCGCGGTCCTGTCGGACGCAGGCATCCCCGACATCCGGGTCGAGTGGCACACGAACGACGCCAACTACGTGGTTCGGGACTACATCACCCAGTGGAAGGAGAGCGAGCTCGACTTCGTGCGGCGCCTGCTCGAAGACGAGGGGATCTTCTTCTGGTTCGAGCACGCCACCGACGGCCATCGGATCCACTTCGCCGACGATCCCTCGGTGCATCAGCCGGTCCCGGGTGATCCGATCCTGATGGTCTCGGCCCGAGGCCAGGACGATCCTCGAACCAGAGACATCGTGTTCGATGTCCTGTTCGAGGCGCGAGCCGTCCCCGACGTGTTCGCGATGCGCGACTGGAACTACATGACGCCCGACCTGCCGCCGGAGGCGCGAGAAGTCGAGGGAGACGAGGCGGGTCGGGAGCAGTACCTGTTCCCCGGACGGTTCGAGGACAGCTCCGACGCCAGCCGCAAGGCTCAGCGACGGCTCGCCGCGTCGCTCTGCCAACGATACCGCCTCACCGCGACGACCCCCCTGGTTCGCGTGCGGCCAGGCGCGCTCGCCCAGATCGACGGCTCCGCTCAGGAGGAGATCGTTGGCGAGTACCTCGTGCTCGGGACGACGCTCCGCTACCGCCGCGCGCAGGGGTCGAGCGCCGCGCGCGAGGCCTTTGTCGAGCTCGAAGCCACGCCGTCGGCGTTCGCGTTCCACCCACCGCAGGTAACCCCGCGTCCGAGGGCGACGGGTAAGGAGTCGGCCGTTGTCACGGGGCCGACCGGTGAGGAGATCTCGGTCGACCACCTCGGTCGGATCACCGCGCTGTTCTACTGGGACCGCGAAGGGCCGAACGACGAGACATCGTCTCGACAGATTCGAACGCAGCAGCTGAACACCTCGGGCACCATGGTGCTGCCTCGCATGGGCTGGGAGATCTCGGTGGGGTTCCTCCACGGAGATCCCGACCAGCCCGTCATGTTCCAGAAGCTCTACAACGACGAGACGATGCCTCCGTACGACCTGCCGGGGCAGCTCGCGACCAGCACTCTGCAGTCGGCGACGACGCCGGGCGGGGGGGGCACCAACGAGGTCCGGATGTGCGACACGAACGGCTCTCAAGAGCTGTTCGTCCACGCGCAGAAGGACATGGCGATGATGGTGGGCAACGACCTCACCGAGGAGGTCGCCGTCGACGCGAAGGCCCAGGTCGGGTCGGACGCGGTGGCGAGCGTGACCGGTGACGAGTCCGTCTCGGTGGGCGGTGACCAGAACCTGTCGGTCACCGGGATGTGCACTGACGAGACGGTAGGGTCGCGCACCGTCACCGTCGGCGGCCTCGACGACTGGGGGGTCACCGGCATCCAGAGCATCAACGTCGACGGGTCTCGGTCAGAGACGGTCGGCGGACTCATGAGCGTCCTCTGCAACATCGCGTCGGAGACATTCAACGCGTCCCACACACGCGACGTCGGTGGTGCTCAGCTCATCGTCACGGGCAAGGCCATCGCAGACGCGGTCGGGGGCAACAAGACCGAGACCGTCGGCGGGGCCAAGATCTGCGTCATCAAGGGCTCGATGTCCGAGAACATCGGGGCGGCGAAGGCGCTGACTGCGGGGCTCGTCTCGATCAAGACGGGCGGTGACGTGACCGTGTCCGCCGACGGCGCGCTCGGCTACGCAGTCGGTGGCCCCATGGCGGTCAAGGCCGGCGGCGACTTCGCCATCACGGGCTCCACCATCACCTTCAACGTCGGCAACGCTTCGCTGAAGGGCTCCAGCGGTCAGGTCACGGTCTCCGGAGGAAGCATCGCGCTGAAGGCCGGGAAGGTCGAGGCCGATGGGGGCAAGGTCACGCTCAAGGGGGGCTCGGTGAAGTATGTCCCGTGACGATCGGAGGGCCGCGCGATGAGTGAGCCGCTGGCAACGCTGACGATCGACGGCTCGACGGTGATCGACGCGCGCATCTACCGCGTGGAGTGCGAGGAGGCGCTGAGCGAGGGATTTCGTTGCCTCGTCACGTATTGGTGTGGACAGGAGCCGGATCTGGACGCGCTCCCGGGCACCTCGGCGTCGCTTTCGCTCCCCACCGCCGCCGACGTCACGCGCGACTTCCACGGCGTGGTGGCGTCCGTGACGAGCGAGCGGCCTCCAAACCGCGAAGGAGTCGTCGTCGTCGAGCTCGAGATCGTCCCACGGCTCTATCTCGCACGCGTCGGCTCGAGCTGCCGCATCTTCCAGGACCTGTCCGTCCCCGACATCGTCACGATGGTGCTGGGCGAGTCGAACCCCGAGTCGGGCTCGGCCGCCTGCGTCGACGCCGAGTCGCTGGAGTGGGCCACCAACGGGAGCTACGACCCGCTGCCCTACGTGACGCAGTTCAACGAGAGCGACTACGACTTCGTGATGCGACTGCTCGCGGCGGAGGGGATCGGGGTGGCCGTCCGCAACGACCTCGACGCAGAGAAGCTCGTGTTCTTCGACGATGACACCGCGTTCGTCGACCCGAACGGGGACAACGTCCTATTCTACTCCGCTACCTCGGGCGTCATCCGGACGCACGTTTTCCGCCTGCGCGAGTCGCACGTGAGCCGCTCCGACAAGGTCGCGCTCCGCGACTACGACTACACCCAGGCGGGCACGGATCTGACGAGTCAGACCGAGACGGAGGGGACCACGGGGCGTGAGGTCTACGAGCACCCCGGGGACTACCAGGATCCCGACCTCGGCGAGCGGCGCGCGCAGCTCCTGCTCGAGCGCCTGCGCGTCGACGCCAGGACCTTCCACGGGGAGAGCAACTACCGCCACCTGGAGCCGGGACGAAAGGTGACCCTCGAGAATCACCCACGCCTCGACCTCAACGGCGACGTCCTCCTCACGCGCGTGGTTCACCGATGGAGCGCGCCGGAGCTCAGCTCGGCGGAGGACAACCCGGGCTACCGGAACGAGTTCGATGCGATCCCGCTCACCGTGCCGTATCGCCCGCGCGCTCTCGCGGCGCCGACGCTGGGTGGAGTTCACCGCGCCTTCGTCACCGGGCCAGCCGGCCAGGAGCTGCACGGCAGTGAGCGCGGCGAGGTCAAGGTGAGGTTCCCGTGGGATCGGAGCGGTACGACGGACGACACGAGCTCGACATGGTGCCGAGTCGGCCAGTTCGCGCTGAGCGGGCCGATGCTCGTGCCGCGGGTGGGCTTCGAGGTGCTGGTCGACTACCAGCTCGGCGACCTCGACCGGCCCTTCGTGGGGGGACACCTGTACAACCGGGAGGCGATGCCGCCCTACGAGCTCCCGGGAGGGGCCTCGATGAGTAGCTTCCAGACGGCGACGACCGATGGGGGCGACGGCGCCAACGAGCTGAGGATCGAGGACGCCGGCGGCGGCGAGCAGATCATGTTCAACGCGTCGTACGACTACGTGTGCTCGGTCGAGAACAACTCGTCCTCCAACGTCACGGCAAACGAGAGCTCCACCGTCGGCTCCAACAGCAGCTGTGCCATCGGCTCGAACCTGACGACCAACGTCGTGGGCGCGCGCTCGCTCACCGTCGGAGGGAACCAGAACGTCAACGTCGAGGGCGACCTCAACCAGGGGACCACCGGCGCCTGGGACGTGACGGTCGGCAACCGAAAGGACACCGTCGGCGGTGACCTTACCGAGAACGTCACGGGCAACCTCTCCCGCAGCATCGGCGGCCTCCAGAACATCACGGCCATCGGGGGCTTCACCCGGAAGGTCGCGGGCAGCAGCAGCGTGACGGTCGGAGGCGCCTGGGTGGAGATGACCGCCGCGAGCCGCGCGTCCACATGTGTCGGCCGCCTCGAGACGGTGGGGGCGCTCAAGATGGTGAAGGCGAAGACGATGTCGGTCGCGGCCGGCGCCGCCTACGCGATGACCGCCGCGAGCGAGACGGTCAAGTGTGGCGGCAACCGGACGGACACCGCTCAGGGCGCGATCGGGATCACCGCCGGAGGCGGCCTGAGCATCAAGGCAGACAACATCAACATCACCGCCGAGAGCAAGATCGTCCTCAACGTTGGCGGCTCGCAGATCACCATCACGTCGGGGGGCGTCAAGATGAAGTCGCCGAAGGTCGATCTGGGCAAGGTGAAAGAGCTCCCTTCCAACACTCACAAGTCGAACTGACATGCGTGCCACCACGTTCACGTGCTCCGGGATACAGACGCACTGCGAAGTGTTGAGCGTCGAGGGCGTCGAGCGCCTCTCGGCGCCCTACTCCTACCGTGTCAGGGTGCTTGGTCGAATCGACGTCGAGGCAAGCCGCGACGGAGCCGCGGTTCTGGAGCTGGAGACGACCGACGGCCACACCCGCGTGATCGGGGGCGTCGTCCAGCGGATCGCGATGGGCGTCCGACCGGCCACCCAGGCCGACGAGCGGTTCAACTACGACCTGAGCATCGTCCCGCTGACCTACCGTGAGCTCAGCCTTCGGCACGGCTACCGCATCTTCCAGGAACTGACCGTCCCCGAGATCGTCGATCAGATCGTCGCCGACGCTGGCCTCGACGCCAGCATTCTCCGGTGGGAGACCAACGGGACCTACGCCGCGCGCGACTACTGCGTTCAGTACGACGAGTCCGAGTGGGACTTCGTGTGCCGTCTCCTCGAGGAGGAGGGTATTTGGTTCGCGTTCGAACATGCAGTCGACGCGACCGTGATGGTGCTGGCTGACACGAGCGAGAGCGCGCCCCGCTCGTTCCCCGCGGTGGTTGATCACGCCTTCAGCGACTCCGACGCCGAGGGGTTCGATCCTCATTGGCGCTGGCGACGAGCCCGAGCCCTCCGACCCGTGAAGATCACGCTCAACGACTACGACTACGAGAACCCGAGCCGTCCACTCGCGAAGGAAGCGAGCGGCGACGGCCCGGGCGACCGCGAGGTGTACGAGTATCCGGGTCGCTTCGCGGACCCGGAGCGAGGGGCGGGCCTCGCGCAGGTGCGGCTGGACGAGCAACGCTGCCTTCAGCGACGCGCGGAGGCGCGGACCTTCCACCTCGGCCTGATTCCGGGGACTCTCTTCGAGCTCGTCGGCCACCCGCTCGATTCGGGTGAGCACTTCGTGCTCGAGTCGCGGATGAGCTTCTCGACGACGTCAGCCGGCGACTCGGACGGATCGCAGACCATCTGGACGATCCCCAAGGAGCAGCCCTACCGACCGCCGCGGCGCACCCCTCGTCCGCGACCGTGCGGGCTCCAGACGGCGACGGTGTGCGGCCCGTCGGGCCAGGAGCTCCACACCGATGACCTGGGCCGCATCAAGGTCCAGTTCCGGTGGGATCGCGACGGCGAGCTGGACGAGCACAGCTCGTGCTGGTTGCGAGTAGCCCAGCCGCACACGACCGGATCGGTGATGATCCCGCGGATCGGCTGGGAGGTTCTGGTGGAGTTCGCGGACGGCGACCCCGACCGGCCCGTGTGTCTTGGAAAGGTCTGGAACCCCAGCTTCCCGCCGCCCGCCAACCTTCCCGCCGACAAGAACCAGACCCACCATGCGTCCCAGACAACCCCCGGCGGCGCGGGCACCAACCAGATCGCCTTCGACGACACGGCCGGCTCTGAGCGGATCGACGTCAACGCGTGTCACGACGTGCTCGTCAAGGTGGCGAACAACAAGACCTCGTCGGTCGGGACCAACGCGACACACAACGTCACGGGCAACCGTTCGGTGTCCGTGGGTGCAACCGACTCCACGACGGTGGGGTCCAACCACAACGCGGGCGTGACGGGGAACCACACGATCAGCGTCGGCGGCAACCGAGTCGTGAAGTGCAGCGGCAGCATCGCGGCCGACACGACGACCAGCTACTCACTGAGCGTCGGCGGCATGTGGAACATCATGGTGGGCAACCCCATCGCAGCCGTCATGCAGGTCATCGCTGCCGAGGCGATCCAGGCCGCGAGCGGTGCGGCCGCCGGCGCGGCGAGCCGCGCGACGGGAGCGCTCCTCGGTCCGATCACTCCAGCCCTTACCCAGGCTCGTGAGGCGGTTGGTCCCGCCATGCAATTCGCAGGGCCCGCGGCCGGCATCCTGGGCGGCGGCGACCCGGCGGCGGCGATGTTCGGCAACGCGGCTGGGGCGCTGTCCAACGTCCCTGGCGCCGCCGACGCCGCGGGCGTGGCGGCCGGGATGGCGCACGCCCAGGTCTCGGGGGCGCTCGCGGGAGCCGCGGCGGCGGCGCTCGGGCCGGACGGCGGCTCGGGAGGCGGCGGGGGCAACTGGAACACCACCGTCGGCGCCGACGTGTCGGAGACCATCGGAGGCCTCGCCGCGATCAACTCTGCGCGCGGCGTGACCTTCTCGATCGCGGGCGATCTGACGGAGACCGTGGGGGCTGCGCGGCTGGAGCTCATCAAGGGCGGCAAGGCCGAGACGACGAGCGCGGCCAAGGCAGAAACGGTCGGTGTGTACAAGCTGGATATCGCCGAGTCGCTCGCCATCACCGCAAAGGCTGCGCTCGCACTGAGCGTGGCAGGCTCTGAGAAGCAGAGCATCAGCGGGGGCTATTCGATCAGCTCAGATGGCCCCGTCGTGATCTCGGCACCGCAGCTCAAGATGACCGCGGGTACGCAGATCACCTTCAAAGTGGGCGACTGCAAGCTCATCCTGAAGTCGGGCACCGTCGCCGTCGACGGCGACGCCAAGCTCGACATCAAGGGAAGCAGCGAGGTCAAGCTCAAGGAAAACCTGCTCGGTTGATGGAGGGGAACGTGAAGAAGACTGCTGTGAAAGACACGGCCGAGGAGACAACGGCCATCACCGAGCGCGGACCGTCGAACGTCGTGTTCCTTCGACCGACGATTAGCCTCGGGCGAAGGCTGACGCGCTCCGGCGGGGAGTGGCGCGCGCAGGTCGCTGGCGCCGAGGTCGTCGTCGATCGGGACCCGTCGGTGGACGAGAGCCTGCTCGAGGAGGCGCGTGAGTCGGGGGCGGTCGTGGTGCTGGAGGGCACGACCGACCGGCTGACCGTGGTCGGAGTCCTGATGACGAGCCGTGCTCTGACGATCGACGCGGAGGGCAGCGTGCGCGCCTCCGTCAACCGGTTCGAGATCGACGCACGGGAGCGGGTGCTGCTCAAGACCTCTCGCGCGTTCCTCGAGGTCGCTCCCGAGCAGGTGGAGGTCTACGCCCGGCGGGTCGTCACGAAGGCGCGCGACGTCGCTCGCACGATCGCGGCGCTCATCGAGCTGAACTAAGAGGCGAGGGTCGACCATGGGACTGAAGGGCTCGAAGCGAAACCTGGGCACCGAGAAGCAGCCCCTCAACTACACGTCCATCCCGCCTGACGTGTGTCTCATCCCGGCGCCGCCGCCCCCGACGGGTCCGCAGGGCATCCCGACTCCCTTCCCCATCCTCACGACGACGAAGAAGGTCGTAAAGTCGGGCGCTGCCAAAGTTGTACATAAAGGCAAAAAAGTTGTCCATACCAAGACGGTCTACGATGGCATCAAGGGCAACGAGGCGGGCGTCGGCCAGCTCCCGCCTGGCACGCCGAAGAAGGACGTGATCACCATGGTCAACATGAAGAATGGCAAGCCGATTACCGGGAACTCGTCGGTCAAGATGGGCGGCAAGCCGACGTCGTTCGTCACCAGCCAGGCGTTCGGGAACATCAAGTAGTGGTCGGCACACAGGGAATTCTCCTCGCGGGCGCCGGCGCCGGCTTCTGGAGCGAGGACTGTAGGGCGGCGCTGATCGCCTGCGGGATCAACCCGGACGCGTGCGGGCCCTACAGCGAGGTGAGCGACGCGATCAGCAAGGAGCGCGCGGCGTACCGTCAGAAACGCATCGAGGACGCGGAGGCGAGCCCCGGTAGAGACCATGAGTCGAACTGCCCTCTGACCGCGCGCAAGCCGGCCTCGAAGCCGAGCGACTGCTTCTGCTGGCAGGGCACCAGTCAGGCGGTAGCCGACGATATGGGGGTCGACGGCTGGCTGCTGGCCAACAGCGAGGCGGGCCACGTGCAGCCCGACAACCTCGTCCGAGATGGCACCGGCTCCATCACGGGCTTCGGAGGGAAGCGAGGCGACGTGTGTTCCAACATCGTTCCGGGGTACCTCCCGAACGATTCCTTCACGATCCTCCATCACGGGAAGGCCTGCGGCGCGGGCATCCACGGCGAGCACAACGCCGTCCGGCGCGTCGAGATGGGGTACGAGGCCGAGCTTCGCGACGAGCACCGGGGCACAAATGGACGCGTCACGACCGAGCAACGGAACGAAGCTACGCGACGCAACGCAGACCTCAGCGCGCAGTACACCGGGCAGGGGCCGCGTCGACCTGGCGAGTTCGACAGTGAGATCGCGGCCGCCAACGACCCGAACAACGCGCACCTGCGGGACGTGACCCGCGTCACCGACGAGCGGCGCGAGCAGCTAACCCGAGACATGCGCGACGAGGCCGGCAAGCAGACCGATGGTTCACTTGCGGCCAAGATCGACGCCGCGATGGTGGATCCGCCCGACGACGTAAGCCCCACGGACGAGGCCATCGCCAAGGCCGCCGAGTGCCTCGAGGCCAAGGCCAAGCAGAACCTGCAGGACATGCAGAAGGAAGTGATGGACAACCACTCGACTGTCTCGCAGTCGCAGGCGTGCCAGGATGCGTGCGCGGCCCACGGCGTCGACAAGTTCAGCGAGCTGCCGCCCGACGTACGCCAGCAGGTTCTGCGGGACAGCCGCGCCGAGGTTCGTCAACGCAACGACGAGATCGTGGCGCAGGAGGCCGCAGACCCGCACGGCTCGCAGGACCGGCACAGCCGAGAACGGCAGGCGGACTGCCTCGAGCGACAGGGGAATATCCTTGCCAACGACTTCCGAAACGATGGAACGTTCACCGATCACTGGGGAGGTCAGGTGTCTGGCACCTGAGCTCGAACCAGAAGAGGAAACATGCGAAGCGAAGAAGCTCACGACGACCTCCGCGAGCTGCCCCGTACCCGCGACCCGAACCGGGCGGCGGGGCCACTCCGGGCAAGAGTGTTGGAAGCCCTCCGAAGCTACTCCGACTTCGACGTGTCTGGGTTTCCCGAGCGCACCGAGGACGAGCTCGCCCAGATGGAAGAGCACTTGCTCTTCGCGTGGTGTGACGACACCGACGGAGTCGACTTTGTCGCGGTGCCCGAGTCGGCGATCACTCCGGCACTGGAAGAGGCGCTCGGCGCGGTCCGCTCGACGGAGTTCGTCGGCGCTGAGGACTTCGACGCCGACGGGTTCGCCGGGCTCCTGCGCCTGATGGCCGCCAAGGAGAGCCCGGCGCGCATCGCCGCCGGGTACATTCAGCAGCTGCAGCCCTGGGTCGAGCAGGAGACCGCCGGCTGGACGGCGGAGCAACGAGCCAAGCTCCCGACCAGGGACGAGCTGGACGCGCTGGGTGCGGCCTTCGGTCAGTACCTCTCGATGAAACCCAACGCGCTCGACCGCCGCTACTCCCGAGTAGTGGCGATCCGCAAGATGTCCTGACGCGGTGGCCGAGGAGCGCTCTCAGGAAGAGCTCGATCTCATCGACTCCCGGTACCACCGCGCCTCGGGCTTTCGCGTCACAGATATCGCGTTCCTCGGGATCCGGTACAACGAGCTCCGCGGCGTCGTCACCGGCGACTGCGAGGACTGGATCGGCGACGTGCGAGCCGGCACGGATGGCGCCGAGGTCCGGTTCCATCTGGGCTACGCGGCCTTCATGAGCGGCCTCTGGCGCTCGCCGAGCGGGCGCTGCTTCGTGAGCATGAGCCTGGGACCGGGGCTCGCGGGACCGACCATGTTCGTGAACCGCGACGTTGGGGCGGACGGGGCAATGGGGCGCTGGACCGAGTTCCAGTTCCCGCACCGCGGGACCCTGGCAGGCGTGTGGGGCCTGGCGGACGACTGCGTCTACGCGTGGGGCTCGGCGAGCCGAGGCGGCCCACACCACTTCTACCGGTTCGACTCGTCCTCGTGGCTACCGCTGGCGGCGCCCGACTTCATGGTCACCGCCCTCCACGGCTGCTCGGAGGATCACCTCGTCGCGGTTGGCATCGAGGGTCAGATCAGCGTCTTCGACGGCCAACGGTGGGTTCGGGTGGGCAGCCCGACGAACGAGTATCTCACCGCGGTTCATGTCGAGAGCCCCGGGGTGACGTTCGCGGTCGGGCGGCGAGGGAATCTCTACGAGGGCTCACCCTACGGCTGGGGAAAGGTGGCCGAGGGGCCGCGCATGCCGACCGGGGAAGGGGTCCCGCTGCACGCGGTCGCGACGTGGAGGGGCGAGGTCTGGGTGGGCGCCGGCGTCGCGGGCCTCTTCAAGCGGACCGGGACGGGGATCCACCTCGAGTGCGTCGACCCGACCGCGACCGCGCTCTGCTTGGATGCACGCGAGCAGCTCATCGCCGCCTGCCTCTACAAGATCGTGGGAACCGACGACGGCAGCACGTTCGAGACCGTCGCGGAGCTCGCGCTGCGTGACTACCGCGCCGGGCGTTTCCTCACCGAGTGGTAGAACCCGCCGGCGCTTGACCGGGCCGCCCCCGGGACCTATTGGACCCGGCGATGAGCATCTCCGAGCAGTCCGCGCGCGAGGCGCTCCAGTCGGTCGTCGACCCGGTGTTCGACAAGCCCATGCTGGAGCTCGAGACCCTCAAGGACCTCCGGGTCGAGGGGGGCGTGCTCCACCTGACCGCGGTCCTCGCGAGCCCGGTCGAGGGGCTGCGCGACGGGGTGCGCGATCAGGTGCGGCGGGCGCTCGGCGACGCGCCGTTCGAGCTCGCCTTCGAGACGGAGGTCCCGACCCGCGAGGTGATGGGCGACGACCCGATCCCGGGCGTGCGCAACATCATCCTCGTGATGAGCGGCAAGGGCGGGGTCGGCAAGAGCACCACCGCGGTGAACCTGACCCTGGCGCTCAAGGCGCTCGGGATGCGGGTCGGCCTGCTCGACGCGGACATCTACGGGCCGTCCATCCCCACGATGATGGGGGTGAGCGGGCACCCGGTGAGCAAGGACGGCAAGCGGATCAGCCCGCTCAGCCGGTTCGGCGTCTCGATGATGTCGATCGGCTTCCTCCTCGAGGAGGAGACCCAGGCGATCATCTGGCGCGGCCCGATGCTCCACGGCGCGCTCCGGCAGTTCCTCGGCGACGTCGACTGGGGCGAGCTCGACTACCTCGTCCTCGACCTGCCGCCCGGCACGGGCGACGTGGCGCTGACGATGGCGCAGCAGCTCAAGGTCACCGGCGTGGTGATGGTGACGACCCCGCAGGAGGTCGCGCTCCAGGACGTCTACAAGTCGGTCTCGATGTGCAAGAAGCTCAACCTCCCGATCCTCGGCGTGATCGAGAACATGAGCTTCTTCGTCGACTCGGCCGGCGTCCGGCACGAGCTGTTCGGCGCCGGCGGCGGGCAGAAGGCGGCCGACTTCGCGAAGGCCCCGCTGCTCGCCCAGATCCCGATCGAGACCGAGGTCCGCGAGTGGGGCGACAAGGGCATGCCGATCGTCCAGGCCCGCCCCGACTCCACGGTCGCGGGCGCGTTCAAGGACGCGGCCGGAGCCCTCGCCGAGGCGGTCGCGCGCCAGCACTTCGAGCGCGCCGGCGGCACCCGCGCCCCCAAGGGCAAGGGCCCGACCCGGCTCAAGATCGTGCGCTGAGCCCCGGCTTCGCCGACCCGCTACGCGACCAAGGTCTCGTCCGAGTCGTCGCCGGCCGCGCCGAGCGGCATCCCGCGGCGCCACACGTCGCTCGACTCGTCGCCGAAGAGCGGCGCCTGGCTCGGCACTCCGTCGAGCGCGAGGCCCATCCGCCAGCGGCCGGCGCGAGCGCGCCACGCGACGACGCAGGGGAAGACGTACTCGAGGCCGCGCCGCGCGTCCTCGACCCGCAGGATGAGGCGCGTGCCGACATCCGGCGGGCGCCGGGTCTCGACGCAGAAGCCGCCGCCGCCGAGGTCGCGGATCTCGCCCGAGCCGAAGCCGCCGGGGCGCGTGAACTGGGCCTCCATCGGGAGGCGGACGCGGACGAAGCGACGCGCGGCCGCGTCGGGGCGCTCGCCCTTGAGGAGCCGCTCGAGCCCCATCAGGCGGACGCGCTCACCCGCGTCGAGCGGGATCGCGAGGTTTCGCTCCTTGCTCCGGAGGAGCTGGTGCTCGTAGATCATCTCCAGCAGGTTCCGCATGATCCGCCTCCGCGTGGCCGAAGCACGACTCCCCCGCGCTCCGTCCACTCTTCCAGACGTCTCTGCCGCCCAGAAGTTTCACCGCCCGGCCTCCGATGGACCTGTTCGACCACGCCAACGAGCACGACCCCGACACGATTCCTCTGTCGGACCGCATGCGCCCGCGCCGGCTCACCGAGATGGTCGGGCAGGCGCACGTCATCGGCGAGCACCGCCTGCTCGCCAAGGCGATCCGCGCCGATCGCGTCCCGTCGATGCTGCTGTGGGGGCCGCCGGGGACCGGCAAGACCACCCTGGCCCGCGTCATCGCGGAGGAGACCCGGGGCGAGTTCGCGCCGTTCTCGGCCGTGCTCGGAGGGGTGCCGGAGCTGCGCCGCATCATCGCGCGGGCCGAGGAGCGCAAGAAGCTCTACGGGCGGCCGACGATCCTGTTCGTCGACGAGATCCACCGCTTCAACAAGGCCCAGCAGGACGCGCTCCTGCCGCACGTGGAGAAGGGGACGGTCGTCCTGATCGGCGCGACGACCGAGAACCCGAGCTTCGCGGTGAACGCCGCGCTGCTCTCGCGCGCCCGCGTGTTCCGGCTCGAGGCGATCCCGCCCGAGGACATCGTCACGCTGCTGCGCCGCGCGCTGATGGACCGGACCCGCGGCCTCGGCGCGCTCGCGGTCGAGCACACGCCCGAGGCGCTCCGGACGATCGCGGAGCTCGCGCGGGGCGACGCGCGGCGCTCCCTCGACGTGCTCGAGCTGGCCGCGCGGGAGGCGGCGGCGAGCGGGCAGCCGCTCGACGAGGCGCTCGTGCGCGAGGCGCTCGCCGAGAAGACGCTGCTCTACGACAAGAGCGGCGAGGAGCACTACAACGTCGTCTCGGCGTTCATCAAGTCGATGCGCGGCAACGATCCGGACGCGGCGATCTACTGGATGATGCGCATGCTCGAGGCGGGCGAGGACCCGCGCTTCGTCCTGCGCCGGCTGGTCATCTTCGCCTCCGAGGACGTCGGCAACGCGGACCCGAACGCGCTCTCGCTCGCCATCGCCGCCGACGCGGCCTTCGCGCGGCTCGGGATGCCCGAGGGCCTGCACGCGATGGCGCAGTGCTGCACGTACCTGGCGAGCACGGTGAAGTCGAACGCGGCCTACGACGCGTTCAAGGCGGCCCGCGCCGACGTGCAGGAGCACGGGCCGCTCCCGGTGCCGATGCGGCTGCGCAACGCGCCGACCAAGGCGATGAAGGACTGGGGCTACGGCGAGGGCTACCGCTACCCGCACGCGGAGGGCGGGCACGCGGCGGGCGAGACCTACCTCCCGGACGCGCTCGCCGGGCGGCGCTACTACGAGCCGCGCAACGCCGGCTTCGAGATCAAGCTCCGCGGCCGCCTCGCGCGGCTCCGCGGCGAGGACGCGGAGGCTCAGGCCTCGACGGACGACCAGTCGCCGACCAGCGCCAGCTCGCCCGAGTCGACGAGCGCGGAGACCGAGACCGAGCCCTGACGGCCCGAGCGGCGCATCAGCTCGCCGCCGAAGCCCTCGAACAGGCGGTGCCAGCCGCTCGCCTCGAGGAGCCCGCCGGGGGCGCCCGCGATGCGGAACTCGACCCGCGTCGGGTCGGCCGCGACGAGGCGCATCGCGCCCGCGTGCTGGGTGATCGCCTGCCAGAGGTGCGGCGAGACGCGCATCAGCGCGGTGGGATCGCTCGCGAACTCGCGGATCCAGGCGCGGAGCATCGGCGCCAGCGCGCCCGTCTCCAGATCGGCCCGAAGCCGCTCGCGGCCGAGCTCGCGCATGCCCTCGGGGGCGAGCGCGCGCTGCAGGCCAGCCATCACCGCGAAGAGCGGCTCGAGGGGCAGCCACGGCGCGCTCTCCGCGTCGGCGAGCCAGTCCGCCAGGTCGGCGCGCTCGGCGATCACCGCCTCCTCGAGGGACTCCCAGCGGCCCTGCGCGATGAGGTGAGCGCGCACGCCGTTGAAGAGCGCGGACGCGACCATCGGCGTTGAATCCCCGGGTGATGACACGGCGTGAGCTCCGGACCGAAAGGTAGACCGCGCGGCGCGGGCTCGCGACCCCGACTTGGCGACCCCTCGACCGGGAGCCCTCAGGCGGAGGCGGCCTTGCGCAGCGTCGCGCGGTGCTCGACCGCGTGGTCGACGAGCGCCTTGAGCGCGGCCTCCACCTCGGCGAAGTCGAGGCTCTCGGTCGGCAGCTCCACCGTGAGGACGACGTCGCCGTCCTCATCGTAAGCAAACTTGCACTGGTACATGTCGCGGTTCATCCGCAGCAGCCAGCGCGCGAGCTCGAAGGGGTTGTCCCCGCGGGTCGTGAGGAAAGGGACGATCGACGCGATGAGCCAGTTGTCGGTGAGGCGGACGTAGGCGATCAGCTCCCCCTCCGCGGTCTCGTGCACCGTGCGGTAGGTGTTCTCGCCGTGGGGGGCGGACTCCCAGCCGATCGCGCCGAGGGTGCGCGACAGGGTCTCCTCATCCATGCTTGGGAGCATCCTTAGGGGTGGCCCCCGAAGTCAACCATCGAGGAGACCCATGAAAGGTACCATTCGCAAGATCGGCATCGAAGGCGGCGTCTGGGCGCTGATCACCGACGCCGGCGAGCAGATCGAGCTGATCGATCCCCCCGACGAGCTCAAGCAGAACGGCGCCCGGGCCGAGATCGGCGCGGACGCGGAGCGCGTCGACGTGAGCATCGGCATGCTCGGGCGCGCGGTCCGGGTGAAGACCTGGTCGCTGCTGGACGACTCCGAGGAGTAGGACACCGAGTCAGGCGGGCAGGTCCACCACGAAGCACGAGGACCCCACGTCGCCTTCGGCGCGGATGGTCGCGCCGAGGGCGTCGGCGAGGGCGCGCGCGGCGAGCAGACCGACCACTCGGGAGTAGCGGCCGTCGGCCCGCCCCTTGGCAGCGTGCTGACCGGCGAGGGTGAAGATCTCGGCGCGCAGGTCCTCGGCCACCGCGGCCCCGGAGTCGCGCACCTCGAGGCGCGCCCCGTCGTCCGTCGCGCGCAGCTCGACCTCGATGCTGGTGGGGCTCGCGTGCATCGCCGCGTTGCGGACGAGCAGCTCGGTGAGCCGGCCGAGCGCGTTCCCGGCCGCCGACACCACCACGGGCTCGTCGGGGAGCTGGAGCTTCGCGTCCACCCCCGCGCGCCGCACGCCCTGCTCGACGTTGGGCCGGGCGTCCGCGGACGCCGCCTCGGAGGTGCGGTGGCCCCCGATCCAGCGCCCGACCCAGCCGAGCTGCTCGAGCCCGCGCGTGAGATCGGCGAGCGCGATGTCCACGTCGTCGAGTGCCTCGATCGCGTCGGGGTCCTCCACCCCGGCCACGTCGCGGATGAACGAGAGGTTCGCGCTGATGGTCGCTACCGGGTTGCGCAGGTCGTGCACCACCAGCGCGAGCATCTCGCCGATCGCGC
>JAUHXR010000383.1 GCA_030426845.1 Polyangia bacterium | reverse complement strand
TCAAGGTCGACGCCGAGGGGAACATCTACAAGCAGAACTACGGCATGGCCTCGGCCCGCGCGGTGGCCGAGCGCACCGCCGGGCTCGACGCGTTCGAGCGCGCCAAGAAGGGCTTCTTCCGCGAGGGGATCAGCACCTCGCGCATCTACATCCAGCCCGGACGCGAGAGCGTCGGCTCGATCGTCGTCGACATGATCACCGGGCTCCAGTCCGCACTCACCTACGTCGGTGCGGCCGACCTCGCGAGCTTCCACGAGCGCGCGATCGTCGGGGTCCAGAGCCTGAGCGGGTACGGTGAAGGCACCCCGCACGGCCGCGTGAGGGGCGCCTGATCCGGCGCGCGGCTCGGCGGGCCGGCCAGCGGGGCGGACGGCGGGGAACAGCGCGGCCGAGGCTGACGTATGATCCGCCTGGGTGAGCTATCTCCACGAGCTCGACGACGACGTGGTGGTCCTCCGGCGGCCGGTCGGGGAGCTCTACGCGCGCGCCGCGGCGGTCGGGGTGCTCGCGCCCGCGTCGCTGCTCGGGCTCTATTGGACGCTCGTGTTCGTCGCGGCCCCGTCGACCCTCCTGTGGGTGGCCGGCGCGGCCTTCGCCGCGCTCACCGCGGCGGGCCTCGCGGTCGTGGGCGCGTGGCTCGCGCTGAGCGCGCCCCGGCGCGCCTCGCGGGACCTCGTGCGGCTCGACCTCGCCGAGCGGCTCCTCGAGCGGGCCGGTCGGCCGGCCGAGGTCCTCAAGTCCCCCGACGCGGTGGTGCTGCGATCGCACGGCCTCGGGTGGCGGCTCGAGCTGGTCCGCGACGACACCGGGGTCGTCCTGGTCCGAGGCCCGCGCGGCGCCGCCCGTGGTCTCGTCGAGGCGGCGGAGGCGCTGGCGGAGGCGCTCGAGTCCGAGGCCCGCGTCGCGCCGGCGGCCCGTCGGGCGGCGCGGCCGGGACCGCCCGCGGAGCGCACCTGGGCCGCGCTGATCTGGTCCCCGCTCGATCCGATCAACCTCGTCGCGGCGCTCGCGGCGCTCGCGCTCGCCAAGGAGCCGTGGCTCCGCCGGACGGCCAAGCACGCGGCGGTGCAGCTGGTGCTCGAGGGCGCGCTCCTCACCTTCGGGGCGATCGGCCTGCTCGGGCTCGTGCTCGTCGCGTCGCCCTCACGCCTCGGGCTGCTCCTGTTCCTCGCCCCGCTCGCGCTGGTCCTCGCGACCAGGATCGGGGTGCGCAGCTACGTCGCGTGGCGCGCCCGCGACGGCGAGGCCTGGCCCGCGCCGTGGGTCGGCTGGCTCCTCGCGCGCCCCACCCGCCCCGCGCCGCGACCGGCCCCTCGACCGGCCGCCACCGCCGCCCCCGCGCCCGCCTTCGTCACGCCGCCGCAGCACGTGCGCGCGAGCCCGAAGACCCAGGTCGGCCAACCCTGGTAGACCTCACCGGTCGAGGCGGAAGCGGAGACGGTAGCGGCCCGCGTCGGTGCGGTCGCCGACGATCAGCCGGCGCCGCGCCACGTCCAGCGACAGCGTCGGGTCCTCGTCCTCCGCCGTGGTCCCCTCGTCCTCGACCCGGCTCACCGCGCGCCCCGCGAGCGCGCACCGGTTGAAGCCGCCGGTCTGCGACGGATTCGGGTAAACGACCGCGCCGCCGCACACCACGCGCACCACGCAGTCGTACGGGGGCGCGACCACGGGGAGCACACGGAGCAAGCAAGGCTCACTGTCAACCCCGATCGGCGGCTGCCCCTCGATGTCGAGCAGGGTGACCCCGACCTCGAGCGGCTCGAACGGCAGCTCGAAGCCCGCGTCGCCGCCGATCTGCCGCTCCATCAAGGCGCGCTGCGGGTCGCGACCCGGCGCGAGGCCGGGGAGCGGAGCGCCGCCGTCGGGACCCCAGGCGTGCCGCACGTAGCCGCCCTCGCCCTCCGGCACCGACGCGTCCACCGCGAGCGGCGCGGTCGCCCCGCGCCCGGGGTCTCCCGCGACCGTGTCCTCGTGGACCCGGCGCACGAGGTAGATCGCCCCGGCCAGGAAGGCGAGGAGGACGACGAGGACGGGCCAGCCGACCCGGCGATCGGTGCCGCTCACGTCTTCTCGGGGAGCATCCGGCGGAGCGACTCGTACTCGGACGGCTCGGCCCGGACGAAGCCCTCCGCCTCCAGGGCGAGGCACAGCGCGGCGCGGGCGCGCGCCCCCTCGCCTTCGAACACCCGGCTCGCGATGCGGGCGGCGCGCCGCTCGTCGAGCGCGCGGGTGAGGCCGACCGCGTCGTTGGGAGAGCTCCGCGTGGTGCGCAGGCTGACCAGCCGGTCCGCCGCCGCCTTGCCGCCGTAGGCCGCGAGGGCGTCGCGCAGCGCGTCGCTCGTCTCGTCGCGCACCGAGAGCGCGGTGAAGTCGGCCTCGCCGTCGAGCACCGCGCCGAGGGCGTCGGGGTAGCTGCCGAGGAAGCGCTCGGGCCCGAGGTCCGCCTCGCCGAACCCCGCGCGGCGCAGCTCCCCGATCGCGAGGAGGTATCCGCCCACCGAGAGGCGATCGACCCAGGCGGCTCGCTTCCCGACGAGCGCCGAGAGGGTCGTCACCTCACCGCGGCGCGTGACGATCGCCGAGCGATAGGACGTCCCGCCGTAGCGGACGCACTTGTAGATGCGACGCAGGCGCGGCTCGAGGCGCGCGCAGACGGTCGGCGGCATCCACACGAGGTCCGTCTCGCCTCGCTCGACCCGTCGCGCGAGGTCGGAGTAGCCGTCGGCGACCGTGATCGCGATCTTCTCGGCGAGGTCCGCGCGCAGCGACTGGTCGAGCAGCTCGGCCCGCGCCCGCGCCCGATCGGCGCCGACGGAAGGCGGCAGGAGCAGGCGGAGGGTTGTGGTCGCGTGGCTCGCCGGACCGGAGGACACCGTTCGAATCTAACAGCCCGTTGAAGAATCGACCGTGATGGATCGCGGTTGCGAGGGCGCGCCTGGTCGCCGCCGGCCGCTCCTCGACGATGCCCGAGCATCGCCTCGTCACGTCCGACGCCGATCCGAACGCATGGCGCTCCGGGATCCGCATCGCGACGGTAGCGAATCAAGCTCCTATTGCGGGGTTCGCTTGCGGCGGCGGCGGCGCAGGGCGTCGCTGGGCGTCGCGGGCCGCAGGCGGTGGTGCGACTTGCGGGTCGACGCGCGGGGCTGGGCGAGCACCTGATCGACGACGTCGGCCATCGAGTCGCCCTTCGAGAGGGCCAGGTCGAAGGCCTCCAGATCCGCGGCGCCCACCTCCTCGAGGGTGCCGCTGAGCAGCACGAGCGGCGGGGGCGTCGTGCTCGCCCGCTCGCGTATCGCGCGCGCCACCCGGGCTCCGTCCCAACCGAAGCCGAGGACGAAGTCGATGACCATCACGTCCGCCGACAGGCCGTCAGTCCACGCCTCGAGGAGCTGCTCGGGGGTCGTGAACACGACCACGCGGCCGCCGCGCGCCTTGAACGCGCGCGCGAGCGAGCGCAGCCACAGCTCGTCATCGTCGAGCAGGACGACCAGAGGTGAACGGGCGCGCGTCACGACGCCAAAAGATAGCACCGCGAACCCATCTGCGGGATGGATTGGCCGCTTTTGCCTTCGAGCGCGTCCGCAGTCGGTCACCCTGGCCCGGGGACACCCGAGGACACCCTCCCCGAACAGCGCTCCCCCATCGCGGAGGGCACGTCCGGGGTCCGCGGGGCTTCGACCGTGCGCGGGACGCGTGGCGGGGTAGCATGCGCGCGATGCGCTTCGCGACCCTCCTCCCCCTCCCTCTGCTCCTCATCGCCTGCGGCGGCGGCCCCTCGACCGAGGCGACCTCGACCGAGACGCCCCCCGCCCACGCGACCAGCGGCGGCGAGAGCGAGGCCGAGGCCCACCCGCTCCGCACGACGGTTCCGGTCCCCGTGCCGCAGCCCGCGGTCGCGCGCGAGGAGCTGAGCGCGCCGCTCCAGGCGGTGTGGACCCAGATCGAGGAGACGGTCGCGGTGCGGCCCCCGGACCCGCCGAGCGAGGCGACCCGCGAGGCGATCGACGCGTGGTCGGAGGGGCCCTTCACCGCGTGGCTCACCGCACGGCGCGATCAGATGCGCGCGGTCATCCAGACGAGCGAGGACGTCGGGGCGGAGCCGCCGCACGAGCGCGCGGTGGCCTCGGGGCTGATGGGCTACGCGATGGAGGACCTCGCGGCCGACGTGCGCGGCGCGCCGATCCCCGGCGACATCGCGGCTGACGAGGAGCTGCTCGAGGTCTACGCGGCCAGCCTCCGCGACGTGCTGCGCCCGATCACCACCGAGGCCGTCGTCTACTACGCCTACTGCCAGCGGCGCCTCGCTGCGCTCGGCGAAGAGTCCCCGTGGCTCCCGTGGCGCGCCTACTGCGTGCAGCGCGGGCGCGAGATGATCGAGGTCTACGAGCTGGCCCCGCCGGCGCCCGAGGGCAGCAGCGACGAGGACGCCTCGGAGGACGAGGACGCCTCGGAGGACGAGGACGCCTCGGAGGACGAGGACGCCTCGGAGGACGAGGGGGCCGAGGCCGAGCCCACGTCATGAGCCCTCGCTTCGAGGACGCGCCGCCCGCGCCCGACGCCACGCGGGCGCTCTACGAGGCGGTCGGGTGGACGGACTACGCGCGCGACCCGCGCCTCCTCGAGGGGCTCGCGGCGAGCACCTACGTGACGGCCGCCTACGAGGGCGAGCGCTTGCTCGGCCTCGCGCGCTGCGTGAGCGACGGCGCGACGATCTGGTTCCTCCAGGACCTCCTCGTGCTCCCCGAGCGCCAGAGCGCCGGCCTCGGCCGGGCGCTGCTCGCGCGTTGCCGAGCGCGCTTCGCCGGGGTCAAGCGCGGTGTGCTCCTGACCGAGGAGAGCGCGGCGGGCTTCTACGAGCGCGAGGGCTGGACGCGGCCGGGCGGCCTCGGCGTCGTCACGTGCTGGATCGACGAGTGAGCCCTACTCGGCCGACGCGCCGCGCGTGAACCACGCGCCGACGATCGCGCGCTCCTCGTCGGTGATCCCGGTGAGGTTCGAGAGCGGCATCGTCTGGTTCACCACCACCTGGTTGTGGATGCGCGCGGCGCGGTCGACGATCTGCTGCGGCTCGTCGAACATGATCCCCTGCGGCGCGACCGGGTAGAGCTCGCTCGTCGGCTGCGCCGAGTGGCACTCGACGCAGCGGCGCTCGACGATGTCGCGCACCATCGCGAAGGTCACCTCGCCCTCGTACTCGTGGCGCTCGGGCGCGCTGACGAGCGCGAGGCCGATCATCGAGGCCGCGGCCACGGGGAGGATCCAGACGTTGTTCTGCCCCTTGCCCCGGAGGTTGAACCAGTGGCGGACGCCCGCCCCCACCAGCGAGAGCCCGGCGAGGATCGCCCAGCTCTGCGCGTGCCCGAAGGTCATCGGGTAGTGGTTGCTGACCATGATGAACAGCAGGGGCAGCGTGAAGTAGTTGTTGTGGAGCGAGCGCTGCGACGCGGCCGCGCCGAGGTGCGCGGGCGGCTCCTCGCCCTTGCTCATCGCGTCGACGACGATCTTCTGGTTGGGGATGATGACGAAGAAGACGTTCCAGGCCATCAGCGTCCCGATGAGCGCGCCGACGTGGATGTAGGCCGCGCGGCTCCCGAACACCTCGCTGAGCCCGTACGCCACGCCGGTCATCAAGGCGAAGCCGACGATCGCGAACGGGACGGGGTGTCGCCCGAGAGGAGACTTGCAGAGCAGGTGGTAGACGACCCACCCGACGAGGAGGGTGCCCACGCCGATCGCGATCGCCACGTGCGGGTGGAGCGCGAGGACGGTCGAGTCGACGAGGAACGCGGTCGGCTCGAGGTAGTAGACGAGGCACAGCAGCACGAAGCCGGAGACCCAGGTGAAGTAGGCCTCGTACTTGAACCAGTGGAGCGTGCGGGGGAGCCGCTCGGGCGCGACCTTGTACTTCACCACCTGGTAGAAGTGGCCGCCGTGCACGCTCCAGAGCTCGCCGTCGACCCGCTCGGGGGTCGGGCCGTCCTCGACGGGGCGGATCTGGTTGTTGAGCCAGTTGAAGTAGAACGACGTCCCGATCCACGCGACGCCGAAGATCACGTGGAGCCAGCGGACGGTGAGCGCGAGCCAGTCGGCGACCTGAACGTCCATCGCGACGGGCACCTTAGCCGGCCGACCCCCGGTCGGTAAGGAAGTTGTGATCCGCAGGGCGCTGCGGCGCCGGTGATAGGCTGGTCCGCATGGAGGCGACGATGGCGCGTGCGATGAGCCTGAGCGCGGCGGCGGCGATGTTGTGGCTCGCCGGCTGCGAGTGCGACGCCACCCCGGCTTGCGAGCCCGGCACCCACGGCTGCCCGTGCGACGTCGGCTCGACCTGCGTCGCCGGCGCGACCTGCACGGGCGGCATCTGCCTCGACCCGTCGATGGACGCGGGCGAGCTCCGGATGGACGCGGGGCCCGCGTTCATCGAGCGCGACGGCGGCGAGCGGCGCGACGCCCGGCCCAACCCCGACGCGTTCTGGGCGATGGACCCGCCGCCCATGGAGTGCCTCGAGGACGGCACGATGCGCCCGGTCGGCGACCCTCCCGGCGGCACGCCGGAGTGCCCCGACGACAAGAACCGCGAGGGCTGCCCCTGCACCACTCCGGGCGAGACCGCGGCCTGCTGGCCGGGCCTGCGGGTGAACCGCGGGCGAGGGATCTGCATGGACGGCGTGACCACCTGCCAGCCGTTCGACGAGTTCATGGGCGCGTGGGGCCCCTGCGTCGGCGCGGTCCTGCCGGTCGAGGGCGCCGAGCGCGGACCCCAGGCCTGCCGCTGCTTCTCGGCCGGCCGCTGGGAGCTCGACAACCTCAGCCCCTGCTTCATCACGTACAACCCGGGCGGCGTCATCCACGCGGTGTCGACCAACCCGAGCGACGGCACGTGCCCGGCGCCGAGCGGCCCGCCGCCGACCCCGCCGGGGCCGACCTGGAGCGCGAACCGGCTCACCGTCGACTGCGAGGGCCGCTTCAACCTCTGCTACACGCTGAAAGCGGGCAACGCCGACGCGCCGAGCGCCGCGGACTGCACCGTGGCGCGCGTGTGCACCGGCGACTTCTGGTACATGACGCGCGACGTGCCCCAGGAGCTGCCGCCCCTCGCCTCCTGGGTCGGCGCGGATCCGACCTGCGCGGCCCAGTTCGCGAACACCGGCGGCTACGGCGAGATGAGCGTCGTCGGGCTCAGCGTGGAGTGCGACCCGATCGACGACGGCAGCGCGGGCGAGTACGTGTTCAACCGCGTCAACTACTGCCCGCTCTCGTGCAGCATGAACCCCACCGCGCCCGAGTGCGTCAACTGCATGCGCGGCGGCTCGGGGATGTTCTGAGCTACGGCCCCGGCACGAACGCGAGGATCGTGTCGGGGTGCTCGTCGGTGACGACGAGGAACCCGCGGCCCTCGAGCCGGACGAGCCCCTCCCAGTTGCGGGCGTGCTCGTCGTCGACCAGCTCGAACAGGATCGGCGGCCGGTCGGTCGGCTGGATCCCCAGGTCGGTGATCTGCATCTCGACGAGGCGCTCGACGGTCGCGCAGCGTGCGTGGCTCTCGCCCTGACCGTAGCGCTCGGTGAGCGAGCAGGCGCCGGACGCCCAGGGCGCGCCGGGCCAGTGGTAGTTGGCGACCCAGAAGCGCCCCTCGGCGTCGACCGAGGTCGCGTCGGTCACCCGGTACTCGAGGTGGCGCACCGGCAGGTTGGCGCGGCGCGCGAGGTCGCGGTCGATGGCGACCGCGTAGGGGCGCGGGTTCACCTCGCCGTTGGTCTCGTAGATCGCGAGCAGCCGGTCGCCCTGCCGCAGCAGGGTCTCGTAGCCGGTGTTGGCGAGGTCGTTCTGCGCCTCGAAGGCCGCGTAGCGCTCCGGCTCGAGGACGATCCGCGCGAGGTCGCCCTCGACGTGGCCGCGCACCACGAAGCCCGCGAAGCGCGTCTCGTCGCGGTTGCCCTCGACCGCGAAGAACACCTGGTCGTCGACGAACACGATGGCCTCGAAGCCGTCGAAGCCCTCGA
>JAUHXR010000382.1 GCA_030426845.1 Polyangia bacterium | reverse complement strand
GCCGCGGCGGCGAGGGCCTGGGCGGCGAAGGCCGAGTCCCAGCTCGCGCTCCGCGCGCCACAGACCCGCGCGCCCTCGGCCTCGTCCTCCCAGATCCAGCCCTCGAACCCGGATAGCGCCTTGTCGAGGTCCGGGTCGGCCGGGTCGGCCGAGTAGAGCGCGAGGAGGCCGAGCAGCCCGCTCACCGGCGAGATGCAGGTGTAGCTCGTGCTGCGCAGCTCGTAGCGGATCCGCTCACGCATCTGCGCGAGGACCGCCGTGCGCTGGCTGCGGCTGCGCGTCTTCTCGAAGAGCACCAGCGCGCGGTAGGCGAGCTCGAGGCCGGCGCTCGGCGGGACGTGGATGTCGCCGGGGCGGAGCGCGCGCCGCGCGGCCGCGAAGTCGATCGTGTCGTAGGGCTCGAGGAAGAGCTCGTCGCGCATCGCGCGCACCCGCGGGCTCGGCGCCTTGGTCAGGCGCTCGCCGTAGAGCGTCGCCATCCCGAGGTAGATGAGGCGGGTGTGGCAGTAGTAGCGCGACGGATGCATCGGCAGCCACCGCGGCGCGCTCCACAGCTCGGGCACGACCGGCGCGACGCCGTCCCACTCGTAGAGGCCGACGAGCGCGAGCCAGAGCTTGCCCCAGCTCGGGATGCCGACGACGCCGCCCTCGGCGCGGATGAACGCCTTGGCGCGCGCGAGCAGCGGCGAGTCCTTCTCGGCGCCGAGCAGCCGGGCCGCGACGTAGACGAGCGCGGTGGTGAAGAGGTACGGCTCGCCGGTCGGCGACAGGCCCCAGGCGCCGTCCGGCAGGCGCGTGTCCTCGAAGTGCTTGAGGAACAGGCGCGCGCGCTCCGGCTCGACCGGGCGGTCCATCACGTAGCGCGCGAGGACGTACTGCGCGGCGAGCATCGGGCACCAGACGACCTCACCCTCGAAGGAGCCGTCCTCGGCCTGCTCGCGCACGAGCGCCTCGACGCCGCGGCGGAGCGCGAGGCGAACGTCGGCCGCCTCCTTCTGCGGCAGGCCCACGACCTCGCCGCCCGGCGCCCCGTGGAGCGCGCGCCCGTAGCGGGTGGCGGCCCGTCGCTCGAGGCGCTGGCGCAGGACGTCAGGCAGGCGCTCGACGAGGCCGAGGCTCCCGCCGAACATCCAGCCGATGCGCCGCGCCATGTCGACCCCGACCGCGTTGGCGTGACGGAGCGCGCCCGTCCGCACCCCGCGCGAGGCGACCTTGCGCGCGCCGTTGAGCATCACGCGGAGGCACGAGCTCCCGAAGCGCAGCACCGACTCGCCCTCGCCCGAGACGAACCCCATCGTGCGGAGGCGCTCGTCGGCGCGGGCGCGCCACATGCCGTAGGCCGCGCGGCGGATGGCGACGATCTCGGGGGCGTCGTCGGTGAACAGCTCGCTGAGGCCCACCGCGATCGTCTCGGGCACGCGGCTCTGCCGGCCGCGCTCCTTGCGGTAGGCCGCGACCGACGGCGCGCTCGCGAAGGCGGCCGCGTCGAGCAGGCCGAGGGTCGGGCCGGGCGCGGTGAGCTGGGGCAGCGAGCCGACCGCCTCCCCGAGCCGCGCGACCCCGTCGGACGGCGCGCTCCGCGGCTCGAGGCGACCGCGCGTCCAGCGGGGCGGGCCCTCGGCGAGGGCGGCCGCGAAGGGCGCGCGCAGATCCTCGGCGAGCGCGGGCGCGAAGGCCTCGTAGAGCGCGTCGCCGCCGGTCCGCGGCACGGGCATGCCGAGCGGGACGTCGAGGATGAGCCGCACCGTGCCGGGGCCGACGCGATAGGCGAAGGCGGGGCCGGGGCCGCCGACGAAGAGGTGGAAGTAGCCTTCGAAGGGCAGGCGCACGCGGCGGAGCACGACGCTCGCGTAGCGGTGGGTCGGCGGGCGCTCCTCGCAGGTGAGGACGACCCGGCCCGCCTGGCTGATCGCGCGCGTCTCCGCCCCGGTCGCGAGCGCGACCCGATCGGCCTGGGCCGAGTAGGTGCGATCGCCGACCACGTAGGCGACGAGCCCGTCCTCGACCCGCGTGGCGAGCGCGCCGGCCGCGAAGTCCACGTCGGCCGCGCGCTCGATGTGGGCGCGGAGCGTCTCGACGAGGAGGCCGCGCTCGAGGCTGAAGCCGAAGCGGCCCGCGCGGTAGGGCAGGACGATCGGCGAGGAGCCGTCCTCCGGACAGAGCGCGAAGCCCTTGCCGGTCGGGTAGCCGAGCGGCGCGGTGAGGTCGACGCCGAGCCCCTCGAGGACGTCCATGCCGGGCGGGTGGATCCACTCGCCGAGGACGCCGGGGTCGGCGTGGGGATCCTGCTCGAGGAGGAGCACCCGCTGGCCGCGCGCGGCGCAAGCGAGGGCCGCGGTGGCGCCGCTGATCCCGGCGCCGACCACCGCGACATCGTATCGCTTGCGGGTGAACACTCCTCGCCTCCTACATGTGCGCCATCAGCTTCGCGGTCGCGGACTGGACGATCGGCTGGTCGGTGGCCGCGATGAGCCAGTCGAGCGCGTTGGTCTTGACCAGCTTGCGGAACACGCCGCCGCCCCAGAACGAGAGCTGGAAGGCCTTCACGCAGCCCTTCTCGTAGCGCTCGAACGCCTCCGCCTGCGGCCGGCGGCCCTGGATGATGTCGGCCGCCGCCTCCGCCCCGAGCATCCCCGAGCGCATGCCCTGGTAGATGCCCTCGGCGGTCGCCGGGTGGGTCATGAGGCCGGACTCGCCGATCGCGATGCGGCCCGGGGCGGTCAGCTTGTCGATCTTGTAGCTCCACACCACCGGGTGGCCGCGGAAGCCGCCGACCTGGGTCGCGTTGGCGAGGCGCTCGGCGTAGTGCTTGTCGAGGAAGCGCTTGAAGAGCTCGCGCGCGTTCTTCTTGCCGTCCGGCGGGTCCTCGTAGGTGATCCCGATGTTGACCCGCGTCTCCGACTCGGGGAACAGCCAGCCGTAGTAAGGCTCGATCATCCGGTCGAAGATCATCTCGACGTGGTGCGGCCGGAACTCGGCGTTGTCCCACCAGCCCATGATCGCCTGGATGGTGCGGCGCGGGCGCAGCTCCGGGAGGCCCACGCGGCAGTGGCTGCCGCCCGCGACCAGGGTCATCTTGGCGCGCACCTCGCGGCCGTCGCGGCCGCGGAAGCCGAGCATCCGGCCGTTCTCCTCGATCGCCTCGGCGGCGTCGAAGTGCGGGATGAAGCGGGTGCCGCCCGAGAGCGCCTTCTGGAGCAGGAGGTGGTCGAGCACGCGGCGCTTGCACACCACCGCCTCGGCCACGTCGCCCGCCGACTGCCAGCTGTCGCGGCCGCCCGGCGCGACGATGCGGATGCCGCGGATCCAGTAAGCGTGCTCGGCGACGTCCTCCCAGACCCCGAGCTGCTTGAGCGTCTCGATGCCCTTGGGCGAGATGCCGCTGCCGCAGGTCTTGTCACGGGGGAAGTCGTGGCGGTCGACGAGGAGGACGTCCTTGATCCCAAGGGTCCCGAGGTGGGCCGCCGCGGCGGTCCCCGCGGGCCCGGCTCCGATGATCGCAACGTCGGCTTCGAGGGTCTCGGCCATGGTCAACGTCCTTTTCAGCGCACACTCGCCGCGCGGGCGGTGGGGGTCTCGAAGGCGGGGCGCGCGTCCTCGACCGCGGGGGGCTCGGTGGTCCCGGCGCGGGCCGGGACGAGGCCGCGCCGCGCGAAGTCGGCGTGGGCCGCGTGGATCGCCTGGCGGATCGAGGTCGGCCGGTAGCCGAGCTCGCGCTGCGCCTTGCCGGTGTCCGCGCGGCGGCGCTTGCGCAGGATCGACACCGCGTAGGGGGTCAGCCGCTGCGGCGCCTCGGGGAAGAGGTTGCCCATCACGAAGCTCGACACCTCGGCGAGCGGCGCCATCACCGCGCCGGGGAGGCGGACGCGCGGCCGCGGGTGGCCGGTGACCTCCTCGTAGATCCCCATCAGCTCGTCGACCTCCATGTACGAGGTCGAGAGGATGTACTTCTGGCCGGCGCGACCCCGCTTGTACGAGAGCAAGTGTCCTTCCACCAGGTCGGCCGCCGCGACGAAGTCGAACCCGCCGGGGATGAAGCCCTTCATCTTGCCGTGGGCGAAGTCGAGCAGGAGCTGGCCCATGCGCGACGGCTTGTAGTCGTGCGGCCCGAGGATCGCGCAGCTCGTCGCGATGACCACGTCGAGGCCCTCGACGCAGGCCTTGAGCGCCTCGTGCTCCACGAGGACCTTGCTCCGCACGTAGGGGAGCACATCGTCGAAGGGCCAGTGCGGCATCTCCTCGTTCGCCGGGCGGGTGGCGTCGTCGAGGTCGTAGCCGGTCGCGCTGAAGCTCCCGGTCACCACCACGCGGTCGACGCCCGCGTCGCCGGCCGCGCGGAGCAGGTTGCGGGCGCCGAAGACGTTGCTCTCGTAGACCTCGCGCTGGATCTCCGGCGTGGGCGGCACGGTCGAGAGCTGGGCCGCGGCGTGGAACACGGAGTCGACGCCCTTGAGGGCGGCGGGGAGCGAGCGGGCGTCGCGCAGGTCGCCGTAGACGCGGTCGACGTCGAGGCCGTCCACCGCGCCGTTGTCGCTGCCGCGCCGGAGGAGCACGCGGACCTCGTGGCCGTCGTCGAGGAGCCGGCGCACGAGGTTGGCGCCGAGGTGGCCCGAGGCGCCGGTGACGAGGACGGTGTTGCCGACGGGCCGCTCCGCCACCGTGGGCGACGGGTCCGCGGCGGCGGGGCTGGGGGCCGAGGCCGCGGCCGGGCTGGTCGCGGCCGGGCTGGTCGCGGCGGGCCGCTCGGGCGTGAAGGGCCGGCCGTGAGCCGGGACGACCCCCGACGTGTGGCGGGTCGCGCGCGGCAGCTCCGACTCGGGGGCCGCGACGCCGCGCAGCTCCGCGAGGGCCGCCTTGGCGCCGTCCGCGTTGACCCGACCCGCGTCGGCGATACGGCGGGCGACCTCGAGCACCTCGTGCTCGGCCGCGCCGGCCTCCACCGCGACGTTGCGGGCGTGCAGGCGCATGTGGCCGTGCTGGATGCCCTCGGCCGCGAGCGCGCGGAGCGCCCCGAGGTTCTGGGCGAGGCCGGCCGCGGCGCACGCGGCGGCGAGCCGGTCGGCGCGATCGATCTGCGCGATCTTGCGGTTCACGGCGACCACCGGGTGGCTCTTGGCCACGCCGCCGACGGTGCCGACCGCGAGCGGGATCGTCATGCGGCCGACGAGGTGGCCGTCCTCGACGCGCCAGCGCGCCATCGCCGTGTAGCGGCCGTCCTTGGCCGCGTAGGCGTGCGCGCCGGCCTCGACCGCGCGCCAGTCCTGGCCGAGCGCGATCAGGGCCGCGTCGACGCCGTTCATGATGCCCTTGTTGTGGGTGCACGCGCGGTAGGGGTCGCGCTCGGCGAAGACGCTCGCCTCCTCGATGCGGCGCGCGAGCGTCTCGCCGTCGGGGGCGCCGCGACCCTCGAGCGAGGCGAAGGGGACGCGCCCCGTGACGGTGACGGTGCGCTGGTCGGTGAGGTTGCTGAGGATCCGCAGCGCGACCCGGCCGCCGGTGAGGTCGGCGACGCGCGGCGCGAGGCGCTCGCACATCGAGTTGATCGCGTTGGCGCCCATCGCGTCGCGGACGTCGACCGCGAGGTGGACCACGAGCATGTCGCCGCACGGGTCGTCGGCGTCGAGGCGCGGCAGCGGCCGGACCTCGAGCCCGCGCGCGCCGCCGCCCGCGTCGAGCAGGCGCGGGTGACCGGAGTTCGCGAGCGCGATCAGCTCGGGCTCCGCCGCCTTGAGCGCCGCCTCGGCCGCCGCCGGATCGGGCACCTCGAGGAGCTGGATCTGGCCGACCACGATCGGGTCGCTCAGCTCGCTCGTCACGCCGCCGCCCGCGCGCAGGAGCTTGCTCGCGAAGCTGCACGCGGCGATCACCGACGGCTCCTCGACCGCCATCGGCAGCAGGATGTCCTCGCCGTCGACGCGGAGGTTGACGCAGACCCCGAGCGGCAGCCCGAAGACGCCGAGGGCGTTCTCGACCATGCGCTCGGCGTGGGTCTCGCAGAGCCCCTCGGCCGGGCGAAGCCGGCACAGATCGTCGGCGTCGAGCTCGGCGACCTCGGCGACGCGCTGGCGACGCTCCTCTTGGGTCAGTCGGTAGAAACGGGGGATCGCGCTGTTCACGGCTCCACGCTTTCTCGGCGAGGCTTCTGAGGGCACCGGGCTCCGGGCGCACCGCGGCCCTCTCTTCCCGCCCGCCTTCGGGCCGCGACGCTAGCCGACGACAGGGGGGTGGTCCAGCCGATTTCGTACCTGGGCGAACGCGGTTCACGACCGAATATCGGGGCTGAACCGTGTTCACATCTGTCGTGTTGACAGGCGGCCTCGGGCTCTTCAGGGTCCCCGCCTCGACGGGAGTGAATGACGTGAGCCACACCTGGTTGACCGAGGTCCGGAGCGGCGTGGAGGAGCACCTCGACGCGTACTTCGAGGGCGAGCGGGCCCCCCTGGGGGCGCTGGCGCCGGAGGCGGACGAGCTGCTGGGCGCGGTGCGCTCGCTGACGATGCGGGGCGGCAAGCGCTTCCGGCCGGCGCTCCTCTTCGCGGCCTACCGCGCGGTGCGCCCGGAGGGTGGCCTCGGCGACGTCATCGACGCCTGCGCCGGCCTCGAGCTGCTCCAGAGCTACCTGCTCATCCACGACGACTGGATGGACGACGACGACGAGCGCCGCGGCGGTCCGTCGGTCCACACCATGTTCGGCGCGAGCACCGGCGACCGGCGGCTCGGGGCGTCGCTCGCGATCCTGGCCGGCAACCTCGCCTGCGCGCAGAGCTGGAAGCTGCTCACCCAGGCCGCTCGCGGGCGCGAGGACGTGCTCCGCGTGGTCATGGCGATGCACGAGGAGGTGCTGGTCGGCCAGCAGCTCGACCTCATCGAGAGCGCGAATGTATCGCGGATGCAGCAGCTCAAGACGGGCAGCTACACCGTGAAGGGCCCGGTGGCCCTGGGCGCGGCCCTCGCCGACGCGAGCCCGGCCCAGCGCGACGCGCTGATGGCCTACGCGGAGCCGATCGGTGAGGCGTTCCAGATGCGCGACGACCTCCTCGGGACCTTCGGGGACCCGGAGAAGACCGGCAAGCCCTGCGACGACCTGCGCCACGGCAAGCGCACCGCGCTCATCCAGATCGCCGAGGAGCGGGCCGACGAGGCCACCCTCGCGCCGGTCCATGCGGTCCTCGGGCGACTCGATGCGACGGACGCCGAGGTGGCCGCGGCCAAGGCCTGCCTCGAGCAGGTCGGGGCGCGAGCGGCCCTCGAGGCGCGCCTCGACGGTCTCATCGCCGATGCCGAGAAGGCGCTCCAGGCCCCCCTCGAGCCAGCGGGCATCGAGATGCTCCGTGGCCTCGCGGGTGCGCTGGGCCGCCGGTCGGTCTGAGTCGGTCGGTCTGAGGAGCCGGAGCGGACCCGGAACCGGAACCGGAGCCGGAACCGGAACCGGACCCCGACCCGGAACCGGACCCCGACCCGGAACCGGACCCCGACCCGGAACCGGACCCGGACCCGGAACCGGACCCGGACCCGGACCCCGACCCGGAACCGGCCCCGGACCCGGACCCGGACCCGGACCCGGACCCGGACCCGGACCCGGAACCGGACCCGGACCCGGACCCGGACCCCGACCCGGTCCACATCCCGAGCTCTCGTCCCGGACCTACTCCCTCGGGCAGGAGCCGCGGTGGCGGTGTGGCCGGCCGGGGCAGTTCATCGGCGCGGTGAAGGTCTCGCCAGTGCAGCCACAGAAGTACTGAGTGTCACTGATGCAACGCTCGGGCGGGCGCTGGCAGTGCCAGTCCGAGGCGCAGCCCTCGGTCCCTGAGCAGACCTGGCCGCGGGGGCAGTCGCGGTTGGAGACGCAGGCCGCGGGCAGCGGCGGCTCGGCCGCGGGAGGTGAGACCGGCGGCGGCGAGGGGCGTGTCGCGGGGGGCGTGGGCCGAGGCCGCGGCGCCGCCGGGGGTGGAGTCGGCGGGGTCGGCGGGGTCGGCGGCGCCGGAGGTTCGGCCTGGGCCAGGAGCGCCTCCTCCGGGGTCGGCGGCTCGTCGCCGGGGCAGTAGCCGCGGCTGAGGAACGGCCGGCCGGGACAGCTCGCCGAGG
>JAUHXR010000024.1 GCA_030426845.1 Polyangia bacterium | reverse complement strand
TCGCCGAGATGTGCGTGTCCGCCATCGGCGTCCCGTTCTTCCTCCTGCGACGCCAGGGCTACGACGCGCAGCTCGTGGTCGAGGACTCCGAGCGCGAGGACAAGATCTACGCCGACCTCCCGGACGTGCCCGAGGCGGACTGGCCTCGCGTCGGCAAAGGCGTGACCCTCGGCCTCGGCGCCGGCCTGCTCGCCGGGATGATCGTCGGCCTCGCCGAGGGCGGCGTGATCGCGGCCGACGGCGGCGGGCGCGTGGGCTACGGCGTGCTCGCCTACGGCGCGGTCGCCTACGGCATCTTCTGCGCGTTCGGCGGCGGCGGCTTCATGCTCGCCTCGACCGTGATCGGCCGGTGGATGAAGCGCGAGGCGGTGCCGGAGCCGCAGGCCTACGCGCGGCTCACCGCGTTCCTGGTCGCGTTCATGGGCCTCGCGCTCGGCGCGTTCCGCGTGCGGCGCGACGTCTTCCACGAGGAGCTCGTCTGGAAGTCCAAGGAGGGCGCGCTCGTCTTCCTCGCCTGCGCCGGCGCGGCCGCGCTCATCTACCTCATCTTGTCGTTCGGGATCCGCCTCTGGACGAGCGGGCGCGCTGGGCGCTTCATGCTCAAGGCGTGGGGCTCGCCCGCGTTCGTCGGCCTCGTGGTCGTCGCGGTCGCGCTCGTCACCACCTTCGTCGGCCCGCACGCCAACGCGAACGGCGCGCCGAGCCGTCCGGCCGCGCCCGAGGGCGCGCCCAACGTGATCGTCATCGTGGTCGACACCCTGCGCGCCGATCACCTGCCCGCCTACGGCTACCGCGAGGGCTCGACGCCGAACCTCGACCGCTTCGCCGAGGACGCGGTGCGCTACGACCAGGCGTTCAGCAACGCGAGCTGGACCCGCCCGAGCTTCGCGTCGATCCTCACCGGCCGCTACGCCTCGAGCCACGGCGTGATGGGAAAGCCCGACGCGCTCCCCGACGAGGTCGTGACCCTCCCCGAGGTGCTTCAGGAGCACGGCTACGCCACCAACGGCGTGGTCACCAATTTCAACGTCGGGCCCTACTTCAACTTCAACCAGGGCTTCGAGACGTACCGTTTCCTCGAGCCCGAGTTCGTGCTCGGCGCCGACGACAACGCGGCCAAGCTCCTGCTCGTCCAGGCCCTGCGCCGCGGCATCGAGCGCTACCGCGCTGCGAACGGCCAGGTCGAGCCGGGGAGCGCCTACCAGGACGCCGAGACGGTCAACCGCGAGATCGTGACCTGGCTCGACACCGCCGCGCCCGAGGGCTCGCCGTGGTTCCTCTTCGCCGGGTACATGGACCCGCACGACCCGTACTTCCCGCACCCCTACGACGGCACCGGCTACTCGCGCGCCGCGCACCAGCACCCGGACCTGTCGGAGGCGAGCGAGCTCCGCGAGCTCTACGACGGCGAGATCACCTACTGGGACGAGCACTTCGGTCGCCTGATGGACGCGCTGCGCGAGCGCGGCGTCTACGACGACACGATGATCATCGTGACCGCCGACCACGGCGAGGAGTTCGGCGAGCACGGCGGCTTCTGGCACGGCACCACGCTCTACGACGAGCAGGTCCACGTGCCGCTCTTCGTGAAGCTCCCCGCCAACGCGCGCGCCGGCACCCACGTGAGCCACTGGGTGCAGAGCATCGACCTGATGCCGAGCGTGCTCGACGTGATCGGCCTCGAGGCGCCCGAGGGCGTCCAGGGCGGCAGCCTCGAGGAGGGCACGACGCGCGTCTACGCCGAGGAGAGCCACGAGGGGAACATCCTCGAGAGCGTGCGCGAGCTGCGCGACTTCGAGGAGCTCAAGCTCATCGTCGCCAACCCCAACAACCCGCGCGGCCTCGAGCCGGTCGAGCTCTACCGCGTCGCCGACGACGTCGGTGAGCAGGACAACCGGGCCGAGGCCCAGCGCGAGTCCGTCCAGGCGCTGATGGGCGTCCTGGAGGAGGCGCGCGCTCGCGCCGACGAGGGCGCGGTCGAGGGCACCCAGGTCGAGATGGATGAGGAGTCGCGGCGCCAGCTCTGCCAGATCGGCTACATCGACGCCGCGGTGTGCTGCCGCCAGGGCCTGCTCAGCGGCGCCCAGTGCGAAGGGCTCTGAGGGCCGCGACCGAGTACTCCGCGTATACGGCCACCGACGGTTCAGGGCGCCGGCTGGCTCGCGCGGTAGGCGGCGAGGTCCTCGGCGGTGACGGGCCCGGCCCCGCGCTCCGCGACGACGCGCGAGAGCAGCGCCACGAGCTCGCGATCCTCGACCCGCTCGCGGTCTTCCGGGACGCCGGTGTCGAGCCCGACGACGCTGGTGACGAGGCGCTCGCCCGCGTGCCCGCCCAGCCTCACGAGCACCTGGCAGACCGACCCCTCGGCGACGCTCGCGGGCACGTGGAGGCCCGCCTCGACGCTGGCTCCGGGGGGCACCTCGGTGACGTCGCTCACCTCGGCCGCGGGCAGCTGAGTGACCGACGGCGCCGACCCGTCGCACGGGAAGGCTCGGACCTCGGCCACCTCGAGCCGGACGGGCTCACGAAGATCGTTGGTGAGGCGCTGGGTGGTGCGCGCGCCGTCGCCCTCGGACCACGTCGCGAAGCGCTCGCCCTCCGCCTCGAGCACCGGGAACGGCGTCCGCGCGGCGATGCCCGCGTGCTCGACCACCGTGACCGCGACGAAGGTCTCCTCGACCCCGACCGGTCCGTCGTAGGACGCGGAGACGAGGTAGGTGGACTGCGGCCGGTCGGCGCGCGCGCGGTAGCGATGCCGGGCGCTCACGCCGCGCGCCTCTTCGCCGTCCCCGAAGTCCCACCGGACCTCGCCGGCGGGCCGCGGCGACAGCGTGAAGACGTAGTCGTGCTCGGCCACCGCGCGGGCGCTCGCGCGGGCGCGCAGCCGGCCGAGGTCGGGGCAGTCGCGGACCTCGAGGCTCGCGTGGGCGACCTCGTAGGTGTCGCCCCAGCTCCGGGCGAGGACGCGGATCGGCTGCTCGCCGACCTCGCTCGCGTCGACGACCTGCACCGCCCCCGGCGCGCCGTCCACGAACACCTTCGCGGACCGCGCGCCCGGGCGGAGGAGGGCGCGCACGCGGACCTGATCGCCCACGCACGCGCTGCTCGGCTCGAGCACGACCCGCTCGATGAGATCGGCCTCCTCGACCTGGATGACCGACGCGCTCGCGAGGCGCGGCACGCCTGCGTCGTTCCAGTCGTCCACGGGGGCCGACGCGCTGGCGTGGTGGCCGCGCGCCGGGCGTCGAGGGGGGCGCGTCGACTCCACGCTCACCGGCTCCTCCGCCGGCTCGTGGCCGAGGTAGGAGACGAGGGAGAGGATCGCGACGAGGGCGACGAGCGCCCCCGCCAGGGTGCGCCGCGGGTCGTGCTCGTTCATGTCAAAGCACCATGTCCGTGTAGGTGTAGTAGCCGCCGGCGAGGCGCTGGGCCTCGACGCGCTGGAACGGCGACGCGCTGTTGCCGGCGGTCGACCCGGTGTCGGGGTCTGTCGTCCCGGGGTGGGTCGTCAGGGTCCCGCCGGTCAGCGGGACGTAGGGCCCCGCCGAGCCCGGGTCCGACAGCTCGGTGCCGTCCCAGTCGTAGGTGGTCGAGCCGCTGTAGCGGAACACGTCGGGGAGCAGGTTGTCGGGCGAGGTCGCCGACCCCGTCCCGACCCCGTCCTCCCAGTCGTTGCTCCGGTTCCCGCAGCCGAGATCGGCGAAGCAGTTGACGACCTGGTTGGCCACCGTGCCGCACGCGCGGAAGAGGAAGCCGAGCTGCCCCCACCCCGTCAGCCCCGCGCGGCACTCCGCGCGGACCTGGGTGTAGAGGATGCCGGCGACATCGTCGCGGAGCGCGGCCGGGTAGGCGACGTCCGGGAGGGAGAACCCCTGATCTCGGTAGAACTCCGCGATGTAGCCCGCGCAGTGCGAGCCGCGGAGGTCCCCCGAGCGCCGATCGGTGTCGAACGGAAGCGACATGGAATCTTGCATCGTGTAGTCGCTGAGCTTGTAGTAGGCGTCGGTGGCGAGGGCGTCGGTCACCGCGTCGACGAACGCCTCCCGATCGGCCTCGACCAGCGTCGCGAAGCCGTAGTCCCACGACAGCACGAGCGCCGGCTTGAGGATCAGCCCGGTGCTCGCGAGGCGCTCGATGGCGTAGGTCTGGTCGATCGTCTGCGTGATCGCGCCGGGCGCGCCGTTGTTAAGGTCGTTGCCGTTGAGGCCCGCGGCGCCCAGCAGGACGCGGCCGACGTAGTCCTCGCCGTCGATCGTTCCGTCCTCCGCGTCGTCGACGAACATCGTGTCGTGTCGGGTCTGTCGCCCAGAGTCGTGGAACATCACGGTGTGCCGGTGGAACTGGCCGATCTCGCGGGTCAGCGTGGTCACCGTGGGGCTCCCCCGGCCGTCGATCGGTACGAGCCCGACGTCGCCGTCCGACGCGTTGATCACGCGGCGAGGTACCCACTCGAAGACGAGGCAGTGGCACTCCCCGTCCTCCATGTGCGCGGTGCCGCCCATGCCGCTGCACTCCGCGCGCTGCGCGTAGCTGCAGAGGACGCTGGGCCCGCTGCCGCCCCCGCCCGGATCGACGAGGTAGGCGTGGGACGTCGCCGCCGTCCCGAGGGTGCCGCCCATCGCGAGCGCGGCGACACCGAGCCTCGCGAGGGTGCGCCGCCAGCGGGCGGCGGCCGTGGTGTGGGTGGTCATGATGAACCTCCGTCTCGACCCCACGCGGGCTCGCGCGGGATGCGCGGGCGATGTCGGTGGGGTCATCAGGGGCTTCGCGAGGCCAGGCGCCCATCTGACCCTGGGGCGTGAGCTTCCCCTCAGTGAAGAATCGCGCGCCTCGCCGGGCCGCCGCCCGCGGGGGGGGGCCCAGGGGCCGGGCGGCTTGCTCGACGCAGGCCGACCGACTATCGGGGACGCGTGTCGCGCCTCGTCACCGCCCTCCTGTGGCTGTCGCTCGCGGGCTGCCAGCCCTACGCGCGGGTGCGGGCGACCGTCACCGTGCCGCACCCGAGCGCGACCCCGCTCGTCGAGGCCGCGACGCAGATCGCGCGCCCCGACCCGGAGGCGGAGCAGGCCTACGGCTTCGCGTCGGGATCGCTGGTCGACCGGGCCGCGCTGCGGACCGCGGAGCCCGGGCGCGTGTGCGTGCAGGTGTCGCACTGGGCGCACCCGCTCGACCCGGGACGCGCGGCGCTCGGGGACTACCGCTTCCGGCTGGCATCCGTCCGGGACAGCGCCGAGGTGGTGGTGGAGGAGACGAGCCGCGCGTTCGTCGGCCGCTGGACCGTGCAGCGCAACGGCCGCCCCGGCTGGAGCACCGGCTACCGGGTGCCGCGGGTCGGCGTGCAGCACCAAGCGACCGACGTGTGCTTCGAGGGCGCCGATCTGCTCGACGCGCAGACCACCGAGCTGCGGCTCGAGACGGCGCGGGGTGAGCAGCACTGGAGCTTCGTCTGGCGCCTGGATCCGGACGCCCGCTACTCCGCGGGCGCCGCCTCGGCGGGCCCGATCCACCCCGGGCCCCACGACCCGATGGCAGGCGGCGGCGGCGGCTACGGCGTCGGCGCGCCGGCCGGCGGCCTCACCGCGCTGCCCTACCAAGGCGCGCCGCCCGTCCCCGGGGGCCACCCGCCCGACATCGAGGCGCTGCGCGCGCAGCTCGACGGCCGCTTCGATCAGCTCCGGCACTGCCTCGCGCGCGCGGCGGAGCGCGAGCCCGCGCTGCTCCAGCAGACCGGCGACCTCATCGCGCAGTTCACGGTGGGCCCGAGCGGGATCGGCAACGTCTCGATCGTCCAGAACGACTTCACGCCCGGGGCCGCGCGCTGCATGACCGAGCACCTCCAGCAGCTCCCGGTCGCGCCGGACCCGCTCCGATGGACGTCGCTGTTCCGCTACGGCGTCCGCACCCAGCGGAGGACGCAGTGAGCGCGCTCCGCTCGATCCTCGCGGGGCTCCTCCCCGCCCTGCTCACCGCGGGCCTCGCCCTGGTCGCGGCGCCGACCGCGCGGGCGCAGGTCGCGCTCCGCCCGATCGACCGCGCGACCGTCCGGATCATCGCGCTCGCGCGCGCCTACCCCACCGGCGAGTCCCCGCGCTACGACTTCGCGGCGTCGCACGGCAGCGGCGTCCTCGTGGCCGACGGCTGGATCGCGACCGCCGGGCACGTGGTCGACGACGCCGCGATCCTGATCGTCATCCCGCCGGGCGGTGAGCGCGGGATGCCCGCGGTGGTCGCGCGCCGGCTGCCCGAACGCGACCTCGCGATCCTCCGGGTCTCGGGCGAGCTGGACTCGCCGATCGCGCTGCCCGATCGGCCGCCCGCCCTCACCCTCGGCGACCCCATCTCGGCGAGCGGCTACCCGCTCGACATGCGCGAGATGTCTCCCGCGGCGGTGTCGGGTCAGATCGGGCGCCCCCTGAACGACGGCCGGGTCCAGCTGTCGATGAGCGTGAACCCGGGCAACTCGGGCGGCCCGGTGATCACGGCGCGCGGCGCGCTGGTGGGGATCATCAGCCAGGGCGCCAACCCGCAGGCCGGGGCGCAGGGGCTCGCGATCATGGAGCCGATCGACGCGCTCTCGGCGCCGCTGCGCGAGGCCCGCGCCGCCGGGGGCGAGGCGCCGCCCAGCGGTCGACCGGCGATCGACATGCTCCTCGAGCGCCTCTCGGGCCACACGACGCTCGAGCTCGACGCCCGCGTCGGGCGGCTGCAGCAGGCGAGGCCCGAGGGCCCGATCGAGTCCGCGGCCTTCGCGATCGAGGCCGACGCGGTGGCCGCTGCGCTCCTCGCGCGCGCCGGCGCGGTCGACGTCGCCGGCGCCGACCCGGTGACCCGCGGCCTCGTCAACGGCCTGCGCGAGTCGGCCGACGCGTGGGGAGCGCAGGTCGGGGGGAGCGCCCCGGCGACCCGCGTCGAGCCCACCCCCGCCGCGCCGCCCGCGGCCCCCGCGAGCGCGTCGCCGGCCGGCAGCGCCGCCCCCCAGATCACCGGCCCCGCGACCGGGCCGTCGCTCGTCGCGCCGGACAGCGAGGTCGAGACCGAGACGCTGCCGATCGCCGCGATCGCGCTCCAGGTCGGCGCGGGCCTGATGCCCGAGGAGACCCCCAACGCCCCCGCGGTGAACGGCGGCGTCGGCACCCTCGGCGCGCTCTTCCGGCTGCGGCTCGGGCGCGGCGCCTACGCGCGCGTCGCCTTCGTGGTCGGCGCGGACCTCGCGCTCGGCGGGTTCCGCGAGCGCCTCGTCTTCGCCGGCGTGGCCCGGCTCGGCCTCGAGCTCGAGCTCGGCCCGCCGATGCTCCACGGCTTCGTGAGCGTGGAGTACACCCCCGGCTTCTCGGTGGCCGAGGAGCACACCCACGGCACCGGCGTCGCGTACCGCGGCGCGGCCGGCGTCGGGTTCGGTGACTGGAGCGTCGGCGTCGCGTGGCAGGAGATGGCGCGGGCCGCCGACGATCCCTACCGGGCGGCCACCCTGTTCGCGGAGTGGGAGCTGGGACTGTGAACTCCGCACGCTTCATTGCCCTCGCAGCGCTCTGCCTGACCGGCTGCCTCCTCGCGCCCGACGAGCCGTTCTGCGACTTCGCGGAGGACTGCGCCGAGTGCACGGGGCGCGACGGCTGCGGGTGGTGCCCCGGTCGCGGCTGCGTCGACGGCAACAGCCTAGGGCCGGACGAGGGCATCTGTGCCGACTGGCGCTGGGACGACTGCACGGTCGCGGTGGATCCCTGCCGCGTCCACGCGCTGTGCGACCGGTGCGTGCTCGCCACCGGCTGCGCCTGGTGCCCCGGCGACGGGTGCAGCGCCTTCGGTCAGGCGTGCGGCGGCGGGGTCGCGACGTGCGACGAGCCCGCCCCGTGCGGCGCCCGCACCACGTGCGAGGCCTGCACCGACGACGGGCTCTGCGAGTGGGACAACCGCGGCATCGTCTACTGCTCGGCGTTCGACTGCCCGGGGTTCACCACCGTCGACGACGGCTGCCTGCCCCGCACGTTCTGCCTCTGAGTCCCCGCGCGCGTTCCGCCCGATCAGGCCGGGTGATCAGCCCCGCCGGGCCTCCCGGGCGAGCCGCTCGTCCAGCAGCCGGTTGACCGCCTCGGCGACCTGACGGACCTCGGCCGGCCCGTCGCCGACCCGGCAGCGGCGGAGCCGGTCGCCCTCGCGCGCGCGCTCGAGGACCTGGTGGAGGTCGACCAGCGGCCGGACGAACCGCCGCTGAAAGCGGACGACCACGAGCAGGCTCAAGAGGAACGAGAGGAACCCGAGGAACACCGCCGACCAGGCGCCGGCCGCGCCTAGCCGGCGCGCGTCCTGGTCGACCTCGTCCATCGCGTCGCGGTTGATCTGGATGAGCGCGCGGGCCGACGCCACCGCCTCGCGCCGCGCCTCCGCGTCGCCCGCGGCCGCGCGAGGCAGGCTGCGCTCGAGCGACGCGAGCACCGGCCGCTCCGCGTCCTCGGTGACGTTGCGTTTTGCGTTCTCGAGCTGTTGGATCACCCGCGCCTCGGCGTCTTCGGTGAGCGGCGCGCCGCCCGCGTGGGACAGCTCGAGGAGCATCTCCTCGGCGGCCACGATCGAGTACACGTTCTCGTCGAGGATCCGCTCGATCGCCGGCCCCATCCGCGCGAAGAGACCGATCGCGCCGAACGCGAGGATCAGGTTGAGGACGGCCAGCGCGCCGACCGTCCAGAGCAGCTCGCGACGTAGCTCCATGGCGATCAGGACCTGTCCATCATGCGGGAGACGGCGTGCTCCTTCGCGACCACGACGAGCACGTCGTCCGCGCGCAGCACCGAGTCCGGCGCGGGCAGGACGACCTCGCCGCCCTCGCACCGTCGGATCGCGACCACCGTCACCCCGAAGCGACGCGGGAGCCGCAGCGCCTCGAGGGTCTGGCCGACGTACCCCTCGGGGACCTCGACCTCCGTGACGAGCAGGCCCTCTCCGAGCGGCATCTCACCGCGGATGCGCTCGTGGAGCACCTGGTTGGCGAACCGCGTCCCGAACTCGCGCTCCGGGTTCACGACCTGGCTGGCGCCGACGAGCGTGAGGATCCGAGCGTGCAGGTCGTCGTTGGACCGCGCGATCACGCGCTCGGCGCCCATCTGCTTGAGCAGCGCGGTGCAGATGATCGACGCCTCGCGCCCCTCGTCGCCGATCGCGCAGATGCACACGTCGCGGCGCTCCGGGCTCGTCCGCCCGAGCGCGTCCTCGTCCGTCGCGTCGAGGCACGCCGCCTCCGCCGCGAAGGCGGACGCCGCCCGCACGCGCTCCTCGTCCACGTCGACCGCGAGCACCTCCACGTCGCGCGCCGCGAGCGCGCGCGCCACGGACATCCCGAACTGCCCCAACCCGATCACCAGCGCCTGCGCCCTCACACGATCCTCCTACCCGACATCGATCTCCTCCTCTGGACGGCGCAGCGCGGGCGGCGCGCGGCGGCTGCTCAGGAACATCAAGAGGGTGAGGCCGCCCACCCGACCCACGAACATGCAGGCGATCACGATGGCCTTGCCGATTCCGTCGAGCGCCGCGGTGCCCCCGATCGTGAGCCCCACCGTGCCGAGCGCCGAGACGACCTCGAAGACCGCGAGCCGCTCCGACATGTCCTGCGTGAGCAGCACCGCGACGAGCGCCAGCGCGCCGGTGCCCAGCGCGATCATCGTGACGACCGCGGCCTTGGCCCGCGTGCGCTCCGGGATGCGGCGACCGAACGCCTCGAGCGTCCACTGGCCGCGGATCGCCTGGACGACCGAGAGCGCGAGCACCGCCGCGGTGGTCGTCTTGACCCCGCCCGCCGTGCCGCCCGGGCTGCCGCCGATGAACATCCACGCGAGCGTGAGCACGAGGGTGGCCGAGCGCATCCGCGTCAGGTCGACGGAGTTGAAGCCCGCCGTCCGCAGCGTGACCGACTGGAACCACGCGTTGTGCACCTTGTCGACCACGCTCAGGCCGCCGAGGGAGTCGTCCCACTCGAACGCGAGCAGGAACGCAAACCCGACGACGAGCAAGACGAGCGAGGCGCTCAGGCTGAGCCGCGCCTGGGCCGACACCGGGCCGGCCGAGCGCCGCAGGACGGCCGGGATCGCGAGCATCGCGAGCGGCGAGAGGCCGCCGAGGATGATGAGCGCGCCCACCGTGTGCAGCACGAAGGGGGAGCCCTGGTACGAAACGAGGCTGTCGCTCTGGAGGGCGAAGCCGGCGTTGCAGAAGGCCGAGATCGACGTGAACATGCCGCGCCAGAGCGCCACCCCGACCGAGTCGCCCCGCGCCATGAAGAGGGCCGCGAGGACCGCGGCGCCGGCGCCCTCGATCGCGAGGGTGAGCTGGACGATCCGCTTGGCGCTGAGGAACAGGTGCCCCCGGTGGCGCGAGCTGATGAGGCTCGCGACCGCGCCCTCGTGCCGCAGGCTCATCCGGCCGCCGAGCGCCCAGAACGCGATCGTTGAGAACGTCATGATCCCGAGGCCGCCGATCTGGATCAGGACCAGGATCACGACCTGGCCGAAGGCGGTGAAGTCGACCGGTGTGTCGAGCACCGCGAGCCCGGTCACGCAGACCGCGCTCGTCGAGGTGAAGGCCGCGTCGACGAACCCGATCGTCGCGCCGCCGCTCGCGCTCTGAGGCAGCGCGAGGAGCAGCGTCCCGCCGAGGCAGAGCGCGGCGAAGGTGCCGACGAAGAGGCGCTCCGGGTGACCGAGGAGCGGATCCCAGAACGTGGTCAGGGCCGAGCGGCGAGGCCGCGGTCGAACCAGGCCCGCGGTGGCGGAGGCGGCGAGGACGAGCGCGCTCGTGACCCACCAGCCGTCGCCCCACAGCAGCGGCACGAGCGCGACCGAGCCGATCCCGGCGCCGAGGACGAGGGCGGCGCGGACCCGCACGGCGCGGAGGCTCGCGATGGCCCAGTCCACCCCGAGCACGGTCGCGCAGGCGAGCGCCCACCCCACGGTCAGCGTGTCCAGCACCGAGCGCTCGACCGGCGCGAGCGCCACCAGGGTCCAGCCCACCAGCGCGGCGAGCGCGGCGCCCTGCGCCTGTCCCTCGCGGACCGGGCGACGCCGGGCGGGGCTCGGCTGCAGCAGGGGCGCCGCGACCCGATGCAGCAGCGCCAGCGCGACCGTGCTGAGGACGAGGGCGGCGAGCGCGGAGAGCGGCGAGACGATCAGGTGCGGCGCGGCCAGGCCCAGCGCGCCCAGGATCCCGAGGGTCGCGAGGAGGCGCCCGGCGCGCGGGCGGCGCACGAGGACGACGGCCGCGACGAGCAGGACGAGCGCGTCGAGCCCGGCCGCGCCCTGGAGCCAGCGCGGCGCGTCGAGCAGCGATCCCGTCGCGCGCTCGACGACGCTGAACGGCGCGGCGGCCGCGGCGAGGAGGGCGCCGCTCGTCGTCGCGTAGGGCCGCGACCGCTGGCGGCCGCGGGGAGCGATCCGCGCGCGTTCCGGCTCCCGCATGATGGACGAGCGCGCATCCTACGTCGGCGCGACGGCAGAGGCGATCCGAGGGATCGACCGCGCGCGGCGGCCCACAGCATCTCCGGTACGAGCCGCTCCGGCCCGGGCGGGACCACCGCCTGGGCGGCAGCCCTCGGGGTCGGCGCCAGCGCGGCGAGCAGGCACCCGGCGAGCCGCCGCCCGGCGAGCCCGATCGCGCGCGCCCGCGCCCCCATCGCCCCGAGAACGAGGCAACCCCGCGGCCGCTGTCCAACGACCACGCGCGGGCGCCGGGAGCGTGCTATCCAAGTCGCGCCATGACCGCCATGCCCATCGCTCGGGTGCTCGCCGGCGACGCCGACCTCGGCGCCACGGTGACCATCGAAGGTTGGATCCGCACGCGGCGCGACGCGAAGGCCGGCCTGTCGTTCCTGCACGTGCACGACGGCTCCTGCTTCGCGCCGGTGCAGGTCGTCGCGCCGGGCGAGCTCGCCAATTACGAGGACGAGATCCGGCGCCTCTCGAGCGGCTGCGCGGTGCGCTGCGTCGGAGAGGTGGTGGCGTCCAAGGGCAAGGGCCAGTCGGTCGAGATCCGCGCGCAGGCGATCGAGGTGGTGGGCTGGGTCGACGACCCCGACACCTACCCGATGCAGCCCAAGCGCCACTCGATGGAGCACCTGCGCACGCATGCCCACCTGCGCCCGCGCACCAACCTCATCGGGGCGGTGACCCGCGTCCGCCACTCCCTCGCCCAGGCCGTCCACCGCTTCTTCCACGCGCGCGGCTACTTCTGGATCCACACCCCGATCATCACGACGAGCGACGCGGAGGGCGCGGGCGACATGTTCCGCGTCTCGACCCTCGACCTGATGAACCTCCCGCGCACCGAGTCGGGCGCGGTCGACTTCAGCCAGGACTTCTTCGGGCGCGAGGCGTTCCTCAGCGTGAGCGGCCAGCTCAACGTCGAGGCCTACTGCCTCGCGATGAGCAAGGTCTACACCTTCGGCCCGACGTTCCGGGCCGAGAACTCCCACACCCGGCGGCACCTCGCCGAGTTCTGGATGATCGAGCCCGAGCTCGCCTTCGCGGACCTGGACGCCGACGTCTCGCTCGCCGAGGCGTTCCTCAAGTCGATCTACAAGGACCTGCTCGACGAGCGCGCGGACGATCTCGCGTTCTTCGCCCAGCACGTCGACCAGGCCGAGCCTCGGTGCGTCGAGCGCCTCGAGCGGCTCGTCTCGTCGACGTTCGAGCGGATGACCTACACCGAGGCGATCGCGCGGCTCGAGCAGGCGCCCGTCAAGTTCGAGTTCCCCGTCGCGTGGGGGGTCGACCTGCAGTCCGAGCACGAGCGCTACCTGACCGAGCAGGTCGTCGGCGGGCCGGTCGCGGTGACCGACTACCCTCGAACAATCAAGGCGTTTTACATGCGCGCCAACGAGGACGGCAAGACGGTCGCCGCGATGGACGTGCTCGCGCCGGGCATCGGCGAGATCATCGGCGGCAGCCAGCGCGAGGAGCGCCTCGACGTGCTCGACGCGCGCATCGCCGAGATGGGCCTCCCGGCCGAGCACTACGGGTGGTACCGCGACCTGCGTCGCTACGGCACCGTCCCCCACGCCGGGTTCGGGCTCGGCTTCGCCCGCGCGATCCAGTACGCCACTGGCGTCGACAACATCCGTGACGTGATCCCGTTCCCCCGCGCCGCGGGCCAGGCCGACTTCTGAGCGCGGGCGTGGCCGGGCGCTACAGCGACGACGAGGTCGAGGCGATCTTCCGCCGGGCTCTCGAGCGGCAGGTCGCCCAGCAGGACGGCTTCGCCCGGGACGAGCTGGTCGACGCGGCCCGCGAGGTCGGCCTCGACGAGGCGTCGGTCGATCGCGCGATCCAGGAGCTGGAGGCGGAGCGCGGGGTCGAGGAGCTCTACGAGCAGCTCAAGCGGCGCGCGCGCGACCGCTGGCTGCGCCAGCTCGTCAGCTACCTCGCGATCGTCGGCGGCCTCGTCGGGATGCACCTCCTCGGCTTCATCGGCCCGTGGGTCGCGTGGGTCGCGTTCGGCTGGGGCGTCGCGCTCGCGATGCAGACCTTCAAGGCGTTCCGCGGGCCGAGCGAAGAGGAGATCGAGAAGGAGCGCAAGCGCCTCAACCGCCAGGCGCGGCGCGAGGCCCAGGCGCGAGCGCAGCGCGAGGCGCGCAAGGCGAAGAGGCGCGCGAAGGCCGAGCGCGAGGCGGCGCGGCAGCGGCAGAAGGACCGCCATCGCCAGGCCGGCGAGGAGCTCGAGCAGGTGATCGAGGAGGGGGTCGCGCTGCTCCTGAGCGCGGCGGCGCGCAAGCTCCGCGAGGCGCAGGAGCGCGACCGCACCAACCCGGACAGCGAGTTCGGGCGCTACGTCGCGCGCCAGAAAGGTGAGGCCCCGGCGCCCTCCGCTCCAGCGTCACCGACAGCGCGAGCGGCCGCGCCGCCGAGGGCGCGCGTGGAGGTCGACGAGGACGAAGAGACGGAGGCGTCCGAGGCGCGGGCGCGACGCCGTCGAGAGCGCCGATGAACCTCGCCGAGGCGCGCTCGCTCCTCGCGGTCACCGCCCGCGACGACGCGAAGGCGGTGCGGCGGGCGTACCTGCGCAAGGTCAAGCAGCACAAGCCCGAGCGCGACCCGGACGGCTTCCAGCGCGTGCGCGAGGCCTACGAGGTCGCGCGCCTCCACGCGCGGCTGCCGCCGGAGGACACGGCACCCGAGCCGACGGCCGACCCGACGCCCGCGCCCACGGAGACGGCGGCGGAGGGGAGCTGCGACGGCTCGGTCCGGGAGGGCGACGCACCCGGGGACGAACCCCGCGAGGACACGCCGTCCGACGCCGAACAAGCAGGCCCCGAGGAAGAGGACGCCGAAGACGCCGAGGCGCGGTGGCGACGCTGGGACGCGGTCCTCGACGCCCTCGACCAGGAGCTCGTGGAGGCCGACGCCGACACGCGCGTCGCTCGGCTCTCGGAGGCCTTCGACGCCGACCCCGCGTCGCCCGAGCTCGCCGACTGGCTGTTCCGCGAGCTCGCGGCCCTCGATCGGCTCGACGAGGCGGAGGCGCTCCTGCCGCGGATGGACCCCGGCACCCGTCGCCACCTGCGCGAGGAGCTGGCGCGGCTCCGCAACCCCACGCCCGCGATGCGCCTCGGCCGCGAGCTCCAGGACGCGCCGAAGGACGAGCGGGTCGCGCGGCTCGAGGCCGCGCTCGCCGAAGATCCGCGCTCGGACGAGCTGCGGGAGTGGCTCTTCCACGAGCTGCTCGACGCCGACCGCGGGGCCGACGCGGCGCGGCTCGTCGAGGACGCCTCCGCGGAGCTGCGGCCTCGGCTCGCGCAGCGGCTCGCCGCCCGCGCGCCCGGCCACGTCTCGAACCGCAGCCTCGAGGGCCTGCGAGAGACCGCGCCCTACGCGGCGGCGAAGGTCCTCGCGCACCGGGGCGCGACCGCCGAGGCGGTCGCCCTCGCGCAGGAGCTGATCGATCGGCTCCCGGACGAGCCGCACGCCTACCCCGGCGCGGCCCTCGGGCTGATCGTCGAGCTGGCCTGGGAGGGCGCGGCCGAGGAGGCCGGCGCGCTCATCGTCCGCCTCGACGACACCCTCAAGCGCGCGGGCCTCGCGCGTAACCTCGGCCAGCACGACGCGGTGCGCCTGCTCTTCCTCGGCGAGCTGCTCCCGCTGTGGTCGCACATCCCCGAGGACGCCGACGGCATCCTGCTCCGGATGGCCGCCGAGGGCGCGTTCGACGAGCTCACCCGACCGCTCGCGCGGTGGGCGAGCCTCCACCGGGCCGACGCGAACGCGCTCCTGGCGCTGCTCCGGAGCCGGGCACCGACCCTCGCCTCGATGGTGCAAGACACCCTGCGCGACCCGGCGGCCATGAGCCACCCGAAGCTCGCCGGCGGGGTGGCGCCGGGGTGGTGGCTCGCGTTCGCGGCGTTCGCGCTGCTGAGCGCGCTCGGTCGGATCGGCTGCGACGGCCTCACGCCCTCGCGCCCCCCCCGGCCAGCGGCGCCGACGCCGTTCGTGCAGCCAGCCTACGAGCGCCCTGCGACCTCACGGGGGGCGTCGTGGACCGCGAGCGCGTGCGGGCTGAGCGCGAGAGAGTGCGCGGCCGCGGAGCGCCTCGAGGAGGCGGTGGCGGCGGGCGACTGCCTCGGCGCGCGCGTCGAGGCGCCCCCGACCCAGCGGCTGCTCGCGCGGCTCGAGGCCGAGGGGACGCCGGTCGCCGCCCGCGCCGCGGACCACGTGCGCGACATGCTCGCGTCGCTCGAGGCGATGTGCCCGACGAGCGAGCCCGGAGGACCCAGCCCATGACGCGCGTCAAGACGATCGTCGGCATCGACCTCGGGACGACCAACTCCCTCGTCGGCGTGCTCCAGGCCGGCCAGCCGGTGCTCCTGCCCAACGCGCTCGGCGAGCGGCTGACCCCGAGCGCGGTCGCGGTGGACGACGACGGGAGCCTCCTCGTCGGCGCCGCGGCCAAGGCCCGGGCCGCGACCCACCCCGAGTCGGCCGCGCTCGCGTTCAAGCGCGACATGGGGACCGACGCCACGCTGCGCCTCGGCGACCGCGAGATGAGCCCGGTGGATCTGTCGGCGCTCGTGCTGCGCGCGCTGGTGAAGGACGCGGAGGAGGCCCTCGGCCACCCGATCGACGAGGCGGTGATCACCGTGCCCGCCTACTTCGGGGACGCCCAGCGCCAGGCCACCCGGGACGCGGGCGCGATCGCGGGGCTCACGGTCGAGCGCATCGTCAACGAGCCGACCGCGGCTGCGCTCGCCTACGGCCTGCATCACCTCGAGCGCGAGCTCACCGCGGTGGTGATCGATCTCGGCGGCGGCACGTTCGACGTCACCGTCCTCGAGATCATGGAGGGCGTGATCGAGATCCGCGCCTCGGCCGGCGACGCCCGGCTCGGGGGCGAGGACTTCACCGACGCGATCCTCACGCTCCTCGCCGACCGCGCGCGCGAGTCCCACGGGCTGGACGCGGACGCGCCGAAGATCCGCGCGCGCCTCCGCGAGGCGGCCGAACGCGCCAAGCGCCAGCTCAGCGAGGTCGACCGCGCCGAGCTCCTGCTCCCGTCGCTCGCCGGCCGCGACGTCGCGTTCGATCTCACCCGGGCCGACGTCGAGCGCGCCTGGGCGCCCCTGCTCGCGCGGCTCCGCGACCCGATCCGCCGCGCGCTGCGCGACGCCCGCCTCGCGCCGACCGACGTGGACGAGGTGCTGATGGTGGGCGGCGCGTCGCGCACCCCTTGCGTGGTCGCGCTCGCGGTGGAGCTCTTCGGCAAGCGGCCGCACACCGAGCTGCACCCGGACGAGGCGGTGGCCCAGGGCGCGGCGATCCAGGCCGGCCTCAAGGCGGGCGACGAGGCGGTGGACGACCTCGTCGTGACGGACGTCGCGCCGTTCACGATGGGCATCTCGAGCGGCACGAAGATGGGGACCCGCGTCGTCTCGGGCCTCTTCTCGCCGATCCTCGAGCGGGGCACGGTGATCCCGGCGAGCCGGGTGGAGCGGTTCTTCACCCTCGAGGACGGCCAGACGCAGCTCCAGGTCGAGGTCTTCCAGGGCGAGCACTCGCTCTGCAAGGACAACCAGAAGCTCGGCGAGATGCTCGTCACGCAGCTCCCGCACCGCCGCGCCGGCGAGGCCTGGGTGGACGTGCGCTTCACCTACGACCTGAACGGCATCCTCGAGGTGGAGGCCACCGTGATGGACACCGGACGGGTGAGCCACCTCGTGCTCGAGCGCCGCCCGGGCAAGCTCAGCGCGACCCAGATCGAGCGCGCCCGCGAGGCGATGACGCGCATCAAGTTCCACCCGCGCGACAGCCTCCCCAACCGCACCGCGCTCGCGCGCGCCGACGCCCTCTACGTCGAGACGAGCGGCTACGAGCGCGAGCTGCTCGGCCAGGCCCTCGGTCGGCTCCGCGCCGCCCTCGAGACCCAGGACGCGGCGCTCATCGACCCCGCGCGCGAGGCCCTGAACGCGCTCGTCGCCCAGCTCCGCAGCCGCTGAGAGACCTCTCGAGCTTGTTGGGGTGAGCTGCTCGGGTGGCTCCCGTCAGCGCACGACGTGGAGACGCTGGACGCCGCTGCCCGCGGGCAGGCGGAGCGCGACGCCGAGGCGGGCGTCCTCGTCGATCGGGCAGGTGGCGCTCTGGCCGCCGCGCGTGATGGTCAGCTGGCCTCCGTCGCGGACCGCGCCGAGCGCGCCCTGACCGACCGACACCGCGCAGCCGCCTCCGCGCGCGCCCGCGTCGTCGACCGCGATCACCCGCGCGGGCTGGCCGTCGGCGAGGAGCAGCACCTCGAACGGGCCGGTCGCCTCGACCTCGAGCTCCAGCCGGCCGAAGCGGCTCCGCGGCAGCTCGAGGCGCGCGCCGTCGACTCGGGCAAAGAGCGGGCCGCGGGCGCTCCCCGGCGGAGGCTCGCGCGTCCAGCGCGCGGCGAGGTCGAGGCTCACGAGGGACTGCTGCGCGAGCTGGCCGGGGTCGATCCCTGCGGGGGGGTCGTCGTAGCTCGAGCCGAGGTCGAGCCGGAGCACGTCGACGCCGTCCGGGTTCGCCAGCGCGATCGAGCCGTCGGCCAGCGGCAGGGCGGTCGAGGGGATCTCGAGCGGCCGCGTGTGGGTGGGCGCTGGCGGGGCCGGGCGCGTGCCGCCGAGGTCGACGACCGCGGTCTCGCGCACCGCGTCCCCGGCGCGCCGGCCGATCACGAAGAGGCGACCGTCCGGGAGCGCGACCGCGCGCGGCGCCTCGATCACGGGCATGGCGCCCTCGACGACCACCTGGGTGTCGTCCGGCAGGAGCAAGACGATGTCCGAGCTCCACTCGCCGCTCGCGCCCTGACCCCCGACCTGCACCACGCGGTCTCCGGTGAGCGCCGCGTAGGCGGCCGACGCGCGCGCGCCGCCCTCCCAATCGCCGACCCGTCGGAGCGCGCCGCCCTCGAACCGCTCGATCGCGGCGACCGGCTCCTCGGGCGCGCCGGCGAGCCCGCCGACCACCGTGACCCGGCCGTCGCCCGTCACCAGCGCGCGGGCTCCGTGGCGAGCGACCGACGACCCCGCCCCCGCGCTCACGAGCGCCTCGGCGTCGATCACCTCGGCCTGCCCGACCGGCGCGCCGTCCGCGCCGAGCCCGCCCACGAGCAGCACCCGCCCGTCGGGGAGGCGCGCTGACGCGTGGCCGTAGCGCGGCGTCCGCAGCGGCCCGGTGACCCGCTCGCCGCGGTCGACGTCGAGCACCACGAAGGTGTCGCGGATACCGGGTCCGCCCATCGCGGTGCCGCCGGCCACCAGCACGCGGGCGCCGCCGATCCAGTCCGCGGTGGCCAGCGTGCGCTCGCGCAGCAGCTCGACGGTGGTCAGGTCCGCGAGCTGCTCGCCCGGGCTCACGACCGCGACCTCGTCGGAGACGAAGGCGTCGGTGTCGCCGCCCACGAGCACGAAGCGACCGTCGCCGAGCGCGGTCGCGGCCGCGCCCTCGCGGAGGGTCAGCGCCGGGTCGGCGAGCTCGCACGCGCGCCCGATCGGGAGCATCGCGGCCACGAGGCGGTCGCGGGCGTCGTCGAAGCGCACGATCGCGCCGCCGTCCCAGCCGTCCGCCGCCTGGGCGCTCACCCGCACCGCGGCGGTCCCGGGCTCGAACGGCTCGAGGGTCTGCACCGCCGCCTCCGCGTCGAGGTCGAGGCGCTGCGGCGGGCGCGCGGCGATCGGGGTGTCCGCGAGGGGCTGAAGATCGACGCGCAGCACGCGCGACGGCTGGCACGTCCGATCCTGCGCCGGGCGGATCTCCACCTCGACGCCCTCGCGCGGCGGCTCACAGCCCGCCGCGGCGGCGATCGCGGTCGCCAGCGCGAGCGCGAGCGAGGGACCGAGCGTGCGCGTCATCCGGTATGATTCTATCGATTCTCCACGCCGCCCGCGCGCCCGGGGGGCGAGCCGCGCGCCCGACCCGACGTGACCCCATCCGTCCGCACCTTCGGCAAGTACCTGCTCGACGAGGAGATCGCGCGCGGCGGCATGTCGCGCGTCCACCTCGGGCGGCTGCGGGGCCTCGGCGGCTTCGAGAAGCGGCTCGTCGTGAAGCAGGTCCTGCCGGAGCTCGCGAGCGATCCGCGCTTCGTGTCGATGTTCGTGCAGGAGGCGAAGACCCTCGTGCAGATGAGCCACCCGCACATCGTGCCGGTGTTCGAGCTCGGGGTGGTCGACGGCGTCTACTTCCTCGCGATGGAGTACGTGGAGGGCGCGACGCTCGCGCAGATCCTCCAGCAGGGCGCGCTCGCCCCCGAGCTGGTCGCGCACCTCGGCGCGGAGATCTGCGACGCGCTCCACTACGCGCACGAGCGGTTCGGGGTGGTGCACCGCGACGTGACCCCGCGGAACGTGATCGTCGATCACGAGGGCCACTCGCGGCTCCTCGACTTCGGCATCGCCGCGCCCGCCGACGACGAGAGCAAGGAGCTCTTCGGCACCCCTGGCTACCTCTCGCCCGAGCAGCTCGAGGGGGAGGCGAGCCCGTCGAGCGACATCTTCTCGCTCGGCGCGGCGCTGTTCGAGGCGCTCGCCGGTCGCCAGGCGTTCCCCGCCACCACGGTGGAGCAGAGCCGGGCCGCGCTCGAGGCGCCCGGGCCGCGCTTCGGCGACGCGAGCGAGGTCCCGCCGGCGCTCCGCGCGATCGTGCTCCGCGCCCTCGAGCGCGACCCCGGCCAGCGCTTCGAGACCGCGCGCGAGCTGGGGCGGGCGCTGCGCGGGTTCCTCGCCACCCACTCGCCCGAGGGCGTCGCGCCGGAGCTGGGGGCCTGCGCGATTCTCGCCGAGAGCCAGGTCCAGCGGATGCGCGAGGCGCGCGGGGACGACTCGACGGAGGACGGGCCGCCGGAGTCCGGCGGGCAGGTGCGGACCCTGGCCGCGAACCGCGACTTCGAGCAGCTCATGAGCGAGAGCGAGCTGCCGCCCCCGATGCCGGCCGCACCGGCGGACGACGACGAGCCGGTGGGCACCCGCCCCATCGAGGGGCGGCGCAGCCTCACCCCGGTCGAGCCCGACGAGCCGGCCCGCGACGAGCCCGAGGAGGCAGAGCCCGAGGGGGCAGAGCCCGAGGAGGCAGAGCCCGAGGAGGCAGAGCCCGAGGAGGCAGAGCCCGAGGAGGCAGAGCCCGAGGAGGCAGAGCCCGAGGAGGCAGACGACCGGCTGGAGCTCGGCGAGCCCACGAAGTCCTCGGCGCCCGGGGAGGTCCCCGACGAGCTGGAAGGAGAAGAGGACGGGCCGAGCACCCGCGCGATCGCCGGCCGGCGCGGCCGGGCGGACGAGCGCCCCAGCCGGAGGGGGCTCTGGTTCGGGCTCGCGAGCCTGGTCGTCGTGGCGGCGGGCGGCTACGCGGCGCTCACCGGCCCCGGCGAGTCCCCCGACCGCGGCGGGACGACCCCGACCCAGACACCACCCCCGATCGAGGACGCCGGCGCCCCCGTCACCCCGGATGCCGGTCCGCCGACAGCCCCGCCGGACGCGGGATCCTCAATGGATTCGGGGACTCCGGAGCCGGAGACGGGGCCGGAGGCGCCCGCCGCCCGGGCGACCCTGGTGGTCACCGCGGCCCCGTGGGCGGAGGTTCATCTGGACGGACGACCGGTCGGGAACACCCCGATCCGAAGCCTGAGCGTGCGCGCGGGCAGCCACACCATCGAGCTGCGCAACGAGTATCTCGCCGCACCTGTCCGCCGCCGGATCGAGCTCGGTCCGGGCCAGACGGTGTCGGTCTTCGCCAACCTCGAGGCGGAGAATCCGTCGATCCAGGTCCGCTCGCGGTAGCGAAGCCTCCGGCCTCAATCCTGCGATAACGGATCATTTCAAACAAAATTGGTACTTAGGTGCGATGTGGGATGGGGACGCCCTTGGCATCCTCGGATCGTGCCCCTCACCATGTCGGACGTGCTGCTCGTGGTGGACGCCGATCCCTGGCGGACGGAGGCCGAGCGCGCGCTGAAGGCGGCGGGCGCCAACGTGTCCTTCGCCGCCAGGCTCGGTCAGGTCTCGCTCTCCATGCGCTCCCAGGCGAAGGACGGCGTGCTGGTGGACCTCGACCTCTTCCGGCCCAGCGAGCGGGTCGAGCTGATCGAGCGGCTGACCCACAGCTCGCCCGCCCCGGCGATCGCGGCGTGGTCGACCGAGGTCACGCAGGAGGAGGCGTTCGAGCTCGGTCGCCAGGGCGTGCGGACGTTCCGCCGCTCGCGTCCCTCGCCCACCCGGGTCGTCGACCTGATGCTGCGCGCGCTCGACACGCACCCGGTGCTCGAGCCGAGGCTCCGGGCGATGGTCGGCCGCGTGACGCAGTCCGAGATGCTCAAGATGGTGCGCGAGACGCTGCGCGATCAGGCGCTCGGCGCGGCCCGCGGCAACAAGACCCACGCCGGCCGGCTGCTGCGCATCTCGCGGCAGTCGTTGCACCAGCGCGGGCGGGACATCGAAGAGGCGAGCTGAGCGCGAGGCGAGGGCCGCGCGAACCGAGCCTGCACGACGCGACCCCGCCCAAACGGCCGAGGCCCGCCGCGATCTCGCGACGGGCCTCTTCTCGATTCGGAGCGGTCGAGCCTCAGAACTGGACCGGCGGCGGGCCCCAGCCTCCGCCGCCCTGGTGCGGCCCCGGCGCAGCGGTCTGGCCCGGCGCCTGGACGAGCGGCGCGTCGCCGCCCTCGATCGCGAGCGTGCCGACCGGGATCGGCTGGCCGCCCTTCTCGAGGTACACGCGGTAGAGCTCGGCCCGGTAGAAGGTCGTGATCGTCATGAGGATCATGACGACGGGCAGCAGCCCCAGGTAGAGGGTGAACGCCGCGATCAGCATCCCCACGAAGCCGACCATCCCGAGCACGAGGCTCCCGATGAACAGCTCCTTGAAGAGCATCTTGGTCATGTTGACCGTCTCCTTGAACTGGAGCGCCGGCCCGAGGTCGTCCGCGATCTCCGCGCGGGTCACGCCGATCTGGAGGAGCATCCCGCCGAAGAACATCCCGACGAACATGACGAGGTAGCCGACCAGCGTGACGAGGAGGCTGACGAGCCCGATCGCCTCACCGCCGCCGCCGCCGCTGCTCAGCGCGCCGAAGACCGCAAAGCTGACCCCCGACATGCAGCACCAGGTGACGACGACCACGCCGAACATCGGCAGGCTCCAGAGGATCTGCGCGAGGAACGGCTTGAAGCCCGACTTGAGGAGCTTGATGAGGTAGTCGACATCGAACTCGAGCCGCGGGAGCGGCGCGTCCTGACCGCAGACCGCGCGGCGCAGGGCCAGCGAGAGCCAGCCGATGAGCACGATCTGCCCGACCACCGGGATGCACATGCCGGTCAGCAGGATGACCGAGCCGATGACGACCTTGCCGATCCACTGGGGGTCCTGCTGGAGGGCCTTCCAGCCTCTGAGATAGTCCATCGCCGTCCTGTCAGTTCTGCGGGGTGAGGTGGATCGTGGTCGCCGCGACCGCGCAGTTGCCGGTCGGGGCGGGGAAGCGGATGCGCTGCGCGATGCCGCGGATGCACGAGAGGACCTGGGCGTCGCGCAGGCTCCCGCCCGTCTGGACGCCGGTGACGCTGCCCCCGCGGCCGACGCGGACCTGGAGCGAGACGTCACCCTCGAGGGTGTTGTTCGCCTTGAGGCGCCGCTCGTAGCAGTTGCGGAACTGGAGCCGGCTGCCCGCGAGCGCGCGGCTCGCGGCCGCGGCGTCCATCGTGCCCGAGCAGCTCCAGTTGCCGCCGCCCCCGCCTCCGACGTAGCGCGTCACGTAGCGCACGCGCGGCGGGCCGCCGTCGGGGCCAGGCCCCGCGTCGGGCTCGTCGTCCGGGAGGATCATGTCGTCCACCACGTCGGTAGAGCGCTCGACCCCCGGCCCCGCGTCGGGGATGGCGGTCGCGACCGGGTCGGGGGGCGGCTCTTCGCAGCTCTGCATCCCGAACCAGATGGCGGCCGTGGCGCCCAGGAGCACCACGCCGATGATCGCGTACTTGAGGTTGCCGCCGGATGTCGGCGGCGGCGGTGTGGACTCAGACGCCACGAATCCCCCTGCTCTGCGGCATTGGAGGCCGGAGGATAACGTGCCGGCATGTCTGGCTCAAAGCCATCTGCAACCCTTCGTCTCTCGTGCCATCATCCGCGACCCATGAGCCGTATCTACCGCGAGCTGCCCGAAGCGGGCACCAAGATCGGTCTCGCCTTCTCGGGCGGGCTCGACACCCGCGCCGCCGTCGCCTGGATGAAGGCCCAGGGCGTGGAGGTGCACTGCTACACCGCCGACCTCGCCCAGCCCGACGAGGACGACCCGCGCGCCATCCCGCCGATCGCCCTCGAGCACGGCGCGGCCGGCGCCCGCCTCCTCGACTGCAAGGAGGCGATGGTCCGCGAGGGCCTCGTCGCCATCCAGTGCGGCGCGTTCCACCTGTCGAGCGGCGGCAAGAAGTACTTCAACACCACCCCGCTCGGCCGCGCGGTCACCGCGACCGCGATCGTGCGCGCGATGCGCGAGGACGACGTCCACGTCTTCGGCGACGGCTCGACCCACAAGGGCAACGACATCCAGCGCTTCTTCCGCTACGGCGTCCTCGTCGACCCGACGCTGCGCATCTACAAGCCGTGGCTCGACCCGCGCTTCGTCGACGAGCTCGGCGGCCGCAAGGAGATGAGCGAGTACCTCGAGGGCATCGGCAAGCCCTACACGATGGGCGTCGACAAGGCCTACTCGACCGACGCCAACTGCCTCGGCGCGACCCACGAGGCCAAGGACCTCGAGGAGCTGTCGAGCGGCCTCCGCATCGTCTCGCCCATCATGGGGGTGGCCCACTGGACCGACGTCGAGGTGAAGCCCGAGGAGGTCACGGTCGAGATCGAGGCCGGCTGGCCCGTCGCGATCAACGGGCGCCGCTTCGACTCGCGCGTCGAGCTGTTCCTCGAGTGCAACCGCGTGGGCGGCCGGCACGGGCTCGGAATGAGCGACCAGATCGAGAACCGCGTGATCGAGGCCAAGAGCCGCGGGATCTACGAGGCGCCGGGCATGGCGCTGCTCCACATCGTCTACGAGCGGCTGCTCAGCGCGATCCACAACGAGGACTCGACCGACCTCTACTTCACGCTCGGCCGCCGGCTCGGCCGCCTGCTCTACGAGGGCAAGTGGTACGACCCCGAGGCGCTGATGCTCAAGGACGCGCTCACCCGCTGGATCGCGCCCGCGATCACCGGCGCGGTGACCCTCGAGCTGCGGCGCGGCGACGACTACACGATCCTCAACACCGAGGCCGCCCACATGGCCTACGCGCCCGACAAGCTCTCGATGGAGAAGGTCGCGAGCGCGTTCAGCCCCGAGGACCGGATCGGCGCGCTCGAGATGCAGTCGCTGGCCCTCGGGGACAACCGCGCCCACCTGCTGCACTACCTCGACAGCGTGCAGCGGCTCGGCGCGGGTGACGCGGGGGCGCCGCTCGGCGCGCTCCTCGGCGGCGACGACGACTGAGCCGGCGCCGTCAGGCCAGCTCCCGCTCCAGCCACGCGATCGCGAAGTCGACGAAGGAGCGGGCGTCGAGGAGCTCGCCGCGGGCTCCGCCGACGCGGCCGACCCGCGCGTGGCCCTCGGCCAGGAAGTCTCGCAGCACACAAGGGAAGTAGTCGCCCTCGCTCCACTCCGCGATGCCGTCGGTGTCGTCGAGCGCCTCGATCCACTGCTCGCCGATGTCCGCGCGCACGTAGCGGACGCGCCTGCGTCGCTTCTCAGGGACGCGCGCGAGGTGCTCGGCGTAGTGAGTGAGAGTCAACGTGTCGGGGTCCGCGCCGAGGCGGAGCACCGCGCCGCCGCGCCGGGTCAACCGCTCGAGGACCGAGCCGGCGCCGTGGTAGTCGTGGAGCACCGTCGGCTCGAGGAGCGCGGCCGCGTCTGGGCCGAGCGCGGCGTAGCGGGCGGCCGCGTGGTCGTTGACCCGCGCACCCGGCCAGGTGCGGAAGACCTCCGCGAGGATCCCCATGTCCTCGACGTCGACCGGGGTCGTCGCCGCGTCGAACGGCTCATCCGCGTCCGCGCCGAGCACCATCAGGAGCGTCCCGTCCGGGTCGAGGTGCGCCAGGAGCGCGCTCAACAGCGCGCCCGCGTCGCCGCCCACCGCTCGCATGCTCGCGTGGACCATCAGCGGCCCGGCGCGCGGCACCTCGAGCGCCCGCAGATCGGCGCGTAGGTCAGCGCCGAGGGTCACGCGGTCAATCGACGATCGAGCCGACGGCTCGGACGGTTGCGTTCACCGACACGCGCACGCTGCCCTCGGGGACGGGATCCCCCGGGTCGAGGTCGACCGTGGTCTGCACGAGGAAGCGAACCTGCGGGGCGGTGTCGACGAGGTAGTCGCTGAGCGCGGCCACGCCGGCCCCGTCGAGCGCGAGCTGCCCCGCGCCCATCTGGCCGGCCTGGATCGCGGGGATCGTCCCGAAGTGCCGCACGCCGAGCGACTCGTCGACGGTGGTCGCGCTGCTCGGACCCCAGTAGACCTCGACCGGCGCGGTGGGCACCGTGAGCGTGTTGAGCTGCACGTCGTAGGCGACGTCGAGGACCTCGTAGGCGTCGACGACCCTGAGGCCGACCTCGCGCGTCTCCGCGAGCAGCGCGCTCACGTCGATCACCCCGCCGACGCCGGTCACCGTCTTGGGCGCGGGGTCGCACACCCCCGCCTCGCAGGTGATCGTCACCACGTCGCTCGGCGGGCAGAGCCCCATCGGGCCGCACGGCGCGGCGGCGATGCGGTCGCCGTCGCGGAGCTCCATCGGGATGGTCAGCGCGTCGGTGGAGACCGCGAACTCCTGCGCGCCCGTCTGGAAGGTCACGCTGATCGTGCCGTCGCACGACGACCCGAAGACCGACGCGAGGAAGGCAGCCAGGACGAGCGCCAACTGCGAGGCGCGAGCAGAAGTCATGGGTCGATCGTAGCCCACATCGCCGCCGGACTCCCGTGACGGAGGAGCGCGCGCCGCCGGCCCGCGGCTCAGCGGTAGACCGCCGGGCGCTTCATCGCCATCAGCGCCTTCACGTCGGCGCGCGGCAGCCGCGCTCCCTTGATGTAGAGCGCGCGGAGCGAGCCTCGGCCGAGCGCCTGGGCGACGGTCAGCACGTTGGCGATCGACGGGTTCCGCTCCACCGACAGCGTCTGGAGCTTCGACAGCCCGGTCATGCTCTCTGGCAGCGCGGCGATCTGGTTCTCGCCGAGGTCCAGGGTGCGCAGCCCGCTCAGCGTCCCGAGCGCATCCGGCAGCGCGGTGAGCGCGTTGCGGCGCAGCACGAGCTTCTGGAGCCGACCGGCGAGGCCGACCTCCGTCGGGAGCTCGGCGATGCGGTTGCCCTCGAGGTCGAGCTGCTCGAGGTGGGGCAGCGCGAGCACCGCGGGCGGGACCTCGCGCAACGCGCCGTCGCGGACCGTCAGCACGCGGAGGCGTCCGCCGAGCGGCAACCCCTCGAGGGTGGCGAGGGGCGTGCGCTCGACCTCGAGCTCCTTCAGCGAGCGCGCGGCCGCGAGCATCGCCGGCAGCCGCTCGACCGCGCACGACCCGAGGCGAAAGCGCCGCAGATCCTCGGGGGGGGTCGCGGGCAGCTCGAGCCGCTGGGCGCCCGTGATGCTGATCTGCCGCAGGCGCGGATGCTCGAGGGTCTCGAGGCGCACGTGCGGGCTGATGAGGGTGAGCGTCGCGAGGTTCGGGCAGGCTCGGATGGCGTCCGACGCGTCGAGCGTCGCGTCCGAGTCGAGCGACAGCCCCGTCACCGACTCGGGCGCCTCGAGCGCGTCGCGCAGGTTGGTTCGAAGCCCCTCGAGGTCCGGCGGCTGGCTCATGCGCGGTCGAGCCAGCGTACCAGAGCCGGCACGAGGCGGCGCCGATCAGAGCTCGCAGAACGGGCAGCGGGCGGTGACCTGACGCGCGGGCTCGCGCTGGGCGTAGTCGACGCCGGCGCCGATCGCGATCGCGGCCCCGAGGAGCGCCGCCGCGCCGACCGCCACCCACAGCTCCCAGCGCTCGTGGAGGGCGAGGCTCACCGGTCGCTCACGCGGCTCGGCCGCGAGCCACGCCAGGGCGGGCGCGAGCGCGGTCGGGTCGCCGCCGCGCCAGAGGGTGACGGGCCAGTCGTCGGCCTCGAGGCGCTGGAGCGCGCCGCACCGCTCCGCGCCGCACGCCTGGGTGAGCGCCCGATCCATCGGGCCGTCGCCCGTCCACAGCAGCCGCACCGCCGGCGCCTCGGGCCAGCCGCCGAGCCACGCCACCAGCGCGTCGCGATCGCCCGCCTCGGCCGCGCGCTCTGCCGCGGCCGCCGCGCGGAGCGCGGTCGTGGGCGAGAGCGAGACCACGAGCGGCGGGCGCGCCCCCTCGCGGACCTCGACGAGCTGCGCCCACGAGCGGTAGCCCGGCGCGTCGATCCGCACGAGGTGCGGCCCGACCGGGAGCTCCACCGCGCGCGGCAGCGGGCCCTGCTCCGCGTCGTCGATCGCGATCGTCGCGCCGTCCACGTCCGCGCGGACCTCGAAGCGCCCCCGCGGCGCGGTCGCGCGGGCCCGCCGCGCGGTGCGGGCCCGGCTCACCACCTCGGGCCGGGCCTCGGCCGCCTGCACGATCCGGGTCGGATCCACCGACGCCGCGCGCGCGAGCGCGGCCTCGCTGAGCCCGCGCTGACCGGCCTGGGCCGCGGTGATCGCGATCGCGAGCTGGATCTCCGCGTACCAGGCCGCGATCCCCGGCAGGTCGAGGTTGTGCGCGACCAGCTCCTCGGCCCGCGAGAGCGAGCGCAGCGCGTCCCCCTCGCGGAGCCGCGCGCGGTCGGCGCGCGCGCGCGTCAGGAGCGTCTCGAGCGCGGAGACCGCCTCGAGCCGCGCGGACTCGACCGTCCCACCCGGGCGGGCGCGCGTCGCCGCCTCCGCGAGCCGGGTCGGGCCGCCCGCCTGCGCCTCGAGCCGATCCCGCCAGCGCGCCACGCGCTCGGCCGGCGCCGGGCCGTCCACCGCGACCACCGCCTCCTGCGCGCCGGCCGGCGCCGCGATCGCGAGGGCCCCGACGCAGATCCACGCAGACGCGTGCAGGCCCCGGCGCGCTCGGCTGCGCAGCATGCGGCGACTATACAGGAGCCTCGCTGGCTTCAGCGCTCGCGCACCACGTGCATCGCGCGCCGGCTCTCGACGCAGACGCGCAGGCCCTCGAACCGAGGCAGGTAGCTCGCCGGCGGCGCGGTGTCGCGGGTGCCGCGCACCATCCGCAGGATCACCTGCCGGCGCCCGAGGTCGTAGTCGATCTCGTAGAAGGCGTCGCCGAGCGCGAGGCTGCGCGGGTACTCGCGGTCGAGGAAGTCGCGCACCCACGGCGCGAGCTCCGGCGGCGCGAGGTCGTCCACCGCGAGCAGGGCCGCGTCGTCGCCGCTCTCGACCCCCAGCTCCTCGAGGCGCGCGAGGAGGTGGGCCTCGGCGGTCGGCACCGGGCCGGGGGGCACCTCGAGCGGGACCCCATGGACCTCGCGCCCCGCGTCGCGCAGCCGCGCCGCGAGCCCCCAGTCGCGCAGGCCCTCCTCGACACGCGCGCGCGCGCCCTTGAGCAGCCGCCCGTCGAGCACCAGCGACGCGATCGCCTCGCGCGCCAGCGCGCCGCGCGGGGCCTCCTCGCGGGTCTCGAGCACGCGCTTGGCGAACACCCGCTCGACCGTCGCGATCACCCGGCGGTCCTCGATCGCGACGCGGCCCACCCGCTCGCGCCCGAGCCCGGCCTCGGCGAGCCACGCCACGGGCACCGGCATCACACAGGTGGCGAGGATCGCGCCGCGGCTTCGGCCCGCGTCGAGCGCGCGCGACTCGAGGACGCAGGCCGCCTCGAGCTCGGCCTCGACCCGCTGGGCGGCCGACTCGCGGCCGAGCGAGGCCTCGGTGCCCCCGCTGGCGAGGGCGAGGCGGTGCTTGCGGCGGCGCGCGACGTGGGCGATCCGCGGGTCGGCGCGGAGGAACAGCCTTGCGAGCGCGCGACGATCCACCCGACCGTCGTCGCGCTCATCGAGCCCGTGCGCGCGGCGCATCCGGCGCGCCTCACGTCGGGCCTCGCCGAGCACCCAGCCGTCGAGCCCGTGCCGGCGCGGCTCGCCCTCGCGCATCGCACGGAGGATCGCCACCACGTCGCAGCCCGCCTCGCGCAGGTCGTCCTCCGGCGCGTGATCGGACACCGGCCGCGTGAACAGCGGCCGCCCCACCGCGAGCGCGCTCACGAGGTCGATGACGTCGCCGAGCCGATCGTCCTCGCCCCGCGCGCGGGCCTCGAGCGCCTCGATCACGAGCCGCGCGTGGGCCGGGTCGAGCGGCTGCGTGAACAGGCCCTCGCCGATCGCCGTGAGCCCGCCCTCGGCGTCCAGCGCGCCGAGCGCCGTGAGCTCCTCGCGCGCGTCCGCGACCGCGTAGTCCTTGGGCGCGTCGAGCAACCGCAGGCGCTCCAGCGCGCGGCCGACGTTCGCCGCCGCGAGCATCATCGGGACGAGCGACTCGCGGTGGATCTCGGGCGGCGTGCGCGGCTCGAGCACCGCGGCCTCGCTCCAGAGCCGGTAGGCGATCCCCGGCCCCGTACGGCCGGCCCGGCCCGCGCGCTGCTCGGCGCTGTCCTTCGCGACCGCGGCGAGGGTCAGGAACGCCCGGCCTCGGTGGTAGCGCGTGCGGCGGACCAAGCCGGCGTCGATGACCACGCCGATCCCCGGGATCGTGATCGACGTCTCGGCCACGTTGGTCGCCAGCACCACCTTGCGCCGCCCGGCCGCCTCGAACGCGCGCGTCTGCTCCTCCAGCCGGAGCCGGCCGTGGAGCGGGCGCACGTCCAGATCCAGCCCGGACAGCGCGACCGCGCAGGCGTCGATCTCGGCCCGACCGGGCAGGAACACCAGCACATCGCCGGGGTCGACGGCCGACCGAACGACCGCGTCGCGCACGCGGGCCGCGAGGTCGTCGCGGCGCGGCCGCTCGGCGCCCGCGCCGAGGTAGCGGACCTCCACCGGGTGGAGCCGGCCCTCGCCCTCGAGGTAGGCGCCGCCGAGGTGGGACGCGACGCGCGGGCCGTCGATCGTCGCGCTCATCACGAGCAGGCCCGGGCGCGCGTCGAGGAGGCCGAGCAGCAGATCGGTGTCGAGCCGGCGCTCGTGGAACTCGTCGAGGATCACCGCGTCGGCGGCGCGCACCGCGTCGAGGTCGCGCAGCGCGATGCCGGGGGTCATCAGCTCGATCCGGGTGCGCGCGCTCCGGCGCGCCTCGCCGCGGACCCGATAGCCCACCGACTCGCCGAGCGGCTCGCCCTCGAGCTCCGCGATGCGCGCGGCGAGGCTCCGGCACGCCACGCGGCGCGGCTCGATCATCACCACCCGCCCCGGCAGCCAGCGCGGGACCTGGGTCGACTTGCCCGAGCCGGTCGGGGCCGCGAGGACCAGCGGGCCGCGCCGCACCGCGTCGACGACCTCCTCGCGGAGGCCGTCGATCGGCAGCGCGGTCACCGGCGCTTGCTGCCGAAGTCGATGCTGCCGGCCCGCGTCCGATCGCGGGGCTCGATGCGGCTCCCGAGCGCCCCGAGGAGCACCGGCACCCAGATCGCGAGCCCGACCATCGCGGTGAGCGCGGCGAGTTGACGGTCGTCGAGCCCGAGATAGATCGCCAGCGCGCCCACCCCGGCCACGATCGGGACCGCCACCGCGGCCATCCGGTAGAGTCGCCGCCGCTGCTCGAACGCGGTTTGCGCGGCCTCCTCCTCGGCCGCGAGCTGGTCCCGCTGCTCGCGCTTCTTGTCCTTCTTGCTCTTTTTCTTCGTCATCTCGTACCCATCGCCGCCCGCGCGGCCCGTTCAGCATAGCAGCCATGATCTACCTCTCGATCGACGTCGAGGCCTCGGGGCCCTGTCCCGGCCTGCACGCCATGGTCAGCTTCGGCGCCGCGCCCGTCCGAAAGATCGACGGCCGCTGGGCGGTAGACGAGGCGCAGACCTTCTACGCCGAGCTGTCGGCGACCGAGGGCGCGGTGGACATCCCCGAAGCGATGGCGATCCATGGCCTCACGCGCGCCCACCTGGACGCGCACGGTGAGGCGCCGGCCGACGCGATGGCCCGCTTCACCGCCTACCTCCAGGAGCTACAGCGGAGCGGCGAGCCGGTGAAGTCCGCCGCTTGGCCGTCGAGCTTCGACCACGCCTACGTCACCTATTACCTGCAGCGCTACACCGCGAAGAACCCGCTCGGCCACTCTGGCTTCGACATCGCCAGCTTCGCGATGGGGCTCTTCCGGGTCACCCGCCGGCGGCCCCTCTTCGCCGCGATGGAGGCGGCGGGCTATGCCCCGCCCGCCAACCCGGCCCCGCACCACGGCCTGCACGACGCGATCGAGCAGGGCCAGACCCTCGCCTGGCTCCTGGCCTGGGCGGACGCCGAAGACCCGCCTTGCCGGGGGTAGCCCCCTCCTCTATGGTTCGCCGCCCTCATGTCCGAACTCTCTATCGGTCAGAAGATCCAGTCCTTCTTCCTGGTGCTCATCGTCAGCGTCCTGGTCCTGATCATGGCCGTCGTCGGCTTCGGGACCCCCAGCAACGAAGGCTGCGCCTCCGACGGTCCCGGCTACGCCGCCCAGGTCTACGGTGAGTCCATCAGCGAGGGCGACTTCCGCGCCGCCTACGTGCTGGTCGGGTTCAACCGTTACCCGGCGGACCGCGCCCGCACGCTCCGGCTCCGCGAGTACACCCTCGACGGCCTGATCGAGCGCGCGCTGCTCGTCCGCGAGGCCCGCCGGCTCGGCTTCACCGCCGACCGCCGCGAGGTCCTGCGGCGCGCGGCCGAGGACGAGGTCGTCCTGCTCGGCGGCCCGGTGAACTCGCCCGAGGGCTACCCTCAGGGGGCGATCCCGGTCTCGTTCCGCGAGCGTGAGGGCAACTTCAGCGCGGATTACTTCCGCCGCTACGTCCAGCACCACCTCCGCCGCAGCCTCGAGGAGTTCGGGGCCTGGCAGGAGGAGGAGACCCTCGCCAACGACGTGCGCTCGATGGTGACCACCTCGGTCACGGTCAGCCCGCGCGAGGTGTGGGACGCGTACGTCCAGGACAACGACCGCGCGCGCCTCAGCTACGTCCGCTTCGACCCGGCCTACTACCGCGAGCGCGTCGAGGTGACGGACGCGGCGGTCGAGGGCTGGATGGAGGGCCACGCCGAGGAGATCGACGAGGAGTACCGTCGCCAGCGGCACCGCTACACCAACCTCGAGGAGCAGACGCGGGCGCGTCACATCCTCATCGAGGTCGCCAGCGACGCGAGCGACGCCGACCGCGCCGCCACCCGGGCGCGCGCCGAGGGCCTCCTCGCGCAGGTCCAGGCGGGGGCCGACTTCGCCCAGCTCGCCCGCGAGAACAGCGACGACGAGGGCAGCGCGGCCCGGGGCGGCGACCTCGGCTGGTTCCCGCGCGGCCGCATGGTGGCGCCCTTCGAGGAGGCGGCGTTCACCCAGGAGGTCGACACGATCCGCGACGAGCTGGTGGAGAGCCGCTTCGGCTTCCACATCCTCAAGGTCGAAGGCCGGCGCAGCGGCGACGTCCCGGAGGCCGAGGCCAAGCGCGAGATCGCCGACGACCTCTACCGCCGGGCCCGCGCGAGCGAGCTGGCGCGCGAGGACGCCGATCGGGCCCTCGCCTACCTCCGCGACGGCCACACGCCCGACGAGCTGGACGAGCGGCTGCTGCACGGCTGGGAAGAGCCGGCGGTCGAGGGCGACCCGGCCGAGGGTGACCCCGCCGAGGGTGACCCCGCCGAGGGCGACCCCGACGCGGTCCCGGAGGAAGACGACACCCCCGAGCGCGCGCCCAACGCGCCGCAGGTCCGCGAGACCCTCACCTTCGGTCGCAGCGAGCGCGCGGTGCCCGGCCCGTTCGACAGCGGTCCGCTCACCCAGGCCGCGTTCGAGATGACGCTCGAGGAGCCTCTCCCCGAGGCGCCGCTCGAGCTCGGCGACAGCTGGTTCGTGTTCCAGCTCACCGAGCGCACGGTGGCCGACGAGGAGGGCTTCGACGCCGAGACGCGCGAGCGCATCGAGGGTCGGCTCGTCGCGCAGAAGCGCCTCGAGGTCCTCAGCGCCTACATCGGCCGGCTGCGCGCGCGCGCGGAGTCGGACGGCGCGATCCGCATCAACGACTCGGTCCTCTTCTACGGCACGCCGGACGAGGAGGCGGAGGACGGCGCGGACGACGAAGAGGACGACGCGCCCGCCGAGCCCGAGACCGCCGAGGGCTGAGCCCGAGGCGCGCCGAGCCCGAGGCGCGCCGAGCCCGAGGCGCGCCGAGCCCGAGGCGCGCTGAGCCCGAGGCGCGCTGAGCCCGAGGCGCGCCGAGCCCGAGGCGCGCGTGGGGCTCTCCGGCGTAGCCGCGTGGGCCGCCGACCGGCGGCGCCCCGCGCTGGACGCGATCGATCGGGGATGTCATCTGAGGGGAGCCGTGCAGCTCGCCCTCCGCTTCGACAGCCCGCCCCGTCGCCCGGCGCGCCCGCTCGGCCGCGCGAGCCTCGAGGCGCGCATCCGTCGCGCGCTCGGCGTCCCTGCGGACCTGATCGTCACCGACAACCGGCGCACGATGATCGCCACGCGCCACCGCGGACCGCGCCTCGAGATCCGACTGCACCACATGTTCCTCGACGCTCCCAGCGGGGTGATCGAGGAGCTGCTGAGCTACCTCGCCGACGGCGACCGCCGGGCCAGCGCGGCGGTCGGGCGCTACATCGAGGCGAACCGCCACCGCATCAAGCGGCGCGGCGCGCGGGTGCTCCTCCGCACGCGCGGCCGCCACCACGACCTCGACGCGATCGCGGCCGAGGTCGGCGCCCGCTACTTCGAGGGGGCGGTCGACGGGGTCCGCATCACCTGGGGTCGCAAGCCGCCGCAGGGCAAGCGGCGGCGCAGCATCCGCCTCGGCACCTACACCCATGACCAGCAGCTCGTGCGCATCCACCCGTCGCTCGACCAGGCGTTCGTGCCCCGCTTCTTCGTGGAGTTCGTGGTGTTCCACGAGCTGCTCCATCACGTCGTGCCGCCGCGCGAGGTCGGCGGTCGGCTCGAGTACCACACCCCCGAGTTCCGCCGGCGCGAGCGCGCCCACCCGGACTACCGCCGCGCGGTGCGCTGGGAGAACGAGAACCTCTCCGCGCTGCTCAAGAGCTGAGCGGCTCGACGCTGACGGCTCGAGCGGCGAGCGGCTCGAGCGGCGAGCGGCTCGAGCGGCGAGCGGCTCGAGCGGCGAACGACTCGAGCGAGCGAGCGGCTCGGCGGAGGGTCAGTCGCCTTCGCGGAAGAGCTGGTTGAACGCCCAGACCTCGCGCGCGCGGAGGCTGCCGAACTGCACTCCCATGCCGTCCGGCTTCACCCAGCGGACGACCGCCTGGATGGTGACCTCCTCCTTGAGCGCGGGGAGGTAGAGGTCGAGCTCGACCGGGGTGCCGTAGGGCAGGTCGTTGTCGGTGATGAGGTACATCCCGCCGAGCGAGATGTTCTTGGTGACGCACTCGATCACCGAGCCGTCGCCCCGCACGACGACCCGGAGTCGCCGCTCGTATCGCTCGTGGACGCGCCGTCCGGTGTTCACGGGAACATCCCTCTCACCCTCGAAGAACCGAAGAGCGGTTATCCTCGGATCGAGGAGCCGAAGTCAAGGTGAGTGAGCGCGCGCGCAGCCCGAGGAGCCCGTCGAGTGAGTGAGCCTGGCCCGAGCCGCGGCCAACGCGGCCCGCAGATCGCGCTCGCCCTCGCCCTCGCGCTGCCGGCGCTGCTGATGATCGCGTGGAGCCGACCGATCGCCGCGCCGCCCCTCGAGGTGCCGCCGCTCGCGCTCGCGCCCGACGCGGTCGCCGCCCAGCGCGCCGACGACGCCGAGGCCGCGGCCGCCGCGCCCACCTCCGAGGCGGCGGACGCGTGGTGGACCGTCTACCGCGAGACCAACACCGCCGAGGTTGACGCGGACGACTACCCGCCCGACGCCGTCGATCGGCGGCGCCGGCTGCTCGCCGCGCTCGCCGCGGTCGAGGAGGCGCACGGGCCCGAGGCGCCGGCGCAGCTCCGCGCGGCCGCGGTCGCCGAGATGGACCGGGCGCTGGCCGGGGACCTGGCTCCCGACGCGACGCGGGCCGCGCTCGGGCGCTTCGTCGACATGCTCCGCCGCTACGGGATGGCGGCGGGCGACCGCCAGATCGCGCCGCGGTTCGTGGTGCGCACCGCGTTCAAGGCGCGCTGGAACACGATGCACAGCCGCGCCACCACCGAGGACCTGAGCGAGATCGAGCTCCAGGCGCACTGGGGGTGGCTGGCGCTCCACGCCACGCCCGCGCCGCTCGACCTGCGGCTCGAGGCGGTCGATCGCTACGCCGAGGCCGGCGGCCCGCTCGCGGGTGAGGCCCGCGGCGCGTTGCTCGTCGAGGCCGGGCGCCTGGTCGAGGCGGCCGAGGCGTTCGAGGCGGCCTACGACGCCGACCCCATCTTCCGGCTGCGCAACCACGCCCTCTTCGCCGCGGACTCCCAGGAAGATCCCTGAGCGCCTCACCGTAAGAGGGCCGAAGGCGCGCGGGACACGCCGCCCCTTCGGGGTACACTCGTCTCGTGCGCGAGGGGGGGAAGATCGAATGAAGCGTCCTCGGCTGAACCTGCGGAAGGCTCTCTTCCTGCTCCCGAGCCTGTTCACGCTCTCGAGCATCTTCTGCGGCTTCTACGCGATCCTGCTCTGCCTCGACGCCCCGGACGCGGACGCGTTCTACCGCGCGTCGCTGCTGATCGTGTTCGCGATGTTCTTCGACATGATCGACGGACGCGTCGCGCGGCTCACCAAGACGCAGTCGGCGTTCGGCGTTCAGATCGACAGCCTGGCCGACGTCGTCTCGTTCGGGGTGGCCCCGGCCGTGCTCGTCTACCAGTGGTCGCTCGAGCCGCTCGGCCTCGGCGGCGCGCTGGCCGCGTTCTCGCTCGTGGCCTGCGGCGCGATCCGCCTCGCGCGCTTCAACGTCCTCGCGATGGGCGAGAAGGGCGCACCCAAGAAGCCCGGCAAGTACATCGTGGGCCTCCCGATTCCTGGCGCGGCCGGCGTGCTCGTCTCGCTGGTCGTGGCCAACCACGCGGTCGAGGGCACGCTCCACCGCGCGCCGGCGATCGTGCTCTCGGTGGTGCTGACCCTCGGCTTCTTCATGGTGAGCACGATCAAGTTCCGCTCGTTCAAGGACCTTCGCTGGGGCTGGCGGACCTTCGCGATGATCGGCGCCGCCGTCGCGGTGAGCGCGGCCGCGGCGATCCGCTTCCACCCGAGCTTCGCGCTCGTCGCGCTCCTCGTCTGCTACCTCGCCCTCGGCGTCGCCGAGACGCTGTTCAACGTCTCGCGCGGCCTCCGGGTCGGGATGCGCCGCCGCGCGGCCCGCCGCCGCCGCGTCGACGCGCTGAGCGACGACGACCTCGACTGAGCGCGCCGGCTCTGCGCCGAGGGCGCCTCGACGCGGCTCCAGGCAGCGCTCAGACTCCCGGGCGATGGACCACCGCGCCCTCGGACGCCTCGCGGCCCTGCTCGCGGCTCTGCTCCCGACCCGGCTCGGAACCTTGCTCCTCGCGTTCGCCGGCCTCGCCGGGTGCGACAACAGCGACTTCGGGCGCAGCTGCGCGGGGGAGCCGGTGCTCGTCTGCCAGCCGTACGAGTGGGCGGAGGTGCGCGCCGCGACGGTGAGCCCCGACGCGCTCACGCCGGGCGACATCATGGCGACCGCGCGGATCCACGTGGAGCTCGAGCGCTGCCCCGAGTCGGCGCCGGCGCACGAGGTCGCGGTCACCCTGCTGATCCCCGACCCTGGCGCGAACCCCGACGCCGGCACGCCGGAGGTCGAGGTGTTCAACATCCTCACGGTCGCGGACGGCGAGGGCGGCGATCCGGTCCCGGGCGACGGCGTGATCGACGTGGAGGTGCCCAACCCGCTGGGCTCGACGATCCCCGGCGGCCGCGACGTGACCCTGCGCTTCCAGGCCGTCTCGCGCGGCACGAGCGGCTGCGGCAGCGGCGCGCTCGAGATCCCCTACCGACTCGGCGGCTGAGCGCGGGCGCGGCGCGGGTTCTCGTAGACGCTGACGATCGGCACCCCGTCGTAGGTCAGCACGTGGACCGGCTGGACCGAGCCCCAGGCCGCCCAGATCTGGTAGTCGACCTCCACGAAGTGATGCTCGTGGTGGACGATCGCGTAGTCCGCGGTGGGCAGATCACCGACCGGGCGGATGCGCTCATCGAGCAAGCCGTCCTGCTGGAGCATCCGCCACGCCGTCCACGTCGTGTCGCACGGGTAGACCGTGCCGCCGTCGGGCATCTGCTCGTTGAACCAGCCGGCGAGGCTCCCGGTGGTGAAGCCCCAGAACTGCCGGTTCATGCCGTAGTCGGCCGCGCCCGGGACGCCGCCCGCCGCGAAGGTGTAGTGCGAGAGGCCGAAGAAGCGGCTGTGCGCCGTCTCGACCAGCGGCGCGGCAAGGAGCAGCCCGGCGACGAGGACCGGGACGAGGCGACGCGGCCACGCGCCGACGTCGGGGAGCCGCTCGCGCGCCGCCTGCACGACGCGCGCGAAGGCGAACCCGGCGTAGAGCGCGACGAAGGGGTACGCGCTGAACCAGTGCTTGGTGCCGCCGAAGATCGGCGTCCACGGCATGCTGATCACGACGAGCGGCGCGAGCAGCAGGCCCACGAAGAGCACGTCGGTGCGCGCCTCGTCCGCCTCCGGCTCCGCGCTGGGCCAGAGCTTCGCGAGCCACGCGGGCGGCGCGATCGCCTTCACCCGCGCGCCGAGCCCCGCCACCGCGAGCGCCAGCGTGACGAGCGGGACGGTGAAGAGCGTCATCACCCACGGGTAGCTGATGGGCAGCGGCGGCCGGAAGTAGTTCACCCCGAAGTACGCCATGTTGTAGTGCGCGTGGTTGAGGTGGAACGCGGCGTACTCGCGGAACCGCATCGCGGTGTCGAACCACATCCACGGCCAGAGCGCGACGAAGATCAGCGGCCCGACGATCACCATCGCGACCCAGCCGGTGGGCACGAAGCGGCGCCAGTCCGCCACCCCGGCGCGGCGCCCGAGGAGGTAGAGCGCGCCGAGGTAGACCGGGAAGGCGATGAGCCCGACCCACCAGACGTTGATGAGCGGGAGCGGGATCACCGGGACGAGCACGAGGGTGAAGAGCGCGACCCCGAACGCGAGCAGCGGCCCGACGATCGCGACGGTCAGGAACGCCCGCCACGCCCAGCCCTGGCTCGAGGCGCCGCGGGCGCGGCCGAGGGCCACGAAGACCCAGTGCACCCAGAGGATCGCGGGGAGCGTCCACGCGTTGTGCTTCGTCTCGAGGCAGAGCCCGTAGGCGAGCGCGGCGGCGGCCACCCATCGCCAGTCGGTGAGCGAGCGCCAGTAGCAATACGCCACCAGCGTCATCATCAAGACGATCGGGACGTCGAAGCAGTCGAGCTGGGAGTGGTAGTAGACCCGCGGCATCAGCGCGAAGGCGAGCGCGGCGAAGGCCCCCGCGCCGCGCCCGAACGCGCGCGCACCGAAGACGTAGATCAGCCAGAGGAGCAGGCCGCCGCTCAGCATGCCGACGAAGCGGTACGACATCGACGGCAGCTCGAAGAGCTCCCACTTCTGCTGCGCGAGGTGCGAGAGCGCGAAGAGGCCCTTCACGAGCGACGGATGCTCGTGGTTCACGTTCCAGAACGAGTCCACCGACTCCCGCGTGAAGGCGACCGAGGAGTCCTCGCCGAGCTGCTCGAACCAGCCCGCGTAGCGGTTGGCTGCGTCGACGTAGAAGCCCTCGTCGCGGCTCATCCCGAGCCCGACCGAGCTCGCGAGGAGCACGGCGACGTAGGCCACCGCGAGGGCGAGCCCGACCGCGTGGTCGCGCCAGCCCACCGCCCGGCCCGCGGGGCTCTCGGCCGCGCTCACCGCGCCTCCCGGGTGTAGGCGCTCCAGCAGAACGTGCGGAGCGTCGGATCCTGGGCGCGGACCTCCACCGTGACCTCGCCCGCCCTCGCCTCGCCGCGGGCCGGCACCTGCGTCGAGGCGACGAGGCGCTTCCAGCCGTCTCCGTCGCGGTGGGTCATCTCGGCGATCACCTCGCCGTTGAGCGAGACGGACACTTGGGTCGGGCCGTGCTCGAGGTTGCGCTCGTGCTCGTAGTAGTAGTCGCCGCCGAGGACCAGCTCCTCGCCGAGGGGCACGCTCGGGAAGGTCACGCGGATCCCGTCCTCGCCGCCCGCCGGGTGCTGCCAGACGCACCGGCGCGGCTGCAGATGCAGGTCGTCTTGCACCGTCTCGCCGACCCAGAGCCATGAGCGCCGCGGGTCGCAGACGTGGCGCTCCGCCGGCACCACGGGGCCCGCGCCGAGCCCGCCGCCGCGGGGGCGGCCCTGGCTCTGCCACGTGCACGGGCGGGCCTGCCCGCCGAGGTCGATCGTCGCGCGCGCGTCCCGGACGTGATCGACGAAGCGGTAGAGGACGCGGGGCGAGTCCAGGCGCCAGCGCAGGATCCGCAGCGGCCCGACCTCCTCGTCGAGCTCCGGCTCGGCCTCGGGCGCCTCGGGCGGGAGGTGGCCCCGCGCGCTGATCGTCCAGAGCCGCTCGTAGCCGTCCACCCCGTCGTCGCGCCCCGCCATCGACAGGCCGATCACGTCGCCGAGCTCGCGACGCAGCAGCGGATCGGTCCACTCCGGCGCAGCCACGATCAGATCGCCCTCGCGCCACTCGCTCCGCACCCGCGCCGCGGCCGCGGCCCAGTCGTCCGCGGCGATCACGCGCGCCTGGATCACGTAGTGGCCGACGAGCTCGACCGCGGCGATCGCGAGCAGCGCGAGCCAGGCCGCGCTGCGCTTGCGCGACGGCGACGGTGGTTTGTCCGCTGCCATGGGCCTCGCCCCGTATCCCACGCGGCCGCGCCGCGCGCTACCGGAGAGCGGCGCCTCGGCTACTCGACGGGGCGACAGGTGTAGGTCAGGTCGAAGCTGTAGAGCGTCGGGACCGAGACCATGTCGGAGCTGGTGTTCAGCACCGCGGTGACCCGCATGTACGGCTGACCGCGCGGGACCAGCGCGGTGTCGAGGAGCGCACCCACGTCCTGCGGCGGGGTGGCCGGCGGCACGGTGAACGTGACCGGCGTGCGGCTGGCGATCGTCGGCAGATCGTCCGAGACGCGGATCTCGAACGTGACGCTCGTGCCGGGCGGCGTCGCGAGCGACCAGTTGAGCGCGCCCCAGTCGGGCCGCTCGTTCGACTGGCAGTAGAGGGTGCTGTCGTAGTCGCGCCAGTAGGAGCCGGCCGGCGGGTAGGTGGGCCGCTCCGGCGGCACGACGATGCGGACCGGGATGGTGTCGAGGTTGACGGTGCCGTCACCGATGACGCGGATCTCGAAGTCGAACACCTGGGCGGTGGCCGTGGGCATGACGACGTCGTTGCGGAACGTGACCGCGAAGTTGACGCTGGTGCCCGGCAGGCACTGGAGGAACGTGTCGGTGCCGGAGATGCCCGCGCAGCGCCCGGCCGGGAACGAGACCGCGGTGAGCGTCTCGATGAAGGTCGTCTCGTCGAAGCCGGCGGTGGCCGGGTTGTCGACGCCCTGCGCGGTGATGTCCATCCGCTGGTAGTTGGCGAGCTCGTCGACCGCGTCCACGACCGCGTTGCTCACGCCCGAGCCGTCGCCCGCGATGCTGAACACGAAGGGCGAGCCGACGCCGTCGACCGAGCCGGTGGCCACCCCGAGGTCCTCGAGGTTGGTCAGCGCGTCCAGGTAGCCCTCGCTCGACTCGACGCCGATCGTGCGGACGTTGCGGGCCCGCAGCGCGTTGACGGTGTCCGTCCAGGACGGCGGACCGCCGCAGTTGCCCGAGGCGCACGGGTCGCCGATCGCGACGTGGTAGGAACCGGCCGCCGAGTTGCCGTCGACGACCACGTAGTAGTCGCCGGGCGCGAGCGTCTGCACGATCGTCGAGTGCGTCCCGGCGTAGTCGTCGTTGCAGAAGCCGGTCAGGGTGGGCACGTCGAACACCCCGAGCACCGTGTTGAACCCGGAGCCCTGCGTCGTGATCGTCACCGTCTGGCTCGCGGTGAGCGTGAAGCGGAAGATCGTATCGGCCGAGTTGGAGTTGCAGCCGAAGTCGAGGTCGTTGCCGTAGCCACCGGTGTTCCCCGTGGCGCCGACCCACATCCCGGTGATGTCGCCGAGATCGTGCGCGCCGGCGAGCGTGTCGTTGCCGGTGACGTAGGGCGCCGGGGGCAGCTGGTAGTTGGCGAAGTCGGCCGGGTCGTAGTCGTAGGCCGAGTTCGGCCCGTTGTGGAACGGCGCGTCGGTGATCGCGATGATGATCGGGATGGACCCGGGCCGGAAGCACGGGTAGCCCCACTCGCCCGGGTTGGGGCACGCCGGCGCGTTCGGGATCCAGGAGCCGTAGCCGATGCCCGTGACGGTCGAGTAGAGGCCGGTGCCCAGCGCCTCGTACCAGTCGATGTTGCCGTTGGTGGTCAGGCCGTTGATCGCGGTCTGCGCCGCGACCGTGTCGCCGGTGATGTTCTGCAGGTTCATGTACGGGACGTCGTTCGAGTCGCCGTACGGGGAGACCGGGAACTCGCCGATGTAGCCGACGCCGAACCAGGCGTCCGGGATGATGCAGCGGATCGCGCCGATGACCCCGCCGGTGCAGCCCGGGCGGATCGTGCCCATCGTGAGGGCCGACTGCAGGTTGGCGATCTCGCCCGCCATCGAGCCGGTGCGGTCGATGAGGAAGTAGATGTCGGCGGTCGAGAGCGCGGTCGACAGGGTGATCGGGTCCGGCCCGGCCGTGTCGTTGAAGAGCAGCTCGTGGAACAGGCCGCCGTTCTCGGTGAAGCCGTCGCGCGTGCCGTCGCCGGGGAACAGGTCGTAGTCGTCGGGGACGCCGTCGCCGTCGGTGTCGGGGAGCGGCAGGACGGTCGTCCCGTTCGACGGAAGGGTCACGCCCATCCGGCCCGGGTCGTAGATGACGCCGGTCGAGTTTGCCGGCGTGAGGTCGGCGGGCCCGGGGGTGTCGGAGCTGAAGGCGCAGGCCGGGTCGCACGCGTTGCAGGCGCTCGGGCCCTCGATCAGCGCCGAGCCGGTGCTCAGGATGTAGCTGGTCAGGCCCTCGCAGCCCGTCCACCGTCCGTCGCGGCAGTAGCGCTGGCCGGCCGTGCAGACCATGTGGCCTTCGGCGTTGGTGACCGGCTCCAGGTAGCAGCTCTCGGGACCCTCGCCGGCCTCGCAGGGGCAACCCGCGGCGGCGGTCATGCAGGTACCGGCGTCCTCGTCGGCGTAGCCGCGACCCGATCCGACGCCGGAGGGGCCCTCCTCGCAGCCAACGAGCGCCGGCGCCAGCAGCAGGCACGCAGCGAGGGACCGAGCGAGGGTTCTGTTCATGCGGCGCACCTCGGGTGCCGGAGCACACAAGAAATGTGCCACGGAGGAGCCGAACCCTTCGGCCAGGAGGATCCGCCGTCGGCCTCTTCGATCGTTGCGGAAGTGCGAAAAGTTTTCACAGGTCTCAGGCGATGGGCTCAAGGCAATGCCAGGGGCGCGGAGATGCAGCGCGGGGAGTCGGCGTCGGTCGGCGGGGCGCACACCGCGCCGGTGGGACAGTCCGACGAGCGGGCGCAGCTCCCGCCGTCACGCACGCAGTGGGTGAGGCCGTCGCCCCAGAGATCGACGCAGGAGTAGCCGCTGGCGCAGTCCGCGCCGGTGCGGCAGTAGCCGTAGGCCTCGCACGACGCGGCGAGCCGCGACGAGGTCCCGCAGACCTCGCCGGCGACGGTGCACATGCTGTTGGAGGTGCAGACCCCACGGCCGATGCACTCGGTCGCGCCGTCCCCGTCGACGTCGCGGCAGAGCGCGCGCGCGAAGCAGCTCGAGTCGGTGGCGCACGGGCGCGAGAACCGGTTGCAGAACGGGTGCCCGCCGCTGATGCGCGTCTCGCAGTAGTAGCCGAGGGGGCACTCCGCGCCGACGCTGCAGGCCACGCGGCGATCCACGCAGGCGCCCGTCTCGCAGGCGTAGCCAGGCGGACAGTCGCGCGAGTCGTTGCACGTGGGGTCGTCGGAGCGGCAGACCCCGGAGGTGCAGGTGCTCCCGCCCGGGCAGTCCGCCGACCCGCTGCACGGGTGTCCGGCCGGTGAGCAGCGACGCACGCCACAGCCCGGATCGCTCGCGCAGGCCTCGCCGACCGCGCAGTCTCCGTCGCTCGTGCACGGAGCCCGAGTCGCGCAACCGCAGTAGTCGAAGCCGCCGTCCGTCAGGCACATGCTCGCGTCCGGCATCTCGGCGTCGCGCTCGGAGGCGTCGATCGGGGCGGCGTCGCGGAACACGATCCCCGCCTCTTCGCCGACCGTCAGGCCGGCGTCGCGGCCCGCGTCCATGCCGACGCCCGGGCCCGCGTCGCGGCGCGGCCCCGCGTCAGGCCCGCTGTCGCCCGGAGCTCCCGCGTCCCCGGGCCCGCTGTCCATCCGCGGCCCCGCGTCGACCCCGGGCGGCGGCGGAGGCGGCGGCCCGTCGTCGCAGCCGATCGCACCGAGCGCCGCGAGCGCGAGCGCGAGCGTCCACCCGACGTGCGCGTCGACAACCCGCGAGGGGGCTCGAACCGGCGCCGGCCTCCCGAGGCTACATCCCATCGGTGCACTCCACTCGGCTGAGCAAGAACCGCTTCGACGCGGCGTCGCTGGTGTCGACCCACGCGACCGCGAACCGCCCGTCGCCGGCGGCCGCGATCTCGACCGAGCCGCCGGTCGCCGAGGTGGTCGCGAGCGTCCCGTCCCCGACCCGGTTACCGAACGGGTCGAGCAGCGCGTACCGGAGGACCGCGGCGCCGCCGCCGAGCTCGCGGTAGGCGACGACGTAACCCCCGCCGAGCGCCACGACCGCCGGGGCCGTGCCCTGGTTCGGCGGCGTCGACACCACGCGCTCGGCCGCGCTCGGCGCGCCGGTGTCGTCGAGCGGGACGAAGCGGACCTGGGCGGAGACGCCGGCCACCGCAGCGACGTAGACGAGCCCGGCCCGGTCGGCGACCGACGCGACGCGAGGCAGCCCGACCGCGTTGCCCTCGGAGTCGAGCCGGAGCGGCGCGCCGGTCAGCGCGCCCGCGTCGTCGACCGGCTGAGCGTAGAGCGCGCCGGCGTCGTTCCACACGACCGCGGGCCCCGACGGGAAGCGGCGCACCGCGATCGGGGTCACGAAGCCAGGGTCGCTCGGCGCCCCCGCGGCGGCGCCGTCGGCGGTGAGCGCGCCGAGGGCGGCCCGCGCGACGCCGGTGCGGCCGTCGATCTGGGTCCAGGTCGCGACCGCGCCGGTGGCGGTCGCGACGAGCGAGGGTCGCTGCTCGCGCAGGGGCTCGTTGGTCACGCGCACCGCCTCCGCGAGCGGCAGCCCGTCGGGCCCGAGGCGGCGCGAGCTCAGCTCGACCGGTCCATGCGAGTTGTCGTCCCAGAGGAGCAGGTAGCTCCCGTCGGCGCGACGCGTGGCGGCCACGTCGCTCGCGAGGCTGGGGTTGGCGATGATGAGCGCGCCGGGAACCGTGCCGCGGCTGGGCGCCCGCACGAAGCGGACCTCGTCGGCGACCGCGGGCGACTGAACCCAGGCCACGCCGAACTCGGCGGCGGCGCCGAGCAGCGTGATCTGACGCTCGGCGGGGCGGGTGTCGCGCCCGAGCTCGAGGGGTGGGGTGTCGAGCGGCGCGCAGCTCACGGTGGGCGGCGGGCCCGCGTCGAGGGTGAGCGGAGGGCCGGCGTCGAACGGCCCGGAGTCGGGCCGAGGGCCGGCGTCGACGCCCGCGTCGCGCGGGCCTCCGTCGAACGGCGGCGGAGGCGGAGGCATGCCGTCGTCGCAGGCCGCGCTCAGCGTCGAGAGGCAGACCAGGCAGACTAGTACCCCCGCTCCGAAGTGCGTTCCGGGTTTGCGGGGGCCCTCGCGCCCGATCTCGGGCGGCGCGCTCCCCGAAATGGCGGCGCCATTCCGGCGTCGCCCGCCGCACGACCTCGGACCCGATAACTCACCGGTTTCCCGGATCGGACTTCGGGCCGGGGGTACGAGGGGAGAGAGCGGACGGCGCATACGCGGGATCATCATACCCCCGGCGGGCGGCCCGTTCCCATTTGATGCAAGCTCCGGCCGTGTCTGCCTCGTCTCCCCTCGTCACGGACACCGCCCTCGCCGCGCTCGGCCGCGTACTCCCGAGCGGCGCGATCCGCACCGACGCGGACACGCGCGAGGCCCACGCCCGCGACGAGAGCGAGGCCGCGCCGATCCTCCCCGACGCGGTCGTCCGGGTGGGATCGACCGACGAGCTCTGCCGGACGATGCAGGTCGCCCATCGACATGGCGTCCCGGTGGTCGCGCGCGGCGCGGGGACGGGGCGCGCGGGCGGCGCGGTGCCGCTGCGGCCGGGCTGGGTGCTCGCCTTCGACGGGTGGCGTGACCTCGAGGAGATCCACGTCGGCGACGCGGTGGCGGTCGCGCGGCCCGGCCTCGTGCTCGGCGAGCTGCACCGCGCGGTGGAGGCCGAGGGGCTGTTCTACCCGCCCGACGCCAACAGCTGGGCGAGCTGCACGATCGGCGGGAACGTCGCGACGAACGCGGGTGGGCCGCGCGCGTTCAAGTACGGCGTGACCGGCCACTACGTGCTCGGCCTCGAGGTGGTGACCGCCGACGGGACGCGGCTCAACGTCGGCCGGCGCACGAAGAAGGGGGTCACCGGCTACGACCTGACGAGCCTCCTCGTCGGGAGCGAGGGCACGCTCGCGCTGACGACCCGGGTGACGCTGCACCTGGTGCCGAAGCCCGAGGCGGTGCGCACGATGGTGGTCTTCCTCGCGAGCGAGGGCGCGATCGCCGACGCGGTCGGCGTGAGCCTGCGCGAGCGCGTGGTGCCGCGGTGCGTGGAGCTGCTCGACGCGATCACGCTCGAGGTGCTGCGCGAGCACCGCGTGATCGACGTGCCGACGGGCGCGCGGGCCCTGCTCCTCGTGGAGATCGACGGCGACGAGGAGACCGTCGATCGCCAGCTCGAGCGGCTGGGGAGCCGGTGGCTCGAGTCGGGCGCGCTCGAGGTGCTGGTCGCCAAGCACGGGGCCGACCGCGAGCGGCTGTGGAACGTCCGCCGCCAGATGTCGCGGCTCCTCCGGGAGCGGGCCGCCCACAAGCTCTCCGAGGACGTCGTGGTGCCGCGGTCGCGCATCGGAGACCTGCTCGCGCGGGCGCGTGTGATCTCGGAGCGGCACCGCATCCGCATGCCGAGCTACGGGCACGCGGGGGATGGGAACCTGCACGTCAACTTCCTCTGGGACGACGACGAGGAGCGCGCGCGGGTCGGCCCGGCGATCGACGCGCTGCTCGAGGCGGTGGTGGGGATGCGCGGCACCCTCACCGGCGAGCACGGGCTCGGCGCGCTGAAGCGCGATCACCTGCCGATCGAGCAGGCGCCGGCGCTGATCGAGCTGCAGCGCGGGCTCAAGGCGCAGCTCGACCCGCGCGGGATCCTCAACCCGGACAAGGTCCTGCCGGGGCGAGGGCACGGAGCCTGCTGAGCCGGGCCGGCGGGGGCACGGGCAGGGGCGCGCGGGGCGCCCTGCGACGGCTACACCAGCATCAAGATCGGTTGCTCGATGATCTTCTTGAAGGCGGCCAGCCACTGCGCGCCGAGCGCGCCGTCGACCACCCGGTGATCGCAGCTGAGGGTCACGCGCATCCGCTGGCCGGGGACGATCTGGCCGCCCTTCACCACCGGCTCCTCGCGCAGCGTGCCGACCGCGAGGATGCAGCCCTCGGGGGGGTTGATGACTGCCGCGAACTCCTCGATGCCGTACATGCCGAGGTTCGAGACGCTGAACGTGCCGTTCATCATCTCGTCGGGCGCGAGCTTCTTGTCGCGCGCGCGGCCCGCGAGCTCGCGGACCTCGGCCGAGATCTCGCGGATCGACTTGAGGTCGGCGTCGCGCACCACCGGGGTGACGAGGCCGTCCGGGACGGAGACCGCGACCGAGACGTCGACCACCTGGTGGTAGTGGATCGAGTCGCCCATGAAGCTCGCGTTGGCGTCGGGCACCCGGCGCAGCGCGACCGCCGCCGCCTTGATGATCAGGTCGTTGACCGAGGCCTTCTCACCGTGCTCCGCGAGCTCCGCGTTGATCTGCTTGCGGGCCGCCATGAGCGGGCCGACGTCGAGATCGATCGTCAAGTAGAAGTGCGGGACGGTCTGCTTCGACTCGGTGAGCCGACGCGCGATCGTCTTGCGCATGGACGAGAGCTTCTGGACACGCGGCGGCTGACGCTCCCCGCGGGCCGGCGCGGGCGCGGCCGCCGCGCGGGGACGTGAGAGCGCCTCGTCGACGTCCCGCTTGATCACGCGGCCACCGGGGCCGCTGCCGTCGATCGCGCGCAGGTCGAGGTCGTGCTCGCGCGCGAGCCGCCGCACGAGCGGCGACGCGAGGACCCGGCCCTCCGCGCGCGGGCGCGGCTCGCCGTGGCGCGCGGCGGGCGACCCCTCGCCGTGCGACGCCTCGGTCGGCGGCGCCTGGTCGCTCTTCGGCTCCTTGCTCGGCTCGGCCGGCGCCGCCGCGACCGGCGCCGGGCCACCGCCCGACTCCAGCTCGGCCAGCAGGCCGCTGATGTCCTCGCCCGCCTCGCCGAAGATCGCGACCGGCGCGTCCGGCGCCAGCTCGGCGCCCTCCTCCACGAGGATCTTCAGCAGGACCCCCGCGTCGAACGCGCGCCACTCCATGGTGGCCTTGTCCGTCTCGACCTCGGCGATGAGGTCGTCGATCTCCACCCGATCGCCCTCGGCCTTGGCCCAGCGCGCGAGGGTCCCCTCCTCCATGGTGGGCGAGAGCTTCGGCAGTCCGACGATCTTGGCCATCTCGAGCTCCCCTCAGTCCAGGTAACAGACCTTGCGGATCGCGGCGCGGATCCGCGCCTCCGTGACGATCACCTCGCTCTCGAGGTGGGCGGCGTAGGGCATCGGCACGTCCAGGTTGGTCGCCCGGAGCACCGGCGCGTCGAGGTGGTCGAACGCCTCGCGCTGCACGCGGTCGACGATCTCGGCGCCCGGCCCGCCGTAGGGCCAGTGCTCGTGCACCACGACGCAGCGGTTGGTCTTCTTCACCGAGGCGACGATCGCCTCGTGGTCGAGCGGCCGGAGCGTCCGCGGGTCGATCACCTCGCAGCTCACGCCCTCGTCCGCCGCCATCTCCTCGGCGACCTTCAGGACCATCGGGTGCGGGCGACCCCAGACCACGACGGTCACGTCGGTGCCCTCGCGCGAGACGCGCGCCTTGCCGAACTCGATGAGCTCCTCTTCGTCGGGGACCTCGCCCTTGACGTTGTAGAGGGTCTCGCCCTCGAGGAAGACCACCGGGTCGTCGCAGCGGATCGCGGTCTTGAGCAGCCCCTTGGCGTCACGCGGGGTGGACGGGTAGCAGACGATCAGGCCCGGTACGTTCGCGTAGAAGGCCTCGACCGCGTGGCTGTGCTGCGAGCCGACCTGACGCGCCGAGGCGTTCGGCCCACGGAACACGACCGGCACGGGGAACTGGCCCGCGCTCATCTGGTACATCTTCGCCGCGTTGTTCACGATCTGGTCGAACGCGACGAGCGAGAAGTTCCAGGTCATGAACTCGACGATCGGCCGCAGCCCCGCCATCGCGGCCCCGACCGCGACACCGGCGAAGCCCGCCTCCGCGATCGGCGTGTCGATCACGCGGCGCTCGCCGAACTCCTCGAGCAGACCCTGGGTCACCTTGTAGGCGCCCTGGTAGTGGCCGACCTCCTCGCCGAGGAGGAAGACGTTGGGGTCGCGGCGCATCTCCTCGGCCATCGCCTCGCGGAGCGCGTCCCGGCAGCGGACCTCACGCATCGGCGCCTCCCGCCAT
>JAUHXR010000381.1 GCA_030426845.1 Polyangia bacterium | reverse complement strand
GTGCTCAACGCCGGCGTCGTCCCGATCCGCAGCCGCGCGACCCGCCAGGGCTTCGAGATCCAGAACGGCGTGAACTACCTCGCGAACGTCGCCCTCACCGACGGCCTCCTCGCCGAGGGCTGCCTCACCGCGGGAGCGCGGGTCGTGGCCGTGTCGAGCGAGTCGCACCGCTCGGCCGAGCGCATCGAGCTGGACGCCCTCGGGGTCGCGGACGAGTACGGGGTCGGCGGCGCGATGCCGCGCTACTCCTACAGCAAGCTGCTGCTCACCGCGTGGGCCGGACACATGGCGCGCGAGCTCGAGCCGCGCGGGGTCGCCGTCCACTCGATGTGCCCCGGGCCGGTGCGCACCGGGATCGCGCGCGAGGCGCCGAAGCTCGGCCAGCTCGTCCTCGCCCCGATCATGCGCGCGTTCTTCGCCGCCCCCGAGGTCGGCGCGGGCCCGGTCGTCTACCTCGCGTGCGGGCGCGAGCTCGAGGGCAAGACCGGCCTCTACTACCACCGTTGGGAGGAGAAGGACCCCTCCCCCCAGAGCCTCGACGTCGAGGCCGCGCGCGCGCTCGTCGAGCGGAGCCGCGCGCTCATCGCCGAAAGGACCGCAGCGTGAGCGACGACAAGCACGAGCAGCGCATTCTCGACGGGACCGCCTGGCGCGAGTTCTGCGACCGGCTCAAGCAGGCCGGCGACGTCGTCCTCGCGGGGCCCGACAACGCGTTCGATCGCGCCGAGGGCTTCCGCTACCTCAGCCGCATCACGCGGGCCGGGCTCAACACCTTCCTCGAGCACAACGACCCGCTCGCGCCGGTGCTCCAGTCGGTGGTCCACGAGACGGCCAAGATGGGCTCGGACAACCCGGACAACTTCTACCAGAACGCCGCGATCAGCGGCGCGCACCGCTACCGCGTGTGGGGCCGGCGCAACACCGCGCACTACCTGAGCTTCGGCACCCAGATCGGTCACTACGGGCAGGGCCGTGGGATGCCGCCGAGCGGCTTCCTCGAGGGCTCGGACCTCGTCCTCGGCGACGACGGGAGCTTCGAGATCATCCTCAGCGTCGAGCGGCCGGAGGGCGCGCCGAACTGGCTCCCGATGAAGCCGGAGACGGGCACGCTCATCGTGCGGCAGACCCTCCTCGACCCGGCGACCGAGGTCCGCGCGGAGATCCACATCGAGCGCGTCGGCGGCGCGAGCGATCCGAGCCCGGTCACCGCGCGCTCGGTCGACGAGGGGCTCGAGACGACGGGCAACCTCGTGTTCTTCGCCGCCAACATGTTCAGCGCCTGGGCGAACGGCTTCCGCGCGCACGTCAACGAGCTCCCCGAGTTCGATCGCGAGCGCTCGAACATGGCGGGTGGCGACCCGAACATCGTCTACTACCACTCCTACTGGGAGCTCGGGCCGGACGAAGCCCTCGTGATCGACGCGACCCCGCCCGCCCCGCTCGATCACTGGAACTTCCAGCTCAACAACCACTGGATGGAGTCGCTCGACTACCGCTACTTCCAGATCCACCTCAACAGCAAGACCGCGACCTACCGGCCCGACGGCTCGGTGCGCCTCGTCGTCGCCCACGCCGACCCGGGCGTGCCGAACTGGATTCACACCGTCGGTCACGCGCGCGGCACGATGTGCTTCCGCTGGGTGCGCGCGACCGAGCACCCGCAGCCGCGCTGCCGCGTGGTGAAGCACGCCGAGGTCGCCGGGCTCGACTGAGCCTCGACTGTTTCGGCCCGACCGATGCGCGAGACCTCCACCGACTACCGACACCCGCACCGCCCGCGGGCGGTCGCGCTCGCCAACCGGCTGCTCCCGGCGATGGGCGCGCTCACCCCCGACGCCCTCGAGCGCGCGGCCGCGCGGCGCACCGGCCTCGAGGGCTTCGGCTCGACCGACTACAAGGAGCCGCTCGCGGTGCTCCTCGAGTCGATCGAGCGGGAGGCGCGGCTGACCCCGGTCGGGCGCCTGATCACGCGCGAGCGCCTCGTCGGCGTCCTCGCCAACCGGCAGCGCGCGGCGGCGGCGATCGACGCGCGGGTCGAGGCGATCCCGCTCGCGCCGCCGATCGTGATCGCGGGCCTCCAGCGCACCGGCACCACGCTGCTGCACCGCCTGCTCGCGGCCGACCCGGACCACCGCTGGCTCGCGTCGTGGGAGGCGCTCAGCCCCGCGCCGATCGACGCCGGCGCGACGCGACGAGCACGCGCGCCGTGGAGAGCCGAGCCGCGGATCGTGGCCGCCGAGCGAGCCGAGTCGGCGCTCCGCTACCTCGCGCCCGACTTCTTCGCCGTCCATCCGGTCGAGGCGCATGGGCCCGAGGAGGAGGTGCTGCTGCTCGACCAGTCGCTCCGCAGCACGGTGCCCGAGGCGACGCTGCGGGTGCCGACCTACGCGTCGTGGATCGAGGCGCAGGATCAGCGGCCCGCCTACGAGACGCTTCGGCGGCTCCTCAAGCTCCTCTCGAGCCAGCGCGGCGCGGGCAAGCGGTGGGTGCTCAAGACGCCGCATCACCTCGAGTGGCTCGACACGCTCTTCGAGGTCTTCGACGGCGCGAAGGTGCTGTGGACCCACCGCGACCCGGTCACCACCGTCGCCTCGTTCTGCTCGATGATCGCGCACGGGCGCGGCGTGTTCAGCGACGACGTCGACCCGGTCGAGATCGGGCGCGACTGGGGGCGCAAGGTGGCGCGGATGGTCGACCGCGCGCTCGCCTCGCGGGCCGGACGCGAGGACGCGTTCATCGACGTGCCCTACGCGCGCCTCACCGCCGACCCGATCGCGGAGGTGCGACGGATCTACGCCGCGCTCGACCGCGAGCTCACCCCGATCGCGGAGGCGCGGATGCGTCAGACCCTCGCCGGCCACGGCCAGCACCGCTTCGGGCGTCACCGCTACGACCTCGCCGCGTTCGGCCTCACCGAGGCCGGCCTGCGCGAGCGATTCGGCGCCTACCGCGAGCGGTTTGTGCTAGGCCCGGCCCATGGGTGACATCCACAAGGTCGCGGTGCTCGGGGCGGGCACCATGGGGCACGGCATCGCGCAGATCTGCGCCACCGCGGGGATGAGCGTCGCGATGCGCGACCTCAACGACGAGCTCCTCGCGCGCGGACGCGCGGGGATCGAGGCGTCGCTCGGCAAGCTCACGGAGAAGGGCAAGATCGACGAGGCGGCGCGCGACGCGGCCCTCGCGCGCGTCCGCACGACCACCGACCTCGCCGACGCGGTGAAGGACGCGGACCTCGTGGTCGAGGCCATCCCGGAGAAGATGGCGCTCAAGCTCGAGACCTTCGCCGCGCTCGCGGAGCACGCGCCGGAGCACGCGATCCTCGCGTCGAACACCTCGTCGCTGAGCGTCACCGAGATCGCGGGGGCGAGCGGCGACCCGGGGCGCGTGATCGGGCTCCACTTCTTCAACCCGGTGCCGCTCATGTTGCTCCTCGAGATCGTGCGCGGGCTCGGCACGAGCGACGCGACGGTCGAGGCGGCGCGCGCGTTCGCCGCGCGGGTCGGCAAGGAGCCGATCGTGGTGAAGGACTTCCCCGGCTTCGCGACGAGCCGACTGGGGGTGATCCTCGGGTGCGAGGCGATCCGCATGCTCGAGGCGGGGGTCGCGAGCGCGGAGGACATCGACAAGGCGATGGAGCTCGGCTACCGGCACCCGATGGGCCCGCTCCGGCTCACCGATCTGGTCGGCCTCGACGTGCGGCTCGCGATCCTCGACCACCTCCACAAGGAGCTCGGCGAGCAGTTCCGGCCGCCGGCCCTGCTGCGGCAGATGGTCCGCGCGGGCAAGCTCGGCCGCAAGGCGGGCGAGGGCTTCTACACCTACTGACCGCGTCGCCTCAGGCGGCGCCGCGGAGCCCGAGGATCGCGCGGGCCTCGTCCGGCGAGGCGACCTCGCGGCCCGCGTTGCGCGCGCACTGGACGAGCGCCTCGATGAGCTGACCGTTGCCCGTCGTGCGCTCGCCGCTCGGCAGGTAGAACGTGTCCTCGACGCCGGTGCGGAGCATCCCGCCGAGCTCGGCCGCGCGCTGGTGGACCTCCCAGATCTCCTGGCGCCCGATCAGCGTGCACTGCCAGGTCGAGGCCTCGTTCTTGTAGCGCATGAGCAGCTCGAGGAGGTCTTTGTCCGCCGGCATGCCGGAGGCGACGCCCATCACGAAGTTGTACTGCGCGGTCTCGCACATCCCGGCGCCGAGGTAGAGGCCGACCGAGCGCACGATGCCGACGTCGAAGCACTCGAACTCGGGGCGCGCGTCGTGCTCCTTCATCGCATCGAGCATCGTCTTGACCTTGCCGACCGGGTTGTCGAAGAGCATCGGGGGCCACGCCCACTGCCCGTTGCTGCGGAGCTTGAGGTAGTTGAGGCTCCCCGCGTTGCACGCGGCGATCTCGGGCTCGATGCGCGCGAGGCAGGCGAGCGGGCCGGAGACGTCGGCGCCGACGACGCCCGTGGTCATGTTGACGATGATCCCCGGGCAGGCCTCCCGGATCGCCTCGCTGCACGCGGCGGCCACGTCGGGCTCCCAGCTCGGCAGGTGCCCCATCCCCTCGGCCTGCTGGCGGAAGTGGATGTGCACGATCGCGGCGCCCGCGTCGTAGGCCTCCTTGGAGGACGCCGCCATCTGCTCGGGGGTCACCGGCACCGGGTGCTGGAGCGGGTTGGTGAGGACGCCGTTGAGGGCGCAGGTGACGATCGCCTTGTCCATCGCAGTCTCCTTCGACGCTACGGTCGAACGTATACGCGCTTCCAGCCGCGGAGACTATCGCGGCGCGTTCGTCGTAGGCCCGCACCGCCGCCGCGCTCCGCCGCGCAGCCGGCGCGCCCGAGGTGGTACAACCGGGGCGTGGTCACGGAGTACACGCTCGAGACCCGGGTGGGTCGGCTCCTCGAAGCGCGCGTCCACGCGATCGGCTCGCTCGAGGAGGCCGACGCCTACAGCGAGGCGATCCGGCTCGAGGCGATCAAGCAGCCGCGCGGCGTCGGGGTCCTCTGCGCCGACCATCGACCGGTCGCGGTCTACCCGCCCACGGTGACCGATCGGCTGGTCCAGCTCTTCAAGCTGATGAACGACCACCTCGAGCGCGTCGCGATCCTCGTGAGCCCGACCAACGCGGTCCTGCTGCTCCAGCTCCAGCGCATCGTGCGCGAGGCGAACTTCACGCGGCGCCGCGTCGTGACCTCCCCCGCGGAGGCGCTCGAGCACCTCCGCGGCGGCCTCCCCACCGCGCAGGAGCGCGCGCGGGCGGAGGCCTTCGTCCGCGAGTGGCCGCCGGGCGAGGGCTGACGGGTCAGGCGTCGCGGCGCGCGGCGGACCGATCCACCAGGCGCTGGACGATCCCCCGGAGCCGCTCCGCGTCCGCGTCGGTGCGCGGGACCGGCTCGGGCTCGCCGACCGTGACCCACACCGGGGTCCGCGGGCGAGCGCACATGCGCAGGAGATGGTTGGCGAACGTCTCGTTGACGAACTCCGCTCCCGGCTCGTAGGCGATCCCGAGCGGGAGCACCCGGGCCGCGGTCCCCTTCGCGGCGGTGAAGGCGCCGCGCTTGAAAGGGCGCACCTCGTCGCCGTCGAACGTGGAGCCCTCGGGGAAGACGATCACGTTGTGCCCGTCGCGGAGGTGGCTCCGCATCTGCCGGATCGCGCCCACGCCGCTCCGCGTGTCGGCGCGGTCGACGAAGATTGTGTCGGTGTAGGTCGCCGCGTCGCCGATCACCGGATACCGCTTCACCCCGTGGTGGCTGAGCACGACCCCGCCGACGAGGTGGATCGAGAGCAGGATGTCGAGCGGCGAGCGGTGGTTGGAGACCACGAGGTACGGGTCGTAGCCCTGCCCCGCGACCCCCTCGACCGAGAGCTCGAGGCCGAAGAGCGGGAACACCCCGTCGCTCCAGCGGGCGACGAACGCGCGCTTGCCCGCGAAGGAGCGCAGCTCCGGCTCCACGCGCGAGAGGACGCGGTGGCTGTTGACCACCCCGGACGTCCAGCCGAGGAAGCCGAGGGCGCGGGTCGTCGAGCGCAGCGGGCGGAGCACTCTCTCCATCCGAGGACGGATAGACGCGCGAACAGTGGCTGACAAGGCGAGCCGAGTTGGGGCACTCTGAGATCGTGCCCGCGAACCTGGCGCCCGGGATGCTGGTGGCCTCTCCCGGGATGGACTGCCCGTTCTTCGACCACACGGTCGTGCTCCTCGTGGAGCACTCGGAGGACGGCGCGCTGGGGTTCGTGGTGAACCGGCCGACCGAGACCCCGGTGACCTCGCTCCTCGAGGGCCTCGAGATCGACGACCTCGCGGCCGCGCTGCCGGGCGAGGTGTGGGTCGGCGGGCCGGTCGCCCCCGACACCGGCTGGGTGATCTTCGACCCGTCGTCCGGCGAGACCGACGACGTCGAGGCGGTCTACCTCCACGAGCGGCTCGCGGTGAGCGCGTCGCGCGCGCTGCTCGAGCGCCTCGCCGCCGGTCAAGGCCCCTCGCGCTACGCGGTGCTGCTCGGCTACGCGGGGTGGGGACCCGACCAGCTCGACGACGAGATCCGCGAGGGCAGCTGGATCCCCGTCGACCTCGACGCCGGCCTCGTGTTCGATCTGGAGCCGACCCAGCGCTGGCTCGCCGCGCTCGGCACGCTCGGCATCGACCCGGCCCGCGTGGTCGCGCTCGGCGGCGTGGCCGAGGCCTGAGCCCGCGGCGCGCGCGCGGGCCGCGTGGTAGACCTCGGGCGATGACCGAGGCCGCCAAGACCGCCCGCGACTCGCTCACCGAGATGACCGAGCTGGTGCTCCCGCAGCACTCCAACGTGCTCGGGACCGCCTTCGGCGGCACGGTCCTCGCGTGGATGGACGTCTGCGGCGCGATCGCGGCCCAGCGGCACTGCCATCGGGTCGCGGTGACCGCGGCGATGGACGACGTGTCGTTCCTCGCGCCGATCCGCGTCGGCGACCTCGTCATCCTCACCGCGCGGCTCACCGCCGCGTTCGGCACCTCGATGGAGGTCCACGTCGAGGTGAAGGTCGAGGACGCGCAGACCGGCCACCGCACGCGCTGCGTCGACGCCTACATGACGTTCGTGAACATCGGCGAGGACGGCAGGCCGAGCGCGGTGCCCCGCCTGATCGCCGAGACGGCCGAGGACGAGCGGCGCCAGCGCGAGGCCCAGGCGCGGCGCGAGGCCCGGCTCGCCCGACGATGACGCGCCGCGCGCCGGAGCGCCCGAAGCGCGGCGGCGGGTGGCTCGCGTTCTTCACCGCGCTGCTCCTCGGCCTCCCCCTCCTCGTCGTCTGCGGCCTCACGCTCGTCGGGCCACCGACCTGGGAGACCGCGGTGTTCGGCGCCGCCACCTTCGCCGGCGTGATCGGCGGCCTGATCGCGCCCTGGTCGCCGACCGGCCGCTGGGCCGGGCGCGCCGCCCTCGTCGTGATCGCCGGCTTGATCGCCTACCGCCTCGTCGCGGCCGCCGGCTCTCCGTCGATCACCGCCGAGTCCGATCGCTGGATCGACCGCATGGTCCCCGAGCGCGACGTCGCGATCGGCGGGACGAACCTCCTGATGCTGCTCGGCCAGATGGACGATGAGGGCCCGGTGCTCCTCGACGGCCTGCGCGACGGCTACTCCCGCATGCGCGCGCAGGAGGGCCCGGTCCCGAGCGCGGTGATCAGCACGGTGCTCCTCGACTGGCAGGGTCCAGATTCGCACACCCTCTTGCGGGTCGCGCCGCCGAGCCGGTTCAACCCGCCCGAGGCGGTGGTGCTCTTCCTCCACGGCACGATGGGCAACGTCACGGTCGAGTGCTGGCAGGTCGCGCAGGCCGCCAACCCGCTCGGCCTCGACGTGCTGTGCCCGTCGAGCGACGTGCGCGCGCAGTGGGCGAGCTACCCGCACCGGCGCACCGTGGAGGAGGCGATCACCCGCCTGCGCGGTCAGGGCGTCACGCGGATCTACCTCGCGGGCCTGAGCTCGGGCGCGATCGGGGCGAGCCGCCTGGCCCGCGACCTCGACATCGAGGGGCTGATCCTGATCAGCGGGGCCTCCCGGCGCGCCCGGCCCGCGCGCGTGCCGACCCTCGTCCTGCAAGGCCGCCGCGACCCTCGGACGCCCCCCGGCCCGGCCCGACGCTACGCCCGCGGGGTCGGCCGACAGGCGCGCTACGTCGAGCACCCCGACGCGACGCACTGGCTG
>JAUHXR010000023.1 GCA_030426845.1 Polyangia bacterium | reverse complement strand
TGGCGGCGTCGCCGCCGAGGAGGTTCTGCACCGCGGCGGTCGCGATCGCGGTGCGGGGCCAGAGCGCGTTCACCGCGATGCCCTGGCCGCGCAGCTCCTCGTGCATGCCGAGGACGCACATGCTCATTCCGTACTTGGCCATCGTGTAGGCCACGTGCGGGGCGAACCAGCGCTTGTCCATGTTGAGCGGCGGCGAGATGTTCAGGATGTGCGGGTTCTCGGACTTCGCGAGGTGCGGGAGGCACTTCTGCGAGCAGAGGAAGGTGCCGCGCGTGTTGATCTGATGCATCAGGTCGAAGCGCTTCATCGGCGTCGACGAGGTGTCGGCGAGGAAGATCGCGCTCGCGTTGTTCACCAGGACGTCGATGCCGCCGAACCGCTCGACCGCCTGGGCGACCGCGGCCTCCACGTTGGCCTCGTCGCGGATGTCCACCTTGATGGGGAGGGCCTTGCCGCCCGCAGCCTCAACCTCCTCGGCCGCGGTGAAGATGGTGCCGGGGAGCTTGGGGTGCGGCTCGGTCGTCTTGGCCGCGAGGACGACGTTCGCGCCGTCCCTGGCCGCCCGGACCGCGATCGCCTTGCCGATGCCCCGGCTGCCGCCGGTGATGAAGAGGGTCTTGCCTGCGAGATCTGCCATGGCCGCCTTCTTAGTAGCCGACGGCCAGGTCCGCATCCCCCCGCGCGCCGGGGTCGCCCACGCGGGCGATCGCCCAGCTCATCGTGGCGGTGTTCCGGGCGAACGCGGGCTCGCCCTCGCGCGAGACGAGGATGAGCCCGCCCTGGCCGCCGACCCGCTCGCCGAACGCCGCGATCGCGCGGTCGGCCGCCGCCTGCGCGGTGGCGCCGGGCAGCCGGCCGCAGGCGTCGCGGGCCAGGTTGAAGCGGAGGATCGCCTCGCCGACGCCGGTGGTGCTGCAGGCCCCGAGCGCGTCGTCGGCCCAGGTGCCGGCGCCGACGATCGGCGTGTCCCCGACCCGGCCCGAGAGCTTGCCCACCGTGCCCCCGGTGCTCGTGGCCGCCGCCAGCCGGCCGTCGACCCAGGCGACCGCGCCCACCGTGTTACCGGCCCAGTGCCGGACCTCCCGGCCCGCGAGGACGTCGGCGAGGCGCGCGCGGGACGCCTCGGTGATCATCGCATCGGGCGCCGCAGGCGCGAAGCCGGCCTCGCGCGCGAAGCGGGCCGCGCCGTCGGCCACGAAGAGGACGTGGCGGCCGTCGCGACGGACCGCGTCGGCGACGAGGATGGGGTTCGCGTGCGGGGGGAGCGCGGCGACCGCGCCGGCCGAGAGATCGGCGCCCACCATGATCGAGGCGTCGAGCTCGAGCGCGCCCTCGGCCGTCAGACAGGCGCCGTGACCGGCGTTGTAGCGAGGGTCGTCCTCGAGGGCGCAGACCGCGGCCAGGACCGCGGCCGCCGGATCGCCGCTCGCGCGCGCCGCCTCGAGGCCCGCCCGGGCCGCGGCCCCGCAGCCCTCCGCGTGGGCGGCTCGTCGCTCGACCGCTACATCCCCCGCGCCGCCATGCACGATCACCACCGCCCGCATCGCGCGTGACTCTATCCGGTGTGAGGGAACGCGGGGTGACGAGCGTGATTAAACGCCGCCGAAACCTGCTCGAAACATGCGCTGAGTAAGCAATCGGCGCGCATGAAGAAGGTCGAAGCCATCATCAAGCCGTTCAAGCTGGACGAGGTCAAAGAGGCGCTCTCCGAGATCGGCGTCCAGGGGATGACCGTCACGGAGGTGAAGGGCTTCGGCCGCACCGGCGGCAAGCGCGAGGTCTATCGCGGCTCCGCCTACGTGGTCGACTTCGTGCCGAAGGTGAAGGTGGAGGTCGTGGTCCCCGACGACCTGCTGCTGCCGCTGATCGAGGCGGTGGAGAACGCGGCCAAGACCGGGCGCATCGGGGACGGGAAAATCTTCGTCAGCCCCATCGAGGAGGCGGTCCGCATCAGGACCGGCGAGCGGGGCGAGGACGCGATCTGATCCAGGAAATTCTGCCGACTCTTTTGGAGGAGCCATGGGCGACAAGACCCCCGCAAGCGTGATCGAGATGGCCAAGGCCCAGGGCGCCAAGATGGTGGACCTGCGCTTCATCGACCTGCCCGGCGTGTGGCAGCACACCAGCGTCCCGATCCATCGGCTCGAGGAGTCGAGCTTCGAGGACGGCTTCGGCTTCGACGGCTCGTCGATCCGCGGCTACCAGCCGATCAACGCGTCCGACATGTTGATCGTCCCCGACGCGGCGACGGCGCAGATGGACCCGTTCACCGAGATGCCGACGCTGGTCCTGATCTGCGACATCAGCGACCCGATCACCCGCGAGCCCTACCTGCGCGACCCGCGGTACATCTCGCGCAAGGCCGAGAGCTACCTGCGCCAGACCGGCATCGGCGACACCGCCTTCTTTGGCCCCGAGGCCGAGTTCTTCGTCTTCGACGAGGTGCGCTACGACATCGCCTCGCAGGGCGCGTTCTTCGAGGTCGACAGCGTCGAGGCGATCTGGAACTCCGGCCGCGAGGAGGGCCCGAACCTCGGCCACAAGATCCGCCACAAGGGCGGCTACTTCCCGGTCGCGCCGGTCGACACGCTGGTGGACTGGCGCAACACGACCTGTCAGCTCCTCGAGCAGGTCGGGATCGAGGTGGAGGTCCACCACCACGAGGTCGCGACCGCGGGTCAGTGCGAGATCGACATGAAGTTCGACTCGATGACCTTCATGGCCGACCAGCTCCTGTGGTTCAAGTACGTGGTCAAGAACAGCGCGCGGATGGCGAACAAGACCGCGACGTTCATGCCCAAGCCGCTCTTCGGCGACAACGGCAGCGGGATGCACTGCCACCAGTCGATCTGGAAGGACGGCAAGCCGCTCTTCGCGGGTGACCGGTACGCCGGGATGAGCGAGATGGCGCTCCACTACATCGGCGGCATCCTCGAGCACGCGCCGGCGATCTGCGCGCTCTCGAACCCGACCGTGAACAGCTACCGCCGGCTCGTGCCGGGTTACGAGGCGCCGGTCAACCTGGCCTACAGCAGCCGCAACCGCTCGGCCTCGGTCCGCATCCCGATGTACTCGAACTCGCCCAAGGCCAAGCGCATCGAGGTCCGCTTCCCCGACCCGTCGGGCAACCCGTACCTCACCTTCGCGGCCATGCTCATGGCGGGCCTCGACGGAATCCAGCGCAAGATCGACCCGGGCGATCCGCTCGACAAGGACCTCTACTCCCTCAGCCCCGAGGAGCTGTCGGGCGTCCGCACCGTCCCCGGTTCGCTGGCCGGGGCCCTCGAGGCGCTCGAGCAGGACCACGAGTTCCTGCTCCAGGGCGACGTCTTCACGAAGGACATCGTCGACGAGTGGATCGCGTTCAAGCGCGAGAACGAGGTCGACCCGGTCAACCTCCGCCCGACGCCGATGGAGTTCATGCTGTACTACGACTGCTGAGCCGCTCGTAACCTACCGATCCGATTGACGAGTCGGAGCGCGCTCGATTAGCATCCGAGGCTGCTGAACCGCCCTCCACCGGGCCCTTTCCGAGGGCCCGGTGAGCCCCAGCTCCGGCTGCGCACGCGTGGCTGATCAGGGGGCGGCTGAGGCGCCCTCGTCCATGCCCTCGATCGCCACGCGTGTCGCTGCCCGCACCCTCCACTGGCTGCCGCGAAAGCAGCTCAGCCGGGGGCTCGGCGGGCTCGCGGCCCGGTCCGCGTCGCCGGCGCTCCTCGCGCGGGCGATCGACCTCTACGTGAAGGCGTACGACGTGGACCTCGCCGAGGCGGTCGTCCCGCCCGGCGGCTTCCGCAGCTTCGACGACTTCTTCACGCGGCGGCTCGTCGAGGGCGCGCGCCCGCTCGAGGGCGACGAGGCGACCCTCGTCTCGCCGGCCGACGGGCGCGTCGAGGATCTCGGCCCGGTCACCGCCGGCGGCCGGATCCGGGTGAAGGGCTCCGACTACTCCGTCGGCGAGCTGCTCGGCGATCCGGCCGACGGCGCCCGCTTCGAGGGTGGCCGCTTCGCGGTGGTGTACCTGTCGCCCCGCGACTACCACCGCGTCCACGCGCCGGTCGCCGGTCGCGTCGTGGCCGCGCGGCACGTCGGGGGCACGCTCCTGCCGGTCAACGCGTTCGGGCTCGAGAACTACCCGCAGCTCTTCGCGCGCAACGAGCGCGTGGCGATGTTCCAGCGCAGCGAGGGGTTCGGGGAGGTGGCGACGGTGATGGTCGGCGCGGTGGGCGTCGGACGGATCAGCGTGAGCTTCGACCCGACCATCATGACCAACGTCGGTCGGGGCCCGACGACCGTCCGCTACGATCCCGCGAGCGGCCCGTCGCTCGCCCGCGGAGACGAGCTCGGGATGTTTCACCTCGGCTCGACCGCGATCGTCTTCACGTCGCCCGAGCACCCGGTCGATCTCGTGCCGGCGTCGGGAAGCACCGTGCGGATGGGCCGCGCCCTGGCGGTGCGCCGGTGAGCGACGACGCCGGCAAGGCGCGCAAGCGCAAGCGCCGCAGCCGCCGCTCGCTCCGGGTCCCGGTGGACGAGGTCCCGCGCCCGACCGAGGCGCCGCTCTCCCTCGAGGGGCCAGCCGAAGCCCAGGAGGAGCTCGCGCGCGCGGCCGCCGCGATGGACGACGGCGGCGCGACCGTCGAGATCCCGGCGTTCGACGACGCGCGCCACACCCTCGAGACCATCGATCCCGCCGCGCTCGACTCGGAGCTGCTCGGGGCGCCCCGCGCAGGGGCCTCCGACGCGCTCGAGGGGGAGCCGACGGTCGCGCAGGAGCTGCCCTCGGAGGACGACCTCGAGGATCACCCGACGCTCGTGCACCCGAGCGACCGGCCGCCGGCCGACGACCCCTCGGTGGAGCTGACGATCGAGCCCGGGTCGCTCGAGGTCGAGCTGGACCTGGCCGCGTCGGCGGAGACCGCGCTGCCGCCGGAGGACGACTTCGACCCTCCCACCCTGGTTCAGGCGGAGTCCGCGCCGGTCGAGCCAGCGCCACGCCCGAGCGAGCCGCCGTCGCCCACGCACCCGGATGCGACCGAGCTGGAGGCCCCCGCGTTCCACTCGGACGAGCTCGCTGTCGACGGGACTCCGGACGAGGAGCCGAACGACGCGGTGGCGTTCGACAGGGCGCCCGACAAGGCGCGCGATACCTCGCCGGAGTCGATCCCCGCGCCCGCGCCGACGTCCGAGCCGCCGCCGGCGGAGCCCGCGCCGCGCCCGGCGCCCGTCGTGCAGGTGGTGGTGTCGCGGGTCGTGAACGTGATCGGGACGGGGGCGCCGCCGCAGCCGCCGCCCGAGCCGGCGCCGCTCGACGACGAGGACGACGAGCCGGAGCTCGACGTGCTCGAGGTGGACGTGGATGCCGACGCCGACGAGGACGACGACGTCATCCTCGAGGCGACGGAGGGGGACGAGGACGACGAGGTCCTCATCGAGGCCGACGACGAGATCAGCGAGGACGATCTCGGTGCGGGCGAGCTCGACGAGGCGGTGCTCGACGAGGCTGTGCTCGACGAGGCGGTGCTCGACGAGGCGGTGCTCGAAGAGGATCGGAACGAGGCCAGCCCGGCGTCGCACGATCTCGGTGCCAGCGATCTCGAGACGAGCGACCTCGAGACCGCGGAGCTGGACCCCGAGGAGCTCGACGGTGGACTGCTGGAGCGCGCGAGCAAGCCGCCGCCCCCGCCCGGCAAGCCGGCCGCGCCGCCGCCTCCCCCCGATCGCGCAGCCGAGGCGCCGGCCACGCTCGACCGCAGCAAGAAGCCGAAGCGCAACTGGTGGGAGCACCTCTTCAACGACGACTACCTGCGGACGGTGCCCATCCCGCACCCGCGGGTAGTGCAGCGCCAGTGCGACTTCATCGAGCAGCGCTTCGGGCTGCCGCGCGGCGCGACCCTGCTCGACGTCGGCTGCGGGCTCGGGGTGCACGCGGTCGAGCTCACGCGCCGTGGCTACCTCGTCGTCGGCCTGGACCTGTCGCTCCCCATGCTGTCGCGCGCGGCGGACGAGGCTCAGGAGCACGGCTTCAAGATCAACTTCCTCCACGCGGACATGCGGGAGATGAACTTCGAGGGCGCGTTCGACGCGGTCCTGTGCTGGGGTACGACCTTCGGCTACTTCGACGACGACACCAACCGGCTCGTCGTCGAGCGCCTGCACCAGGCGCTGAAGCCGGGCGGCCTGCTCCTCCTCGACGTCGTCAACCGCGACTACGTCGTCGCCTCGCAGCCCAACCTCGTCTGGTTCGAGGGCGACGGCTGCGTCGTGATGGAGGAGACCAACGTCAACTACATCACCTCGCGGCTGCGGGTGAAGCGCAACGTCATCCTCGACGACGGCCGTCAGCGCGACACGCGCTACACCGTGCGGCTCTACTCGCTGCACGAGCTTGGCCTGTTGCTGCACCAGCAGGGCTTCCGCGTCGTCGAGGTGAGCGGGCGCGAGGCACACCCGGGGGTGCACTTCGGGGCCGACTCGCCACGGCTCATCATCCTCGCCCAGCGCCGGGCGGCCGCCATGCCGCGACCGTCGGTCAGCAAGCTGCCCGCGGTCCCCAGCGAGCGCCCGAGCCCGCCGAGCGCGCCGCCGGACCCCGATCCGGTCGCGGCCGCGGAGCCGTCCGACGAGCCGCCGTCCGAGGAGACGAGCGCAGCCCTCGCGGTTGCGCTCGAGCAGTCCGAGGGGCTCGAGAGCGAGCCGGAGGTCGAGGACATCGACGAGGTCGAGCTCGATCCCGACGAGTAGACGCCGGGCGCCGCACCCGATCCGAGAGCTACCAGAGCGGCTCGTCGAGCTGCTCGCCGACGAGGTCGAAGCGCAGGACGCAGGGCAGGGCGGGGAAGGGGCCGCCGGCGGTGGTCACCAGGGCCGAGCAGTCGCCGCGCGACGCGCTCACCTGGACGGTGGTGGTGCCCTCGAAGCGCGTCTCGCCGGGGGGGACCGCGGGCGCGCCGCCGTCGAGCGGGATGCCCGCGTCGCTCGCCGCCTCGCCCATCAGCGTCCCCTCGACCGTCTCCTCGCGGGCCAGCGTGCACCCGGTCACGCCCATGGTGGGATCGGCGGGGACGGCGACGACCTGGCTCGCCTCGACGAAGCGGAAGCCGGTCATGCGCTCCACCCGGCCCTCGACGATCGGCGAGTTCGCGAGCTTCCAGTAGCCGACCACCCCGGCGTCGTGTCGCAGCTCGACGAAGAACCGCAGCGTCTCGGGGGCCGGGTAGCCCTCCGCGCAGGTGTTCTCGACCAGCTCGCCGTTGACCTCGTACTGCCCGACGGACGTGCCAGAGAGGCGGGGCGCCCGGCAGGCGGGGAGCAGCGCGAGCAGACCGAGGAGGCCGGCCCCGAGGAGTGAGCGACGCATGGCCCCATCAACCGCGCCGCGCGGCGCGGGGTCAAGAAACCGGGGTGGGCGTGGCGGCGCGCGCCATTGGCCGAGGGGGCAGCGGCCGAGGGGGCAGTGGCCGACGATGTAGTGGCCGACGGGGCAGTGATGGAGGGCCAGCGACCGCCGGCCTCAGCGGCCGCGGCCGCGACGGTGCGGCGCCGCCGCGGGAGCGCCCTCCTCGGGGCAGCCGTCGTCGTCCTCGAACTCGTCGATGTCCTCGGCCTGGTCCGGGCACTGGTCCTGGTCGTCCGGGATGCCGTCCTCGTCGAAGTCGGTCTCCGGGCAGCCGTCCTCGTCGCCGAAGCCGTCGAAGTCCTCTTCCTCGTTCGGGCACTGGTCGTTGGCGTCGTCGATGCCGTCGCGATCGGTGTCGTCGTCGGGGCAGCCGTCCTCGTCCCGGTCGCCGTCCATGTCCTCGGGCTCGTCCGGGCACGAGTCGTATCCGTCGTGGATCCCGTCGCCGTCGTTGTCGGTGTCCGGGCAGCCGTCTTCGTCCTCGAACTGATCGATGTCCTCGGCCTCGTCCGGGCAGGGGTCGTCCGCGTCGAGGTGGCCGTCGTCGTCGTTGTCCGCCTCGGGGCAGCCGTCCTCGTCCTCCCAGCCGTCCGTGTCCTCGGCCTCGCTGGGGCAGGAGTCCTGCGGGTCCTCGATTCCGTCGCCGTCCGTGTCGAGGTGGATCGGCGCCCACTGGAAGCCGGCCACGAAGCGGAACATCGGCGTGCCCACGCCGAACGGCGGCAGGCCGCTGCCGCCGGCCAGATGGACGTCGAAGTCGTCGAAGTGGAGGCGGCCGCCGACGCGCCACTCGAGCGAGTGCTCGTCGACCTGGGCCGTGAAGGTCGAGGCGCCGTTCATCTCGGCGAAGACCCCGACCAGCGTGGTGATGTCGTAGCCCGCGCCGACGCCGTAGGTGAGCTGCGGCCCGACCACGGTCGACAGGAGCTGCACCTCCTCGCGCCAGGTGCCGCCGACGTTGGCCGCGAAGCGGAACCCGGACTGGGCGAGCTCGAAGATCACGTGCCCGCCGAACATCGGCAGGTTGTCGCCGAGGAAGTTCTGGTCGCGGTCGGCCGCGCGCTGTCCGGTGGGCGCGGTCACGAAGGCGCTCGCGCCGAGCGACACGCCGCTGCTCGCGTCGGTGAAGAACCGGCCCTTGAGGGACAGCCGCGGATCGGCCAGCGCGATCGAGGTGCCGCCGCGGATCGCGATGGGCATCCGGCCAGCGGCCGCGGCCGAGAAGCCGTCGCCGTTCATCAGGGCGACCGGGACGACCAGGCCGATCTGCAGGCGGTCGAAGAGGGTGAGCGTGCCGGTGACGTGCGCGGCCGCGATGTACTCGACGAGGGTCGCGCGCTCGTCGCCGACCGTGCAGTCCGTGGCGCCCTCCGCGCAGCTCGCGTTCCAGAGCACGAACGGGCGGTGCCCGTAGTCGAGCACGAGCCCGGCGGAGCCCTGGATGTGGCCCGGCGTCTGCGCGCCCTCGACCATGAAGTAGTTGAGCGGCCCCGGCGCGGGGGTGTAGCGCATCAGGTTGAAATTGCCGCCGTCCGGGTCCTGCGCCTGGCTCGCGGAGGGCCACGCGAGGAGCGCCCCGAGGGCGGCGAGCCAGACGATCGAGCGCGCACGCATGCGAGCATCATCGCTCAAGCGGAGTTTCGTCGCAACGGATTGATCCACCGATGGGTGGATCGGCGCGAAGCGTCAGAAGTTGATCGTGAATCCGCAGCGGAAGGTCGTGATGGTGGCCACCGCCTGGCCGTCCCGGTCCAGCGGCGGCTCCCAGCGGCCCGAGGCGCGGATCGAGCGGCGGCACGCCTCCCCGAATCCCTCTTGATCCTCGCGCACCACCGCGAGCGGCTGGACGCGGCCATCCGGGTTCACGCGGATACGCACGATCGCGTTGCCCTCGAGCCCGAGGTCCCGGGCCCGGCGCGGCATGTTGTCGCTCAGCAGCGACCGGAGGCGCGACACAGGCGGGGCCGGCGGGCGCGACAGATCGCTGACCGCGACGACCCTCGGGCCCTCCTCCGCGCCGCCCGCGCCGCCCGGCGTGCCCTCGCGGACGCCCTCCCGGCGCCGGCCGGTGACCTGGGCTCCGGGCTGGCCGATCGGACCCTCCATCGCGGCGCCATTGCCGACCTCGCTCGCCCAGGCCTCGCCGCTGTCGTTGGTCAGCGTCTCGCCGGTGAAGTCCGCGATCGCCTCCTCCGCCGGCGGCGGCTCGGGCTGGGCCTGCGGCTCGGGGTCGGGCTGCGGCCGCGGGGTGGTGGGCCGTTCGCGCTCCACCACCGGCTCGGGCTCCGGCTCGGGCTCGGGGGCCGGCTCCTCCACCTCGGGCTCCGCCTCGGGCTCCGGCTCGGGCTCGACCGGAGCGGCGGCCGGCTCGGGGTCGAACGGCTCGATGGTGACGGGGGCGAGCTGCTGCGCGAGCGCCTCCTCGACCGAAGGCAGCACGCCGAGCACCGACCACACCGCGAGGTGTACGACCGCGCTCAACAGCAGCAGACCCACGAGCATCGGCTGGTCGACGAGACCCATCGTCAACAGCGCGACCAGCCTCGGCTTGGGCGAGAGCTCCATCGGACCTTCGGAGCGTGGTACCTCGAGGCGCGATCCGCCAGGGGGCAGCGGCTACTCGCCGCCCTCGCGCGCCAGATCTTGCGGATTCACGTTGATGGCGTAGCGGGTGATGCCCGCGGTGCGGAGCACGTCGACGATGCGGATGAACTCGCCGTGGCTCACCCGGCGGTCGGCCGCGATCACCGCGCGGGGCTCGTCCTCGCTCGCCGCGAAGCTGCGCGCACGGCTCGAGAGCTGCTCCCAGGTGACCTCCTCCGCGTCGATGTAGAGGCCGCCCTCCTCGTCGATCGAGACGGTCAGCGTCCGCGGCGGGCCCTCCTCGCCGCTCTGGGCGTTCGGGAGGTCCATCGGGATGCTCTTCGAGACGATGTAGCTCGCGGTCACCATCAGGATGATGAGGAGAACGAGGACGATGTCGACGAGCGGGGTGACGTTGATCGCGGTGATCAGATCGTCTTCTTCGCCGCCGCCTCCGGACGCGGCCACGGCTAGCCCTCGTCCTCGGCGTCGGCCTTCTTGCTCTTGGCCTTGCTGCTGCCCTTGGAGCCGCCGCTCGACGCAGAGCTCGAGGCACCGGCGCTCGAGGCACCGGCGCTCGCCGCCCCGTCCGCCTTGAGATGGGCGAGCACGTCGTGGCCGAGGGCCTCACCGCGCATGAGCCGCCCCTTGATGAGGCGGAGGAACAGGTTGAAGAAGGCGACGGCCGGGATCGCGACCAGCAGGCCGATCGCGGTAGCGACGAGCGCCTCGCCGATCTCGCTCATCAGGCCGGCCGACACCTGGCCGCCGCTCTGGTCGAGCTCGTGGAACGCGCCGATGACGCCGATGACCGTCCCGAGCAGCCCGACGAACGGGGCGTTGTTGCCGACCGTGCCGACGAAGGCGAGGTTTCGCTCCATCGCGAGCTTGGCGAGGCGCGATTCGCTCGCCATCCGCTCCTCGGCGCTCGCCGCGCCGTCGCCAGCCGCGTTCACACCCGACAGGGCGATGCGCGCCTCGAAGGACTTGCTGGCCCGCATGCGCTTCTTCGCGCCCTCGATGTCGCCCGCGCCGAGCAGCTTGAGGAGCTGCGCCTGCAGGGTCGCGAAGTCGTCCCGGGTGGCGAACATGTAATAGGCGCGCTCGAAGACGATCGCGAGCACCACGATCGAAAGCAGCACCAGCAGCCACATGACCCACTCGGCGCCGAGCATGGCGAAAGCGGTCAAGCGTTCCTGAATGTCCACGGGCTCTCCTGAAGCGACGGCCGAGGCCGGATAGATAAGGCGAGGAGTTGTCTAGGGCCGGCGCCCCGCGGCGCCCATCCCGGGAACCGCGCGCGGGGCCTCAACGCCCCCGAAGGCCGAAGATTTCACCGGAATCGCCCGTCGACTTGACGCAATTCGGGGACCGGCGCAACCAGCTGGGGAGGTCAGGCGGGCAGCTCCAGCAGCTCGCGCAGCACGACCGTCGCGTAGACCCCGGCCGGCAGGGTCATCACGATCCGCGCCCCCTCGGGGTGAGCCTCTGCGCGCGCGTCGAGCAGCTGAGCGCGGTAGGGCCGCCGGGTGCCCGGGCCGGCCGCCCGGAACGCGTTGAGGTCCTCTGGGCGCATCCCCCAGGCGGCGAGCGTCGCCTCCTCGCGCGCCTTCGCCTCGCCCTCCGGCCAGCGCATGCGCGCGCCGAACATCGGGCCGGTCGCGCTGAGCTCGAAGGCGGCCGCGCGGGGGCCGTCGACCGCCGGGTCCTCGGTGACGAAGAGTCCGCCCGAGTCCTCCTTGCGCAGCAGATCCCCGTCGACGACCGCGTCGAGCTCGCGCGCCGCCACGCGCGCGCCGAGCAGCTCGTTGAAGAGCGCCGACTGGAAGGTCGAGACGAAGAGCTTGCGCTCGTGCTTCTTGCGGGGGGGCCGGCCGCCCTCGAGGAGCCAGCGGACGGCGCGCGCGAGGTTCGAGCCCCCGACGCCGAAGCGCTGCTCGCCAAAGTAGTTGGGGACGCCGCGGCGGGCTAGCTCGTCGAGGGCCCGCGCGGTGGCCTCCACGTCGGCCTCGCCGCGCACCACGAGGGCGAAGCGGTTCGAGCGCACGTGGCCGGTGCGGAGCTTGTGGCCGTGCGGCTTCGCCTCGAGGATGCGGACGCCGTCGATCGTCGCGCGGTCGAGCCGCGCCGGGTCGGCCCGATGGAAGCTCGCCCACTGCTCGGTGATCGCGCGGCGGTCCTTGAGCCCGGCCCAGCCGGAGCCGCGCGGGTCCACGTCGAGCGCGGCGGCGATCCGGCGGACGGCTTCGGGGGTGGTCAGCTCGGTCTTCTCGAAGCGGACGTAGAGGTGCTCGCCCTCGCCCGCGGCCTCGTAGGCGAGCTCCTCGACCACGCGGAAGTCCTCGGGCGTGACGCGGATCCGCCCGGCGAGCGGGCGCGGCCCCTCGAGCAGGCGGGGCAGGGCGGTGACGTCGGCGGCGCGCTCGAGGCGCGCCTCATCGAGGGGCATGGCCGCAGCATGGGCCGTCCGGCTCGCGGACGCCCGCCGCGATTCCTCGTTTACCAATCCGCCGCCCACCGATATGAGAGAGGTGGTGGGGGACGACCGGGAGGCGCGGGTCCGGGGGGCGGTCGGGAGGCTGCTCGAGGCGGGCGTGTCCGGTCACGTCTTCCCCGGCGCGACGTGCGCGGTGTGCTGGCGCGGCGCGGACGGAGGGCCTCGGGCCGTCACCGCCTGGGCGGGGCATCGCGCGCCCGGCGCGGCCCGGGTGGGGGCGGCGACCCTGTACGACCTCGGTGCGATCACGCGCGCGGTGGTGGCGGTGGCCGCGCTGCGGGCGGAGGCCGAGGGCGCGCTCGACCTGGGCCGCGAGGTGGAGGCGGCGCTGCCCGCGGCGCGCGGGGGCGTGCTCGGGGGGGTCACGCTGCGCGAGCTGCTCGACGACCGCGGCGGTCTCGCGGCCTCGGGGGGGCTCTACCTCGACGTGCCGCACGCGCCCGGCTCGAGCGCGGCGCGTCGCTGGCTGCTCAGCGAGGCCGCGCGGCGAGAGGGTGAGCGGCGTTCCCCCGGGGCCACAGGGCCGCGCCCGCCGGAGCGCAGCGACCTCGGCTTCCTGGTGGCCGGGGAGGCGCTCTCGCGCGTGCTGCGCAAGCCGCTCGCCGAGGTGGTCCGAGGCCGGGTCGCGGCGCCGCTCGAGGTCGAGGACGACCTGCTCTACCCGGCGGCCCTCCCGGGAGACCAGCGCGCGGCGGTGGTCGCGCGTTGCGCACCGAGCGAGCGCTGCGCGTGGCGCGGTCGGCCGCTGCGCGGTGAGGTCAACGAGGAGAACGCCTTCGCCTTCGGCGGGGTGGCGGGACATGCGGGCCTCTTCGGCACGGCCGGCGCGGTGGCGGCCTTCGGCTACGCGCTCGCGGGATCCGCGGCCGGCTCGGGGTGGCTCCCGCCCGACGCGCTCGCGTCGATCGCGGACGCGGGGCGCGAGGGGGACGAACGGCTGGGGTTCTTCGCGGCCCGCGATCAGCCGGCGGTGTGCGGCCGGCGGGCTAGCGCGGCCAGCTTCGGTCAGGTGGGGCTGCCGGGCGCGTCGCTCCTCGTGGACCCGGCGGCCGGGGCGGCGATCGCGCTCCTGACCAACCGCGCGTTCCCGAGCCGCGCCAACCTGCGCATCGACGGCTTCCGGCCGGCGTTCCACGACTCGGTGCTCGCCGCGCTCGCCTGAACGCTCGCCGGGCCGCTCCCCAGATCGCTCCCCAGATCGATCGGCGCCGGTCAGCTCGCGGCGTCGTCGCGCAGGCGCTCGGCGAGGCGGGAGAAGCTCTCGGTGTCGCGGGTCGTCTGGGCCGCGCGGCGCATGGCGCGCGGGTCGCCCACCAGGACCACGAGCTGCTTGGCGCGGGTCACCGCGGTGTAGAGCAGCGCGCGCGAGAGCAAGACGTGATGCGCGTTCGCGAGGACCACGATCACGCAGGGGAACTCCGAGCCCTGCGCCTTGTGGATGGTCGAGGCGTAGGCGAGGGTGAGCGCGTCGAGGGCGTCGGCCTCGTAGCTCCGGCGGCCGCTGTCGAAGCGGACGTAGGTCACGCCGTCTTCCACCCGCTCGACCCAGCCGATGTCGCCGTTGAACACCTCGCGCTCGTAGTCGTTGCGGAGCTGCATGACCTTGTCGCCGGCGCGGAGCGCGCCCGGAGCGCCGCGGCCCGGGTTGAGCGCGCGCTGGAGCTCGAGGTTGAGGTTGGTCGCGCCGAGCGGACCGCGCCGCATGGGGATGAGCACCTGAACGTCGCGCACCGGATCGAGACCGTAGGCGCGCGGGATGCGCTCGAGCGTCGCGAGCACCCGGTCGATGATCGCGGCCGGCTCGGTCGCGCGGACGAGGAAGAGGTCGCCCTCGCCCTTCTCGCCGCGCGGGGTGGGCGACGGGATCGCGCCGGCGTGGATCGCGTGCGCGCCGCGGACGATCGCGGAGCGCTGGGCCTGCCGAAACACCTGATCGAGCCGGACGACGGGGACCACGTCGGAGCGGATGATCTCGCGCAGGACCTGGCCCGCGCCGACCGGCGGGAGCTGGTCGACGTCGCCCACCAGCACCAGGCTCGCGGTCGGGCCCACCGCCTCGAGGAGCGCCCGGGCGAGGGGCAGATCGAGCATCGAGGCCTCGTCGACGAGCACGAGGTCGGTGTCGAGCGGGCTGCCCGCGTCGCGCGAGAAGCCGCCGGTCGCGGGGCTCCACTCGAGCAGGCGGTGGATCGTCTTGGCCTCGCGCCCGCTCGCCTCGCTCAGCCGCTTGGCCGCGCGCCCGGTCGGCGCGCACAGGGTGACGCGCAGGTCCTGGGCCTCGTGGGTGTCGACGATCGCACGCACCGTGGTCGTCTTGCCCGTGCCGGGGCCGCCGGTGAGCACCATCAGGCCCTGGGTGAGCGCGGTCCGCACCGCCTCGCGCTGGCGCGCTGAGAGCTCCTCGGGGAGATCGCGGGCCGCCTCACGCCCGGCCCGCGGACGGCGCAGCTCGGTCAAGCGCTCCGCGACCCGGGCCTCCGCGTGGTGGAGCGGCGGCGCGTAGACGCGATCCTCCTCGATCACGACCATCTCGCGGGCCGCGAGCGTCTCGACCGCCGGGTCCACCAGCTCCTCGCGCAGCTCGAGCCGGGCCGCGTCGCGGCGCAGGCGTTCGCGCGGGAGATACACGTGCCCGTCGTCGACCGCGCGCACGAGGAGGTGGAGGACCGCGCCGGCCGCCCGCCGAGGATCATCGGGCCCGATGCCGGCCGCGCGGCCAATGCGATCGGCGGTCAGGAAGCCGACCCCGCGGACCTCCTCGGCCGCGAGGTAGGGGTCCTCCCGCAGCACCGTCACCGTGCGGTCGCCGTACTTCTTGAGCAGCTTGCGCGAGAGCGCGGGGCCGACCCCGAGGGAGTGAAGGAAGCTGAGGCTCTCGGCCTCCGCGCGCCGCGTGCGGACCGCCTCCGAGATGGCGCCGGCGCGCTTGGCGCCGATCCCGGGCACCGTCCGCAGCCGGGCGCTCTGGGTCGCCACCACGTCCAGCGTGCGATCGCCGAATTCCTTGACGAGCCGCTCGGCGAGCGCGGCGCCGACGCCGGGGACGAGGCCCGAGCCGAGGAAGCGGCGGATGCCGTCCGCGCTCGTCGGCAAGACCGGCGTCCAGCCCTCGGCGCGGAAGCGGCGGCCGTACTTGGGGTGCTCCTCCCACCGGCCGCGGAAGCGCGCGTCCTCGCCCGGGGTGAGCCCGGCCACGTCGCCGATGACCAGGATCTGCTCGTCGGCCGCCTCGCGCTCCACCTGCAGCACGCCGAACCGGCCGTCGGGGCTCGCGTAGCGGCGGTCGCGCACCGTGCCCTGGACGACGTCGTCGTCGGGGGGGCGCTGCGGCGCGAACGGGAGCGGCTGGGTCACGAGTGCGGCTGGGTCAGGAGCACGGCGGGGTCACGAGCACGGGTGCATTCGAGCGGCGGTCATGGATCGCCAGGGCTACAGGCATCTACCACGAAGGCCGTCGGGTGGCGGGGTGGCGCGCCGGGCGCGCGCACGAGGCAGCGGCCCTCGGGCACGGCCACCGCGGGGGCCTCGGCGAGCCGGCGCCCGGCCGCGTCGCGCAGGTAGACGGCCTCGCCCGCGTTGCTCAGGCCGGAGGTCGCGAGGGACGCGCCCAGCCGGAGGAGCGGCACCCCCGCCGGCACCGGATCGTCCTCTGGATCGGCGGGATCGAAGCGGTCGGCGACCAGGAGAACCCGCTGGCCTGCCGCGAGGGTGAAGGGCCGCGTGATCAGGTCCCCGAGCGCGTCGAGCCGGTCGCCGAGAGCGAGGCCAAGCAGCTCGACCGGCGCGTCACCGAAGTTCTCGACCTCCACGTACTCCTGCTGGGGCTCGGGGCCATAGGGGTTGGCCCGGACCTCCGTGATCTGCACGGTCGGCAGGTCGGCCGGGACGGGCGCGTGTAGCGGCAGCTCGACCCGGAGGCCGGCGAGGTCCTCGAGCGTGAGGGTCGCCTCTACCTCGGGGCGGTCGAGCCCCTCGAGCCGCAGCGTGGCCTCGCCTCGCGGGGCGAGACGGGCGACCTGGCGACCCAGCACCGCGAGGCGCGCGAGCACCGGCTCGGACGCGGTGAGCCGCACGGTGAGGGAGCGGTCGTCGACCCGCGCGCAGCCGGCCGGGACGGTGAGCTCGTCGAGCGCGCAGGGCAGCGGCAGCGCGACGGGCGGGTCCCGATCGGGCCCCGGGCCCGCGCGGAGGCGCGACGTCCACGGCCCGAGCGGGGCGCCGGTCTGGTCCTTGGCCGCCTCGCTGATCCAGACGGTGTGCTCGGTGTGCGCGCGCAGAGGCTCCTCCAGGGTCAGGACCACGCAGGATCCGTCGAGCCACCCGAGGGACGCGCAGTCGCCCCCCGCGACTGACGCTTCGAGCGACCGCCCCGCCTCGTCGCGCAGCCCGACGCCGTCGAGCCGGGGGAGCGGCCCGTCGAGGTGGATCGCGATCGAGGCAAGATCGGTGGACACGTGGGTGGTCCCGTCCGCGGGCCAGGCGCCAACGGGGGCGGTGCCGGCCTCCGGGGCGTCGCTCACCGCGAGGGGGATCGCGAGGGGGGCGTCGAGCCGGCCGTGCTCGCCTTCGAGCCACGCGGGGAGGAGCAAGGTCAGCGGCTGTCCGCGAGGGAGGCGCGGCGCGCGCAGCCTCAGGAGCGCGCCGTGGGCCGTGCGCTCGGTCGGAACCTCGCGTGCTCGCGTGTCGGCGCGGAGGGGGGCGCGGGCCGCGTCCTCGAGCAGCGCGTCGTCGGATGATCCCTCGAGGAGGACGACGGGCGGAGGGTCGTCGGAGGCCGCGAGGGGGGATGTGAAGCGGACGAGCACGACCAGCTGACGAGGCGCCGCGTCGGCCGGCCAGGGGGTGCCGGTGAGGTCCTCGACGACGACCGACTCGAGCGCGAAGCCGGGCGCGCCGGCGTCGATCCCGCCGTCCTCGAGCGGCCGCGGAGCGGGCGCCTGGAGGCAGGACGAGAGGCAGAGCAGCGAGGAGGCGAGGGCGGATCGGTAGCGCATGCCCCGCCCCATCGGGCGGCCGGCCTCGAGGTTGTCACCGGCCTGGCTTGGGGGCGGCCCGCGCAGGCGCTATCTTCCCTGCCGTGCCCGTGGTGTTCGACCCCTTCGCCGCGCTCGTCCAGCCACGGCCCCCACGCGGTGGGGAGCGCCCATGAGCGCTGCCCCCTTCGCCGGCTCCCGCGAGGCCCTGGACGGGCCGCGTGATGCGCGCCGGGGTCGCGCGGAACGCGCTCGCGCGAGGGGGGCCAGGTGAAGCTCGGGGAGCGGCTGCGGACGGGGCTCCGCTCGCCCGTGTTGGTGCTCAACCGGAGCTACCAGCCGGTGCGGATCACGGACGCCAAGCAGGGCTTCTCCATGCTCTTCGAGGGCCGGGCCCGCGCGCTCGACGCGTCCTACGAGCCGCACGATTTCCTCGAGTGGATCGCCCGCGGCTCGAGCGCCTCCGACGAGGCGATCGGGACAGCGCGCGGTCCCCTCGCCGTGCCGCGGGTGCTGCTCTTGAACCAGTACAACCGGGTGCCCCGCGCGCCGCTCCGCCTCTCGCGCCGGCACGTGTACATGCGGGACGCGTATACGTGTCAATATTGCTCCGCCAAGCCCGGCGTGAAGGATCTGAACCTCGATCACGTGGTGCCGCGGGCCGCCGGCGGGCGCTCGACGTGGGAGAACCTCGTGACCTCGTGCCGGCCGTGCAACCTGCGGAAGGGGCGCACACGCCTCGAGGACAGCGGGATGCGCCTGCTCAAGCGCCCGGTCCGACCGAGCTGGAGCATGGCCCTGACCCTCGCGGCCCAGCGCCGGCGCTTCCGCGAGTGGGAGCCGTTCCTCGTGGCCACCGTCGCCGCCGAGTAGCCCGCGCCCCGGCGGTCGGGCGATCTGCGCGGGACGGCCCCGCGTGATAGAGGGCTTGGCTCACCATGAGCGAACGCCCCGGAGCCCGCGGCCCGAGCCCCGTCTCGGAGGAGGTGCACCTCTTCCGCGAGCCGGGCGAAGGCGACGACGAGATCACCCAGCCGTCGATGCCGGTGCGCCCGAGGCGCATCCTCTCGGTGGCGGGCGCCAAGGGCGGCGCGGGCAAGAGCGTGCTCGCCTCCAACCTGGCGGTGTACCTCGCCTCCATCGGCCGTCAGGTCGTCCTCGTGGACGCGGACGAGGTGGGGGCGAACCTCCACACGATGCTTGGGGTCGTCCGCCCGCCGGCCGGGCTCGGCGGGCTGGACGAGGAAGAGGGTGGCGCGCCGCGGGTGCTCGATACGCCGGTGCCCGGGCTGAAGCTCCACCACGCGGGCCTCGACGAGGCGGCGGCGGGCGAGCCGCGGCGGCTGCGGAGGGCGCAGCTTCACGAGCACCTTCAGGGGCTCGACGCGGACTACGTGGTCGTCGATCTCGGCAGCGGGGTCGCGACGTCGCTTCTCGACTTCCACCTCGCGGCGGATCTCGCGGTGTTCGTGACGCTCCCCGAGCCGACCGCGATCGAGAACACCTACCGCTTCTTCCGCCACGCCTTCGTGCGCTACCTCCAGACCCGGGTGGACGACGCGGCGGTCCGTGAGGGGCTGCTCGCGCGCGCGGCGGAGCTCGGCGAGGCGCCGTCGCCGCTCGACCTCTGGCGGATCCTCGAGGACGAGGGCGACCCGCTCGCCGACAACGTGCGTGAGCAGATGCAGCGCTTCCGCCCGGCGATGGTGCTCAACCAGACCCGGCTGCGCGCGGATCTCGAGCTCGGCGAGGCGATGCGCACCGCGGGGCGCCGCCGGCTCGGCATCGGCATCGAGTACCTCGGCCACATCGACTACGACGACACGGTCTGGAGCTGCGTGCGCAACCGGCGCCTGCTCCTCGTCGAGAGCCCCGGGGCCAAGTCGGCCAAGAGCATCGAGAAGATCGCCCGGCGCCTCCTCGCGCTCGAGTCCGGCAAGGGCCGCGGCGGGGGCGCTCGGACGGTGCCGCCGGAGAGCCACCACGATCTGCTCGAGGTCGAGCGCGGCGCGACCGACGAGGAGGTCCGCCGCGCCTACAAGCGGGGCCGGGACATCTACGCCCCCGACGCCCTCGCGACCTTCGGGCTGTTCGACCCGGAGGAGCTCGAGGTCGTCCGCACGCGGCTCGAGGAGGCGTACGACGTCTTGCTCGATCCGGCGCGGCGCCGCCCCTACGAGCTGAGCGTCTTCCCGATGGAGGAGGACGACGAGGAGCAGGACGACGCGGCGATGCGCCGCCCGACAGACCTGCCGCCGCCGCCCGCGATCACGCCGGACACCGACTTCACCGGGCCCCTCATCCGGCAGGTGCGCGAGTCCCAGGGCGTCGACCTCAAGCGCATCAGCGCCCGCACCAAGGTGGGGCTCGAGTACCTCGAGGCGATCGAGAAGGACGACTTCTCGGCGCTCCCCGCGCCGGTCTACGTGCGCGGCTTCGTGACCGAGTTCGCGAAGTTCCTGCGCCTCGACGCGGCCCACGTGAGCCGGACCTACGTGAAGCGGCTCAAGCGCTACCTCGAGGAGCGCGGGGCGCTGTCGTGAGCCTGATCCTCGCGTCCCGCTCGCCCCGCCGCCGCGCGATCCTCGAGACGCTCGGCGTCGCGCACGAGGTGATCGCGAGCGACGCGGACGAGTCGGCCCGTGACGGCGAGGCGCCGGCCGCGATGGCGCGGCGGCTCGCGGGCGACAAGGCGCTCGAGGTGTCCCGGCGCCACCCGGCGCGGTTCGTCCTCGGCGCCGATACGATCGTCGTCGCGGGCGACGAGGTCCTCGGTAAGCCGGTCGACGACGCGGACGCGCGCCGGATGATCGCGGCGCTCGCGGGCGCGTGGCACGAGGTGATCACGGGCGTGGCGCTCGCGCGCGAGGGCGCGCTCCTCGAGGCGGTGGCGGTCCACACCCGGGTTCGTTTCGGGGCGCTGAGCGCCGAGCGCGTCCGCCGCTACGTCGCGAGCGGGGAGGGCCGCGACAAGGCCGGCGCCTACGCGGTCCAGGGGCTCGGCGCGGGGCTCGTCGAGCGGGTCGAGGGCTCCTACGCGAACGTCGTCGGCCTGCCGGCGTTCGAGACGGTCGCGCTCCTCGAGCGCCACGGGGCGGTGGAGGCCTGGCCGTGAGCGGCGGCGCGACCGACGCCGCGCGGGTGGCCGAGCGCCTGGCCATGGTCCGCGAGAGCATCGCGCGCGCCTGCGCCCGGGCCGGCCGATCGGTCGACGAGGTGACCCTCGTCGCGGTCTCGAAGCGCCACCCCGCCGAGGCGGTCCGCGCGGCCTACGCCGCGGGCCAGCGGGTCTTCGGCGAGAACTACGTGCAGGAGCTGGTCGAGAAGGCCGCGGCGCTCGCGGATCTCGAGGACCTCCGCTGGCACTTCATCGGGCACCTCCAGCGCAACAAGGCGCGCCAGGTCGCCGAGGTCGGCGCGGTGGTGGAGACGGTCGACTCGCCGCGGCTCGCGCGCGAGCTCGGTCGGCGCGCGAGCGCGCCGCTCGACGTCCTCGCCCAGGTGAATGTGGCCGGCGAGGCGCAGAAGTCGGGCTGCGCGCCCGAGGAGCTGCCCGCGCTGCTCGAGGCGATCGCGAGCGAGCCGCAGCTGAGGCTGCGGGGCCTGATGACCATCCCGCCCTTCGACGACGATCCCGAGCGGACGCGACCCCACTTCGCGCGGCTGCGCGCGCTGGCCGACGCGCACGGGCTGCCCGCGCGCTCGATGGGGATGAGCGCGGATCTCGAGGTCGCGATCGAGGAGGGCGCGACCATCGTGCGGGTCGGGACCGCGATCTTCGGCCCGCGCCCGGGCTGAGCCGCTCAGCTGGCGAGCAGCGCTTCGATCGCGTCCGGGTCCTTCGGGATGTGGTCGGTGAGGTTCTCGACACCGCTCTCGGTCACGAGCACGTCGTCCTCGATGCGGATGCCGATGCCGCGCCACTTCGGGTCTACGTCGGCGTCCACGCCCACGTAGATGCCCGGCTCGATCGTGAAGACCATCCCCGGCTCGAGGGGCCTCGGCTTGCCGTCGAGGTAGTAGAGGCCGACGTCGTGCACGTCCATCCCGAGCCAGTGGGAGGTGCGGTGCATGTAGAAAGGCTTGTAGCGCTCCTCCGCGACCGCGGCGTCCACCGGGCCCTCGACGAGGCCGAGGCGCACGAGGCCCTCGGTGACGCGCCGCACCGCGAGCTCGTGGAGCGCGTCGAGGTCGGCGCCGGGCTTCGTCGCGGCGACGCAGGCCTCCTCCGCGCCGAGCACGACGTCGTAGAGCGCGCGCTGCGCCTCGCTGAAGCGGCCGGAGACGGGGAACGTCCGGGTGACGTCGCTCGCGTAGTAGCCGAGCTCGCATCCCGCGTCGATGAGGAGCAAGTCGCCTTCCTTCATCTGGCGGTCGTTGCGGCGGTGATGGAGGATCGTCGCGTTGGGTCCGCTGCCGACGATGGGGCCGTAGGCGGGCCGCTCGCAGCCGGCGGCGCGGAAGACCCCGAGGATCTCCGCCTCGACCTCGAACTCGTAGGCGCCCGGGCGCGCGCGCCGCATCGCCGCGAGGTGCGCCTCGCGCGTGATCTCGGAGGCGCGTCGCATCGTCGCGAGCTCGCCCGCGTCCTTGAGGAGCCGGGCCTCGTGGACGTGCGCGCCGGGGTCGATGAAGGCGGTGGGGAACGCGGTGCCGTTGCGGTGTCGGCGGCGGGCCACGTCGAGGGCGCGGAAGACTCGCTCGTCGGTCGGCGCGTGGCTGCCCGGGCGGTAGTGCAGCGCGCGGGCGCCCGCGAGGTAGTCGGGGAGGCGCCGGTCGAGCTCGCGCGCCTCGAACGCGGCGTCGGCGCCGAAGCGCGCGACCGCGCCGTCCACCCCGGCCCGCGGGCCGTCCCAGATCTCGCGCTCCGGGTTGCGCGGGCGGACGAACAACACCGCCCGATGGTCGGGGTGCGCGGTGCTCAGGATCAGCGTCGAGCCCGGCTCGTCGAGGCCGGTGAGGTAGAAGAAGTCGCTGTCCTGGCGGTACTCGTGCTCGACGTCGTTGTTCCGGATGGCGACCGGGGCCGAGGGGATCACCGCGACCGATCCCTCGCCCATCGCCTCGAGCATGCGCTGGCGCCGCGCCGCGTAGATTTTCGCGTCCATGAGCCCCGCAGGCTAGGCCGACCACCGGCTCGAAACCACCGGAAAGCTGGCCCGCCCGGCGGCTCTGCGGCGGGCGGTTGCGCCGCGCTCCTCGAGACCTGTCTCAGAGCAGCTCTTCGTAGCGGGGCGTGAGCTCGACCTCGGTCGCGCCGAGCGCCTCGAGCCAGCCCGCGACGTCGGGTCCGGCGGCGGCGGCGGCCCCGACCTCCTCGGCCGCGGCGGGGTTGCGCCAGAAGTCCGCGTCGAAGCGCTCGCGCAGCGCGACGAACAGGCGGGGGGCCGCCTCGGCCGCGGCGAGCCCGGAGTCGGGTCCGGGCTCGGGTCCGGCGGCCACCAGCACCCCGAGGCCGTCGGGGACCTCGTCGATCGCCCAGGCGGTCCGCAGCGTCTCGATCGCCCGCTCGGCCAGCCCGGGCTCCGCGAGGTGCGGGGCGAGCAGGGCGCGCGCGGCCGCGGTTCGCAGCCCGACCAGCTCGTGCGCGACGAGCAGCTCCCCCAGCTCCCGCCGCTCGCGCGCCGCCAGATCGTGCGCGCGCCCCAGGTGCTCGGGCGCGGCGAGCACATGGGCCAGGAGGGCGCCCAGGACGCCGCGGCCACTGCCCAGGCGGGCGCGGTGGGGAGGCGTCGCGGGGTGGATCAGCGCCACCGCGAGGGCCCGGCCGAGCGCCCGCGCCGCCTCGCGCTCGGACGCGACGCCCCGCTCGAACCCGGGGCCGATGCGGACATCTCGCGGGGCGTCGACGATCGCCAGCCGCGCGCTCCGCTCGTGCGGCGCGGCGCGCCGCCGCTCGACCCGGACCGCCGATCGCAGCCGATCCGTGAAGGCGAGCGCCTCGAGCGTCCCCGCGAGGCGGCGCCAGCGCGACCCCGGCTTGACCGCGTCGTCCCAGCGCGGCGCCCTCAGCACGAACGCGAGGTCGGTCCACGCCCGCGGCGACTGGCCCGCGGCGTGCGCCGTCCGGTGCCAGACCTCGACCCACGCGTCCTCGGTCGCGTCGAGGACGGCCCGGGCGCGCTCGGTCTCCCGCTCGGCGTCGACGCTCGCCGGCCGCTCGGCGCGCAGCTCGCGCCGGCGGGCGCCGACCTCGGCCAGGGTGGGCTCGATCGCGCGGCCCAGCGCCCGCCGGCGCCGCTCGCTCGGGTCGCGCTCGAGCCGCGGGAGCAGGGCCTCCGCCGCGAAGTGATCCGAGTCGTAGGGGACCCGCGCGCCCCAGGCCGCGCGCTCGATCTGGGCGAGGGCCGCCAGGGCCGGAGCCTCCTGCGCCGCCGCCAGCCAGCCCTCGAGGAGCGCCCGGTCCGCGTCGTCGACGTCGCCGCGATCGACCGCCTCGCCGAGCAGCTCCTGCGCCTGGGCCGACCGGAGGCGCGCGTGGCGCGCGTGGACCGACCCCTCGTCGACCGCGTCCGGGTCGCCCCGCCAGCTCGCCACTCGCTCGCGGGCGAGCTCGAGCTGCCACCGCTCGATGCCGTCGAGGAGCCGCTCGCGGGGAGACCTCATCGCCCGGTGTTCCACGCTGAAGCCATCGCGATCTCCGGTCGGAGGGTCTAGACCCTCCCGACAGTGATCGCGACGGTCTGCTCGCGGTCTTTGGCGCCGATCTCGGCGCCGAGCCTGCCTCGACGATACGCGACATCGCCTCGGCTCGCGCGACGCCAATCTCGAAGCCGATGCCTCACGCTGAAACCATCGCGATCTCCGCCGGGAGGGTCTAGCATGAACCCATGCGATTGCTTTCAGGGGCTCGGCCCCGCCGGTTCGGCCTGGCCTTCGCGTTGCTCGGCGGCCTGGCCCTCGGCGCCCTCGCGGTGCCCGGCTGCGCCGACAACCCCGGCGGCGACGACGACGCGGGGATGGACGGCGCGGTGCGCGACGACGGCTCGACGCCGCCGCCGGGGACCCGGTGCGGAGGGTCGAGCGCGAGCTGCTGCCCCGGGCGCGTCTGCGAGCTGGGCCTCGACTGTGGCGCGGGCGACGTGTGCTGCGTCGCGGCCGGCGGCGGGGCCCGGTGCGAGCGCTCGGCGGACTGCTGCCGCGGCCTGTCGTGCGACTCGGGGACCTGCTGCGCGCCGCGCGGCGCCGCCTGCGGGGGCTCGGCGGACTGCTGCACGGGCCTCGTCTGCCACGAGGGCGCCTGCGCGAACCCGGACACCGACCTGCCGGGCGAGGAGGGCTGCGGAGGCGCGGGCGGCACGTGCTGCACCGGCTTCGTCTGCCGCTCCGGCCTGGTCTGCGACGAGGGCACCTGCACCGGCTGCGGCTCGGAGGACATGGCCTGCTGCGACGGCTCGACCCCGTGTGTCGGCTCGCTCGGCTGCGACGTCACGACCGGCACCTGCCGCAACATCGATCCCGAGACCGCGTGCGGACGGGTCGACAACGCGTGCTGCCCCGACGCGACGGGCGCGCTCACCGACTGCGAGGGCGGGCTCGTGTGCATCGGCGAGGTGTGCCTGCGCCCGACCGACACCGGCTTCGAGGGCGCGCCCTGCAGCCCCCGCGGGACGTGCGACGCGGGCCTGGTCTGCGACCGGCGGATGATGCCGAGCGGCATCTGCTCGACGCCCCCCGACGGCTGCGGCACCGACATGGCGATGTGCTGCGACCTGGGCGGCACCGAGGGCGAGTGCGCGGGTGAGCTGCACTGTCAGTTCGGCAGCTGCTCGACCTGCCGCGGGCCCAGCCTGACCTGCCTCCTCGGGGGCATCGTGCCCGGGCAGGAGTGCTGCGAGGGCTCGGTCTGCCGGCCGTCCCCGCTCATCCCGCGCTGCTGCATGGGCGACGGCGGGAGCTGCACGAACTCGCTCGACTGCTGCGGCCTGACGCGCTGCAACGGCGGGAGCTGCGCGTGCTCGAACGAGGGCAGCTTCTGCATCACCTCGAGCGAGTGCTGCGACGGGCTCACCTGCCAGACGTTCCAGTGCCGCGCCGACACGACGATGTGCAAGGACGTCACCGAGGCTTGCTCCGCGCCGTCCGAGTGCTGCGCCGGGCTCGCGTGCAGCGCGACCCGCACCGAGCCGATGGCCCCGCCGGTCGAGCAGTGCTGCTCGGGCGGATCCACGTCGTGCACGGACGACGGCGACTGCTGCGGCCGCATGCGCTGCCAGGACGGCGAGTGCGAGTGCGTGGGCGACCGCGGGCTCTGCGACCGCGACGTCGAGTGCTGCGGCGACAACTTCATCTGCGTCGCGGGCGCCTGCGCGGACGGCACCGGCTGCGCGCGCGAGACGGAGACCTGCGACACCGCCACCCCGAGCCCCTGCTGCGGCGGGCTCTCGTGCCGGCGGCAGGTCGACATGGGCCCGACCGTCTGCTGCGCCGGCGGCGGCAACCGCTGCCGCGCAGACAGCGACTGCTGCGGCGACATGCCGTGCGGTGAGGACGAGACCTGCCAGTGCCGCGAGTCGGGCGAGTCCTGCGTCAACCTCACGGACTGCTGCGGCGCGCTGCTCTGCGTCGACGGCACCTGCAGCTCGGGGGTCTGAGCGCCCGCGCGTTCGAGGCCCACCACCCACGAAACCCACCACGCACGTCCCTGAGGCGGCCCGGGCCCGGCAGCGCGGGTCTGCGTCGCCTCGAAGCCGCGCCCGGCCGTCCGGGCGCGAGGAGCACCGATGACCGTCGGAAAGAAGATCGCGTTCCTCGGCGCCGGCAACATGGCCGGCGCGCTCATCGACGGCCTGCTGCGCGCCGGGGCGTGCGCGCCGTCGGACATCACCGCGGTGGACGTCCGGGCGCCGCGCCTGGAAGAGCTCGCCGAGCGGCGGGGCATCCGGGTGACGCGCGACCTCGCGGAGGCCTGCGCGTGGGCCGACGTGGTGGTGCTGTCGATCAAGCCGCAGGTCTTCGGTCGCGTGCTGCCGCGGGTGGCCGAGGCGCTGCGGCCGGACGCGCTCGTCATCTCGATCGCGGCTGGCGTGCACGCCGAGACGATCGAGCGGGCGCTCCCGGAGGGCGCGCGGGTGGTGCGCACCATGCCGAACACCCCCGCCCTGGTGGACGCAGGGGCCACCGCCATCGCGGCCGGCACGCACGCGACCGACGCCGACGTCGAGCTCACGACGCGCATCTTCGACTCCGTGGGCATCACGGTGGTGCTCGACGAAGGCTCGCTCGACGCGGTCACCGGCCTCTCGGGCTCGGGGCCGGCCTACATCTTCCTCATCATCGAGGCGCTCTCGGACGCCGGCGTGAAGGTCGGCCTCCACCGCGAGTCGGCCCAGAAGCTCGCGGCTCAGACGGTGCTGGGCGCGGCGAAGCTGCTCATCGAGACGGGCGAGCACCCCGGCCGGCTCAAGGACATGGTCACGAGCCCCGGCGGCACCGCGATCGCGGGCCTCCACACCCTCGAGGAGGGCGGCCTGCGGACGACGCTCATTAACGCGGTCGAGACCGCGACCCACCGCAGCCGCGAGCTCGGGGCGCAGGGTCCGAACGCGCAGGGTCCCAACGCGCAGGGTCACAGCGCGCAGGGTCCCAGCGCGCAGGGCGCGTCGCCGAGCGGCTCGGTGTCTACTTCCAGCGGAGGGCGGTGACGGTCCCGTCGTCGCCGCGGCCCCGGCACGACACCACCGACGCGCGCACCTCGCTGCCGCCGGCCATCTCCACCATGCGCTGGCAGAACCCGCTGAACATCAGCGCGTGGGGGAGCGTGTCGGGCTCGAGGTCCTCACTGTAGAGCCGGTAGCTCCCCCCGACGCGCTGGAGCCTCAGGGCTCCGTGGGAGTGGTAGCTCCGGAACAGCCGCGGCAGGCGCTCCACCACCTCGAGCGGCGACGTGTCGCTCATCAGCAGTCGGTAGGTCGTGGTGAGCTCGCGCTCGGCGGTCGCGCGCCCGAGCCGCACCGCGAGCCCGCCGTCGCCGGAGCCGTGCAGCCGCTCGGCCTCGACGAGCAGGGCCGCGTAGTCGTCCAGATCCAGCCAGGACATCGGCAGCTTCACGTCGCGGATCCGCGCTGCGCGGTCGCGGTCGAGCCGCGCGAGCACGCCCTCGACCGCCCCGGGCCCGAGCTCGGTCAGGAAGTCGAGCGCGCTGAGGACGAGCGAGCCCTTCACCGAGGTCCGCCCGGGGGGCGCGTCCGGCTGGGTCTGCATCAGCGCCTGGCGCTCGACCGGCGGCGCGGGCGCCTCGGGCGCCGGCGGCCGGACGGTGCTCGGCGCGATCCAGGACTCCGACTGGGCCACGAAGTAGCGCGGGTGATCGCCGAGCGTGCGCGGGCGGTGCGCGATGCCCCGAGGGCGCGGGGTGGGGCGCGGCTTCGCGCGCTTGTGGGTCACCGGCTCGGCGTCCGGGTCGCGCTCCCAGGGCGTGCTCGCGCGGGCCGCCGGCGGCTCGCGGTCCGGCTCCGGCGGCGCGTCCAGGGTCTGCGCGCTCGGGGCCGAGGCGCGGCTCGTGGGCGGGGGCGCCTCGCTCGAGGCGGTCGGTCGATCGGTCGCGCCGTACGGGACGAGCGCCTGCCTCATCTCCCGCGCGGTTTGAAAACGGTCCTCCGGCTCGAGCGCGATGCTGCGCTCGATCACCGCGGCGAGGCCCGCGTCGAGGTCGGAGCAGAGCGATCGGATGGGGGTGTGTTTGCCGGTGAGGATCGCCTGGAGGAGCTGGTGGTAGTTCTCGCCCTCGAACGGGAGCTGCCCCCCGATCGACTCGTAGAGGATCACGCCGACCGCGAACAGGTCGAGCCGGTGGTCGAGCGTCTTCATCCCGCGCGCCTGCTCGGGGCTCATGTAGAACGGCGTCCCGAGCATCACCCCCGTGCGCGTCAGGTCGAGCGGGGCCTCGCCCTCGACCGGCCGCACCTTCGAGATGCCGAAGTCCACGACCTTCACGAACTCGGGATCGCCCCGGCGGCGTGTGAGGATGATGTTGTCGGGCTTGAGGTCGCGGTGGACGATCCCGCGCTCGTGCACCGCCTCGAGCGCGGCGAGCACCTGCCCGGCGATGCGGCACGCGCGCTCCGGCGCCAGCTGGACGTGGGTCTCGAGCAGCTCCGCGAGGCTGCGCCCCCGCAGGTACTCCATGACGAGGAACGGCGCGCCGTCGTCCGCGAAGCCGAGGTCGAGGATCTCGACGACGTTCTCGTGGCCGGTCGAGCCCGCGGCCCGGGCCTCGCGCTCGAGCCGCGCGATCGCCTTCTCGTCGCTCGCGAGCTCCGGGTGGAGCCGCTTCACCGCGACCTTGCGCCCGATCAAGAGGTGCTCGGCGACGTAGACCGCGCCCATCCCGCCCTCGCCGATGAGCGCGAGGATGCGGTAGCGGTTCGCGATCACGCGACCGACGAGGGCGCGCCCCGAGGTGAGCGAGCGCCCTGTGCGCGGGCAGTGCGAGAACGAGGTGGGGTGCGGCTCCCCACAGTGCCGACAGGGGATGGTCGATGCCGGGCTCGAGTGAGACTGGTCCATCGAAAGGGAGGGGGGTAGGACCATCATGTCGGGCCGCCGCGCGGCCGGTCAAGGTCACCCCCTGGCGAGCAGCGTCTGGTGCTCGCTCAATCTGCGTCGGCCGAGGGCTCGAGCGCGCCCGACTGGTAGCGCCGCCAGTAGTCGGCGAGCTTCTCGTGCACCTGCCCCTGCAGCAGGAGCATGCCGAGGATGTTGGGGAAGGCCATGCCCAGGACCATCAGGTCCGAGAAGTCGAGCACGCTCCCCAGCTTGAGCACCGCGCCGAGGACCACGAAGCACAAGAACAGCACGCGGTAGACGACCGATGCCCCGGAGCCGAAGAGGTACACGAAGGAGCGCTCGCCGTAGTAGCTCCAGCTGATCATGGTCGAGAAGGCGAAGAGGAAGACCGCCGCGGCGAGCACGTTGGGGAACCACTCGAACACGCTCTCGAACGCGGCGGAGGTCATCAGGACGCCGCGCATCGTCGAGTCGCCCGCCTCGGGCGTGTTGAGGTACTCGCCGGTCACGACCACGACGAGGCCGGTCATCGTGCAGATCACGATGGTGTCGATGAACGGCTCGAGGAGCGCGACGAGGCCCTCGCTCACCGGCTCGTCGGTGGTCGCCGCGCTGTGCGCGATGGAGGCGGAGCCGATCCCCGCCTCGTTCGAGAAGGCGGCGCGCCGGAAGCCGGTCACGAGCACGCCGAGGACGCCGCCGAGGCCCGCGCGCGGGCTGAACGCCTCGCCGATGATCTTGCCGAACGCGTCCGGGATCGCGTCGGCGTGGACGACGAGGATGGCGATGCCCGCCACGAGGTAGACGCCGCACATCACCGGAACGATGGTCCCCGCGACCTGCCCGATGCGCTTGATGCCGCCGAGGATCACGAGGCCGACGAGCGCGGCCACGAGGAGGCCGAAGAGCCAGGACTTGTCGGCGAACCAGGGGATCACGCGCGCGGTCTGGGCGAAGGCCTGGTTGGCCTGGAACATGTTGCCGCCGCCGAAGGATCCGCCGATGCACATCACCGCGAAGAGGATCGCGAGGCCGCGCCCGAGGCGCGCGCGCCCGATCTTCGCGAGGCCGCCCGAGAGGTAGCGCATCGGCCCGCCGAGGACGTTCCCCTTGTCGTCCATCGTCCGGTACATCTGCCCGAGCGTGCACTCGGCGAACTTGGAGCTCATGCCGAGGAAGCCCGCGACGACCATCCAGAAGACGGCGCCCGGCCCGCCCATGCTCACCGCGAGCGCGACGCCCGCGATGTTGCCGAGCCCGACGGTCGCGCTGAGCGCCGACGCGAGCGCCTGGAAGTGGCTGACCTCGCCCTCGTGATCGTGGCGGTCGTACTTGCCGCGGGTGATCTGGATGGCGTGCCAGAAGCCGCGCACGTTGATGAACGTGAAGCGCAGAGTGAAGAAGAGCGCGCCCAGCACGAGCCAGAGCACGATGAACGGCAGGTTGACGCCGCGGTGCTCCGACGCGGCGAGCGCCCCCTGCGCGAGCCACCGGACGGCGGCCGGGTGCTCCGCGTAGGCGGGGTCGTCGTTGTCCCAGAACGCGAGGTCGAAGAAGAGCACCGCGTCGAGCGGCTTCACGACCAGGTCGCCGAACGCCGCGTCGATCGCCTCGACGCCGGAGGCGGGCTCGGGCTCGGCCGCGGGGGCCTCCGCCGCGGCGCCGACCTGCGGGTCCTGAGCCAGGCCCGACGCGGGCACGAGGAGGAGGGCCACCGCGAGGAGGCCCGGGCCGATCCGGGAGCGCGCCATCAAGGCGCGGCTCTATCACACCTCCGCGGCGACCGCAGGGCGGCCCTTCAGGGCACGCGGACCCCGGGGCCGTCCCCGAGCCAGCCGCCGTAGGCGACGTCGCCCGCGCGATACGCCCACGCGCCGGCCGCGCCCTCGGCGACGTAGAGCGCGTCGCCCTCGCCGGGGAGGAGCGCCTCGCCGTAGCGCTGGCAGATCCCGTCCAGGCACCCGCCGGGCAGGGTGAGCGTCTCGCCGTCCGCGTCGACGCGGGTGATGATCATCCCGTCGTCGCTCTGCTCGCAGCGCACGCCGCGGGCGGTCACCGCGCGGACTCCGTCGGCGAAGGGCGCGAAGCGGGCGTCCGGGGCGACGACCTCCTCGGGCGCGGCGCGGACGCTGCGCTCCCAGGCCTCGCGGGCGAGGTGCGCGACCCGCGGCTCGGGGTCGTCGAGGAGCGGCGCGACCCGGGCCGCGTCGCCGCGGCGGGGGCCGGCGAGGATGCCGAGGAGGGCCGCGCGCCGGACCGACGCGACGTCGTCGCGGAGGGCGTCCTCGAGCATCGCGGCGCGCTCGCGCGGCGGCCGCCGGTGCGCGGCGAAGGCGCGGGCCGAGCGGACGCCGGCCGGCGCGTCGTCGTCGGCGCGGCCCGCCCAGGTGGGGAGCGCGAGCAGGACGACCGCGCCGGCGAAGACCACCCCGGCCGCGGGGGATCGAGCTGCCCGGGCGCCGCCGCGCAGGCGGAGGCCGTCCTCGTTGCGCTTGCGCCAGGCGAGCCAGCCGAGGAGCGCCGCGACGCCGAGCGCCACGAGCCAGGTGAGCGCGCCGGGCCCCGGGCCGCGGGCGACCGTGTTGCCGCCGCAGCCGACCGCGGGCGCGAGCTCGATCGAGGCGTAGACCGCGCTCACGCCCTCTTCGTCGTCGAGCTCCACCGAGCGCTGGTGGGTGTCGCCGCGCCCGATGCGCGGCCACATCGTCGCGAGCGGATCGGCGTCGGTCTCGCCGAGCCCGAGCACGTGGCCCATCTCGTGGGTGAGCACGGCGCCGAGGTCGTAGACGTCGTCGTCTTCCGCCTCGCCCTCCGCGAGCAGCGCGAAGTCGACCTCGGGGTTGATGAGCACGTCGGCGTCGAGGACGCGTCCGGTGTAGTCGTCATAGGTCGTGGCCGTCACCGCGAGCAGCCGCGGGTCGTATGGCCACGCGTCCGGCCGCACCACCTGCGTGCCGGCCAGACCGGGTTGGTAGGCGCGGTTGGACGCGGTCCGGGCGAGGACGAGATCCGGCCCGCCGAGCCCGCGCCACGCGTCGACCGACAGGCCGACCGCGTCGCGCGCCGGCCGGTTGCCGATGGTGCGGGCGAGCGAGCCGTGCACCTCCACGGACACCGCGTCGACGCTCCAGCGGATGGGCTCGCCGGTGGAGGTGCGCTTCACCGTGTAGGCGGCGGCGGGGGCGGCCGCCCCGAGGACGACGCCCGGGACGAGAGCGAGGAGGCCGAACGAGAGGGCTGCGCGGACTGCGGCGCGGGGGCGCTTCACACCCAGGACGAACGACCGGGCCTTGCGCATCTTGAGCCCGCTGCGCTAGCACCGCAGCAATGCAGCATCGTCACGCGTGCGCGCACGCTCATCGCGGGACGGGGGCCCGCCCGTTCCGCCTCGCCAAGGACGCGGCCCGGTGGCCGCGGGGCAAGGCCTTCTCGCTCGACTCGCTGACCCTCGAGGTCGCGCTCGATCTGGACGCGCGCGCGGTGGATGGGGTCGCGACGCTGCACCTGCGCCGCATCGATCCCGAGGCGCGCTGGGCCGAGCTCGACGCGATCGACTTCGCTCTCGAGGCGGTCGAGCGGGTGAGCGACGGTCGCTGGCAGGGGGCCGCCTACTCCTACGACGGCGAGCGGCTGCGCGTCGACCTGTCGGACCTGCCCGACGGCGGCGCGACCGACGTGCGGGTGCGCTACCGCGCGACGCCCCGGCGCGGCCTCTACTTCACGCGCCCCGACGACGCGCGCCCCGATCGGCCCGTCCAGGTCTGGAGCCAGTGCCAGGACCAGGACGGCCGCCACTGGTTCCCGTGCCAGGACCACCCCGGTCAGCGCATGAGCACCGATCTGAGCGTGGAGGTGCCGGCCGGCTGGTTCGCGCTCGGCAACGGCGTGCTCGCGGAGCGCGAGCCCAAGGCCGAGACGACGCGCTTCCGCTGGGTGCAGTCCGAGCCGCACCCCGCCTACCTCGTGACCCTCGCGGCGGGAGAGTTCGACGAGGCCCACGACGACCTCGGCGGCCTCGCGATCGACTACTACGTCCCCAAGGGCAAGGGCGCGATGATCGAGCGATCGCTCGGGCGCACCCCCGAGATGATCCGCCTCTTCGCCGAGCGCCTCGGCACCCCGTTCCCCTGGGAGAAGTACGCCCAGGTGGTGGTCGCCGACTTCATCTTCGGCGGCATGGAGAACACCAGCGCCACCACGCTCTTCGAGCGCGCGCTCCTCGACGAGCGGGCCGCGCTCGACGTCGACATGGACTCGCTCGTCGCCCACGAGCTCGCGCACCAGTGGTTCGGCGATCTCGTCACGTGCCGCGACTGGAGCCACGCGTGGCTCAACGAGGGCTTCGCGACCTACTTCGAGCACGTCTGGAAGGAGCACGCGGACGGCCGCGACGACTACCTCTACGCGCTCGAGGGCGACCTCGACCTCTACCTCGCCGAGCACGACGGGCGCTACGCGCGCGCGGTGGTGGAGAAGCGCTACGCCAACCCGATCGATCTGTTCGACCGGCACCTCTACCAGAAGGGCGGGCTCATCCTCCACGCGCTCCGCGAGCACCTCGGCGACGCGGCCTTCTGGCGGGGGATCGGCTTCTACCTCGAGCGCCACCGGGGCGGCTCGGTCGAGACGCGCGACCTGCTGCGCGCGCTCGAGGACGCGACGGGGCGGAGCCTCGAGGAGCAGATCCACCAGTGGATCGAACGCCCGGGTCACCCGAAGCTGGTCGTGGAGGCCGAGCACGGCGACGGCGCGCTCCGCGTCACGGTCCGGCAGACCCAGACCGGAGCGGGGGAGGGCGTCGACGGCGTCTACCACCTCCGCGTGCCCGTCACCGTCGTCACCGCCGAGGGCCGCCGCGAGCACGTCCTCGAGCTCACCCGGCGCGAGGAGACCTTCGCGCTCGAGGCCGCCTCGGCGCCGACCCACGTCGAGGTCGACCCGCGGATGAGCGCGCCCGGCACCATCGAGCTCAAGCTCTCGACCGCGCTCCTCACCGGGCAGCTCCACGACGCCGCGTCGGCGCGACCCCGCTGGCTCGCGGCGCGCGCGCTGGCCAAGCGGAACGAGCCCCGGGCGGTGAAGGCCCTCGCGGCGGCGCTCATGGGCGACTCCTTCTGGGGGTGCCGGGCGGAGGCGGCCGGCGCGCTCGGCAAGCACCGCACCGAGGCCGCGTTCGAGGCGCTGACCGCGGGCGAGGCGGACGCCGACCCCCGGGTCCGGCGGGCGGTGGCCGCGGCCTACGGCGAGTTCCGCACCGAGGCGGCGGCGACCCGGCTCGTCGCGTGGATGGACCGCGGCGACCGCTCCTACCTCGTCGAGGCCGCGCTCCGACGCTCCCTCGGCGCGACCCGGGACCCGCGGGCGCTCGACCGGCTCACGCGCTCGCTCGCCGGGGATCGCGGGAGCTGGGGGGAGGTGGTCTGCTCGGCCGCGGCCGAGGGGCTCGTCAAGCTCCGCGACCCGGCGGCGATCCCCCCGCTCCTCGGGGCGCTCGAGGACGTGACCACCGCCGCCACCACCCGCCGGGCCATCGTCGCGGCGCTGGGCGACGTCCGGGAGATCACGAGCGATCCTCCCACCTTGCGGCGCATCCGGGAGGCGGCCGAGGCCCAGCTCGGGAGCTACGACCCCAACGTGCGCATCGCGGTGGCCCGCCTGATGGTGAGCCTCCGTGACCCGGCCGGCGGGCCGATCCTGCGCCGGCTCGAGGAGCGCGAGCTCGACGGCCGGGTGATCCGCGCGGCCCGCGAGAGCGCCCGGGACCTCGCGGCCAGCCTGTCGACCCCGCCCCGGGTGGCGGCGCTCGCCGACGAGGTCGACGCGCTCCGCCGGGAGGTCACCGAGCTCCGCGCGAAGGTCGCCGCGGTCCGGCCCGAGGGCGCCCCCGACGGGGACCCCGAGGAGACGGAAAACGCCTGAATTCTCGGGCTCTGGAATGCGTTGACACCCATCTGACGGGGAACTACAACCCCCCGGACGGCCACCCGCTCGGAGGAGTGATGTTCGAGGTCTACCTACCGGTGCTCATCATGCTGGGCATCGCGGTGATTATCCCGGTTGCGATGTTCACGCTGAGCTCTGTGCTCGGTCCGAAGAACCCGACCGAAGAGAAGCTCATCCCCTACGAGTCGGGCTCCGAGTCGACGGGCGCGCGGCACGTGCGCCTGAGCGTGAAGTTCTACCTGACCGCCATCCTCTTCGTCGTCTTCGACATCGAGGCGGTGTTCATGTACCCGTGGGGCGCTCGCTTCCGCGAGCTCGGCTGGTTCGGGCTCGTCGAGATGATGCTGTTCATCTCGGTGTTGCTCATCACGCTCGCCTACGCGTGGAAGAAGGGAGCGCTCGAATGGGAACGGTGAAGCAGGTCGTCGGCGGGCTCGACGCCGGGTTCGTCACCACCCGGTTCAACGATCTGTTGGCCTGGGCGCAGAAGTACTCCCTCTTCCAGTACCCCTTCGTCACCGCGTGCTGCGGGATGGAGTTCATGTCGGTCGCGGGTCCCCGCTACGACATGGCGCGCTTCGGCGCGGAGGCGCCCCGCTTCAGCCCGCGCCAGGCGGATCTGCTGTGGGTCGTCGGCACCGTCAGCCAGCGCCAGGCGCCGGCCCTGCGCCGGATCTACGAGCAGATGACCGACCCGAAGTGGGTGCTCGCGTTCGGCACCTGTGCGTCGTGCGGCGGCTTCTACGACAACTACACGACCGTCCCCGGCATCGACAAGATCATCCCGGTCGACGTGTTCGTGCCCGGCTGCCCGCCTCGCCCCGAGGCGGTCTTCGACGGGTTGATGCTGCTGCAGGAGAAGATCCAGACGGGCAAGGACGGCCCGCTGGTCGTCCCGCCCAAGCACCTGCCCGCGCTCGCGCAGCTCAAGAAGAAGGCCTCGACGGTGGAGTTCGGCGTCGAGCAGATGGAGCGCCTCGAGGCCGAGCAGGCGGAGTCCGCCGCGGCCGAGCTGGCGGGGACCGAGCGCAAGAAGCTCGAGCACTGAGCCGCTCCCTTCGACCCCGCGACGGCGACGCGCCCCGATCGGGCGCGCCTCGAGCCAACCCCTGAGACCCGAGTCAACGGATCCCACGATGAGCAAGAAAGCCCTCAACCAGCTCAAGAAAGAGTTCGGGGATCGCATCCTCCAGACGTCCGACTTCCGGGGCGACGAGGAGGCGACGGTCGCTCGCAAGGACTGGAAGGCGGCCGCGACCTTCCTGCGGGAGGACCCCGCGCTGGCGATGAACCACTTCGTGGACATCACCGCGGCCGACTACCCCGAGCGTGAGCCGGAGGAGGCCCGCTTCGACGTGCTCCTCAGCGTCCGCTCGATGACACACGGGCACCGGCTGCGCCTGCGCACCACGGTCGGGGACGGAGAGGACGTCGCCACGGTCAGCGACCTCTGGCGCGGGGCGGAGTGGGGTGAGCGAGAGATCTTCGACATGTTCGGGATCCTCTTCGACGGTCACCCGGACCTGCGCCGCATCCTGATGTACCCGGAGTTCGAGGGGTATCCGCTCCGCAAGGACTACCCGATCGAGCGCACCCAGCCGCTGGTCGCATACCGCGACGTCGACGGCACCGAGAAGCTGCCGCCGTTCGGCCCGGACGAGGGCCAGCCGTGGAGCCGCGTCGACTGGCAGAAGCGCCTCGCGGGCGGGGACATCCAGGTGTCGCCGTCGATCGGGGTGCAGACCGGCAAGCGCGTGATGCTCTCGAAGGACGCGCGCACCGAGCCCGTGACCGACACGCCGGCGAGCGAGGAGTAGACCCATGGAGCCCAACTACGAGCTGCTCGAGCACGAGGCGACGCTGGAGCTCCCGTCCGAGCCGATGCGCCTCAACATGGGCCCGTCGCACCCGGCGATGCACGGGACCATCCGCATGGTCCTCGAGCTCGACGGCGAGACGGTCATGGACGTCGACGTCCAGCCCGGCTACCTGCACCGCGGCTTCGAGAAGAGCTGCGAGCGCGGCACCTGGGCCCAGGTCTTCCCCTACGCGGACCGGCTCAACTACGTCTCGCCGATGCTCAACAACGTCGGCTTCGCCCTCGCGGTGGAGAAGCTGATCGGCCTCGAGGTGCCCGAGCGCTGCACCTACTACCGCACGGTGCTCGGCGAGCTGGCCCGCATCTCGGACCACATCACGTGCAACGGCGCGACCGCGATGGAGCTGGGCGCGTTCACCCCGTTCCTGTGGCTGATCAAGGTCCGCGACTGGGTCTGGGACATCCTCGAGCAGGAGACCGGCGCGCGCCTCACGCACAGCTTCGGCCGCATCGGCGGGATGGCGAAGCCGCCGACCTCGGGGTTCAAGGAGACGGTCCTCGCGATCTTCCCCGAGATCGACCACGCCATGATGGAGTCCGAAGCGCTCCTCATGAAGAACCGGATCTTCCTCGACCGCACCCAGGGCGTGGGCAACCTCGACCCCGAGACCGCGCTGTCGATGGGCTGCTCCGGCGTGATGCTGCGCTCGACCGGCGTCGACTACGACGTCCGCAAGGCGCACCCCTACATGTTCTACGACCGGTTCGACTTCGACGTCCCGGTCGGGCACGAGGGCGACAACTACGATCGCTTCGTCTGCCGGTTCGAGGAGATCCGCCAGTCGATGAAGATCATCCGTCAGGCCCTCGACCAGATGCCGACCGACGGCCCGGTGATGCACGAGGACGTGCGCTACGTGCTGCCGGACAAGCAAGAGGTCTACAACACGATCGAGGGCACGATCGCGCACTTCAAGCTCGTGATGGAGGGCCTCAAGCCCCCGAAGGGCGCCGTCTACAGCTACACCGAGGGCGGCAACGGCGAGCTCGGCTTCTACATCGTGTCCGACGGCTCCGGCACGCCCTACCGCGTCCGCTGCCGCCCGCCCTGCTGGTACAACCTCGCGGCGGTGAAGGGCATGCTCGTCGGCGACATGATCGCCGACATCATCCCCACCTTCGGGTCGGTCAACATGATCGGCGGCGAGTGCGACAGGTAAGAGTTCGATGCCTACCTTCAAGCTAGACGGCCAAGAGATCCCCTTCGAGCCCGGCGACACGGTCATCCGGGCCGCGTACCGGCAGGGGATCGAGATCCCGCACTACTGCTGGCACCCGGGGCTCTCCATCGCCGCCAACTGCCGCATGTGCCTCGTCGAGGTCCGCAGCGGTCGCCAGATGGCGCTGCCGATCCTCAAGTGGGACGCGAAGAAGAATGAGTACGTCGAGGCCACCAAGCCCAAGCTCCAGCCCGCGTGTCAGCTGGCGGCGCAGGAGGACATGGAGATCTTCGCGCGCTCCGATCACGCGCTGAAGGCTCAGGAGTCGACGCAGGAGTTCCTGCTCCTCAACCACCCGGTCGACTGCCCGATCTGCGATCAGGCGGGCGAGTGCAAGCTGCAAGACTACTGGCTCTCGTCCCAGACGAAGCTCAAGCGCAAGCGCACCGAGCCGGTGCACAAGCCCAAGGCAGTGCGCTTCGGCCCGACGATCGTCTACGACGCCGAGCGCTGCATCATGTGTACGCGCTGCATCCGCTTCTGCGACGAGGTCGCCAAGGACCACGTGCTCGACATGCGCGAGCGGGGCAACGTCAACGAGATCGTCGTGAGCCCGGGCCGCGAGCTCGACCACGACTACACGCTCATGACCGAGCACGTCTGCCCGGTCGGCGCGCTCACGAGCAAGGACTTCCGCTTCAAGGCGCGCGTCTGGTTCCTCAAGAGCGCGCCCAGCGTCTGCACGGGCTGCGCGACCGGCTGCAACAGCTGGGTCGACTACGACCCGCGCTACCAGCGCGTCTACCGGCTGCGGCCTCGCGACAACGAGGCGGTCAACCAGTACTGGATGTGCGACGACGGCATGATGACCTACAAGCGGTTTCACGAGGATCGGATCCTCGCGGGCCGGGTGCGCACCTCGGGGCGCACGAGCGAGGTCAGCCGCGACGACGCGGTCCGCGCGGCCGCGCGGGTGCTCGAGAAGATCGAGCCGGGCCGCCTCGCGGTGGTCCTGAGCGCCCAGGCGTCGAGCGAGGACAACTACGTCCTCGCGAAGCTCGCCGCCGATCACTTCGAGACCGACCGCTTCTACCTCACCGCCCGCGCGCCCTGGCGCGGCGACGACATCCTGCGCCACCCCGACGCCAACCCGAACCGGGCCGGCGCGACGATGGCGTCCAAGGGCGAGCCGCGCAGCATGGAGCAGCTCGTCGAGGACATCGAGCGCGGCGACGTCGGCGCGGTGCTCTCGCTCGGGCCGGACACCGATCTCAGCGAGGCCGAGCTCGCTCCGCTCGCCAACCTGGTGAGCGAGGGCGTGGGCACGGCGGCGCACGTCAACCTGACGGCCAACGCGGGCGCGCTCACGTCGAGCGCCTCGGTGGTGGTCCCGGTGGCGAGCGTGGCGGAGACCAGCGGGACCTTCGTCAACGCCAAGGGCGTGGCGCAGCAGTTCAAGAAGGCGCTCCAGGCGCCCGGCGACATCCAGCCCGCGTGGCTGACCCTCGTGGAGATCGGTCGCCACCTCGGCTGGGAGATCGACTGGCGGCGGCTCGGCGACGTCCGGACCGCGATGCCCAAGCCGCTCCCCCCGAGCAGCGAGACCACCTCGACCGAGCCGTCCGCGGCTCCGGCGGAGTAATCGATGGCGCTCCTCATCCTCTCGACCCTCGCCAAGATCGGCTTCGTCCTCGCCGTCCTGCTCGGCGTCGCTCCCGTCCTCGTGTGGGTGGAGCGACGTCAGAGCGCGATGATGCAGGACCGGGTGGGCCCGGTCCGGGCCGGCATCCCGCTCCCGATGAAGCTCTGGGGCCTCGTCATCCCGGCGGGCGGCGCGCTGATCCTCGCGGGCATGGGGCTCGATCTGTCGATCACGCCCGCCTACCTGGCGCTCGGCCGCTACTTCGACGCCCCGCTCGCCGACGGCTCGATGGTCTACGCGGCCGTCCCGGTGGTCGGCCCGATCGTGAAGCTCTTCGTCCTCGACAACCCGTGGCACTACCAGCTCATCACCGCGGTCGCGGCGCTGACCCAGGTGGGCGGCGTGGTGGTGCTCCTCACGGGGGTCGCGTTCAAGGACAAGCTCACGATCGCGGAGTTCATCCGCGGCCCGGCCACGATGGGGGCCAAGGCGGTCGCGTGGCTCGGCGTGGCCTTCGCGGTGGCCAGCGCGATCGGCGGGATCTACTTCGCGCGCACCTACGGCCTCGAGGCGGTGAGCGAGAGCGGCATGAGCGCCTCGGTCTACGGCCACATGGCGTTCTGGGGCGTGGTGATCGCGCTCGTCCACTTCCCCGCGTCGTGGTTCGTCCACCACAGCGTCGACAAGCGCGGCCACCTCACGGTGTTCGGCCTGATTCACCCGGCGGTCGACTCGCTCAAGATGTTCTGGAAGGAGGACTTCGTCCCGCCGAACGCGGACAAGTTCCTCCACTCGATCGCGCCGATCATCGCGCTGATCCCCGCGCTCGCGACCTTCGCGGTCATCCCCTTCGGCGCGGACCTCATGTGGGGCCCCGAGGGCGACGCGCTCGCCTACATCGCCAGCGTGGTGCCGGTGGGCGCGGCGTTCGACGGCACGGTCATCCCGCTGCAGGTCGCGAACATCAACGTGGGCATCCTCTACATGTTCGCGATCGCGGGCACGGGGATCGTCGGCGCGGCGATCGCAGGCTACTCGTCGGACAACAAGTACTCGCTCCTCGGCGGCCTCCGCGCCGCGAGCCAGATGGTCAGCTACGAGGTCACGCTCGGCCTGACCCTCGTCGGCTGCTTCATGATCTACGGCACGCTGCTGCTCGACGAGATGGTCGCCTGGCAGCAGGCGCACGTCTGGGGCGTCTTCCTCCAGCCGCTCGCGCTCATCCTCTTCTTCTTCGCGGCGATCGCCGAGATGAAGCGCGTGCCCTTCGACGCGCCCGAGGGCGAGTCCGAGATCGTGGCCGGTTACTTCCTCGAGTACTCGGGCTTCAAGTTCGGCATGTTCATGACGGGCGAGTTCCTCGAGCACATCACGAGCTCGGCGCTCATCGTGACGCTGTTCTTCGGCGGCTACGACGTGCCCTTCCTCGAGCAGGACGGCTTCCACTTCGAGGCGCTCGGCTTCAACATCGCCCTCTGGCACGGCGCGGTCGTGCTCATCGGGATCCTCGCGTTCCTGCTCAAGACCGCGGTCTTCGTCTTCCTGATGATGCAGGTCCGCTGGACGCTCCCCCGCTTCCGTTACGACCAGATCATGCAGCTCTGCTGGAAGCTCATCCTGCCCCTCTCGCTGGTGAACATCCTGTTGACCGGCGTCGGCATCCTCGCGCTGGGTTGAACTCCGATGGCCTACAAGATCAGCCGACCGAAACGCACGCTGGGTGACCAGGCGTTCTTCCCCGAGGCGGCCAAGGGGATGGCGCTGACCATCCGCCGCTTCTTCAAGAACACGTTCTCCAAGGAGGAGAACAAGGTCATCGCGACGGTGCGCTACCCCGACGAGGTGCGCGACTACCCGGAGCGGTTCCGCGGCGTCCACCGCCTGACCCACCGCACCGACGGATCGCCGCGCTGCGTGGCGTGCCTCTGCTGCAGCACCGCGTGCCCCGCGCAGTGCATCTACATCGAGCCGGCGGAGTACGACACCGACGACCCGCGCGCGGGCTACGAGCGCTACCCGCGGGTCTTCGTGATCGACGAGCTCCGCTGCATCTTCTGTGGCTACTGCGTCGAGGCGTGCCCGTGCGACGCGATCCGGATGGACACCGGCGTCCACGTCCCGGCGTCGTTCGATCGCTCGCACTTCATCTTCGACAAGGAGACCCTGATGTCGATCCCGGGCAAGGACGGGACGTACGTCACGGAGAACCCCCGCCACGAGCCGGGCGATCCCACCCACCCGGGGATCACGCGCGAGCAGGGGCACTGAGGCTGGCTGGGAGGGTTTGACGCAAACCCTCCCCCCCATTCGGAGTAAATCCGAATGGGGCCCCCCCTCCCGACATCGGCGCCTTCGGCGCCGTGGGCGGACCTCCTAAGCGGCGTGGGGCGAGACTTCGCTTCGCTCGTCTCGCGTGGGGCGGGCCTGGGGGCGGTCGGGGGTCGCTTACGCGCGGGGGGGGCGAGACTTCGCTGCGCTCGTCTCGCGTGGGGCGGACCTGGGGCGGCGGCGGGGACTTCGCTTCGCTCGTCCGCTCGCGAGGCGGGACTGCGCTACGCTCGTCCGCTTGCGAGGCGAGGCTTCGCTTCGCCGTCCGCTTGCGAGGCGAGGCTTCGCTTCGCCGTCCGCTTGCGAGGCGAGACCTCGCTTCGCCGTCCGCTTGCGAGGCGAGACCTCGCTTCGCCGTTCGCTCGGGGCGGCGAGGAGGTGCACGTGCACTAGCACGTACTCTTGTCGGGCCTACGAGACTTCGCTCAGCGGACCGGTGAGGTCGATGGTGCTGCCGTCGTTGGCGGTGGCGCTGGTGCGGCCGAAGCTGTTGTCGCTCATGCCCATGTGGCGCATGGCGTTGACGAAGAGGTGGACCCGGCCGGGGCCGACCGTGCCGTACTGGCAGCCGTAGCCGCAGCCTACGTTGGGGATGTCCCGGGCGAAGCGGATGTAGCGGCCGGGGGAGAAGCCGCTCGCGCCGGCCCCGGCGATGATCGTCGGGGCGTCGTCGAACATGTGGGTGCCGGTGGCGAGCTCCGGGACCCACATGACGAGCGTGCTGTCGAGGAGCGTGCCGTCCCCCTCCGGGACGCCGCGAAGGTACTCGATGAAGTTGGCGAACTCCTCCGCGTGGAAGCGGTAGTAGTTCTCCATCATCATCGTCGCGCGCGCGTCGGTGCCGTGGGCGAACGCCTGGTGGACGTCGTCGGTGTCCGCGCCGCCGATCTGCGAGCCGCGCAGCTGCCGCGCGTCGATCGACACCGTGCGCACCGCGTCGCACGCGAGCGCGATGGTGGTGAGGCGGAAGAAGTCGTCCATCGTGTCGCCCGAGGTCGTGAACTCGGGCGTGCACATCGCCATCGAGGCCGGGCCGGGCGTGGTGCCGCCGGGCCGGAAGCGCATGCCGAGGCGCTCGAGGTGGTTCCGGTGCGCGATCAGCGACTCCTGGTCGGCCGTCCCGAGCTGGGGCGCGATGCGGTCGAAGTGGGTCAGCGCGACGTTGTAGGCCCGGAAGCGAGCTTGCCGCACGAGCTGCTCGCGGGTCACCGGCGGATCGGTCGGGCCCATGGGGTCGTCGGGGACGAGGAGGCCGGTGCCCATCAGCCGGTTGAACGCGTTCGTCGGGTTGCTGTTGGGCACGATCCACTGGCCCAGGTCGTTCGAGGAGAACGCGAACTGGGAGCCGAAGCGGCCGCCGCCGTTGCTCCACATCACCGAGTCGAGGCGCGCGCCGCCGCCCGTCTGCTGACCGATGTGGTAGTCGATCGAGGCCCCGCCGGGCCGGGGGTGGAGGTTGTCCGCGACCGTCCCGACGAACGGATCGGTGGAGTTGTAGGGGACGTTGACGAGCAGATTGGACCACGAGATGCCGTGGTTGTTGTTCGACCCGGTGCGGTCGATCATGCAGCTCATCATCGAGAGGCCCTCGAGCACGCTCACGCTGTCGCGGACGCGGTGGAGGGGCTCGAGCACGCGGCCGAACTGGGCCGCGTCGAGGCCGGTGATGTCGGCGCTGCCGGCCGCCCCGAGCCCCGGCGGGCTCATCTTCCAGGTGTCGCGCGGCGGCCCGTGCTGCGTCGTCCAGAGGACGAAGCGCTTCGGCGCCGCGACCGGCTGACCGTGCGCCTCGAAGGGGCGCAGCGAGCCGAGGGTGACCCCCGCCGCGCCGAGCGCGAGCGAACGAACGAAGTCGCGGCGTCTCACTGGGCACCTCCCACGAACTCGGGCTGGGTGACGAGGCTCACCAGCAGCTCTCGCATGTCGCCCCCGCTCTCCCAGAAGACCTGCTGGATCCGGCTGGAGTAGCAGGCGTCGTCCTGGCTGGTCTCGTCGAGGCGGCGACCCAGCATGTACGAGACCCACTTGTTGGACGCGCAGGCGTGGGCCATCTCGCTCGCCGCGAGCTGATCGGAGAGCTCCACCGCGTCGCTCACGCCCTCGGACTCGAACTCGGAGCCGACCAGCGCGCCGGTCGCGTCGATGTCGCGGCCGACCTCGGTCGTCCGGTAGGCGCCGGTCGAGGTGTAGTGCTCGAACGAGAAGCCGACCGGGTTGACCCGCGCGTGGCACGAGCGGCACGCGCCGGGGGAGGTGATCTCCGCGTAGAGCTCGCGCGTCGTCTGGTCGGGCGGCGGGTCGTTGACCGCCGAGGTGTCGACTCCGTCGGGCACGCCGCCGATGTGCTGGCAGAGCAGGTTCTCGTACACGAAGATGCCGCGGTGGACGGGCGAGCCGTGGCCCGCGATGCCCGTGCCGGCGAGGAAGTTGGCCCGCGTCAGGATGCCGCTGCGCTCCGACGCCGGCAGCTCCACCTCGCTCCAGTCGCCGGGCGCGCTCACGCCGTAGTGGTCGGCCATCTCCTGGTCCACGAACGCGGTGCGGTCGGTGTAGAGGCGGGCGAGGGTGGTGTCCTCCTCGGCGACGTGGCGGACGAAGCGGCGAACCTCCTCGTGGACCGAGGCGCGCAGCTCCGTCGTCCACTCGGGGAAGCGGGTGGGCGACTTCGCCGCGTACTTGTCCTCGTCCATCCGGGAGAAGCGAAACCACTGGCGGTGGAAGTCCACGATCGCCTCGGTGGCCCGCGCGTCGGAGAGCATCCGGCGGGCCTGGGCCTCGCGCTCCTCCGGGGTCGACAGCTCATCGGCGGCCGCGGCCGCGAAGAGCGCGTCGTCGGGCATGCTCTGCCAGATCAGGTACGAGAGCCGGCTGGCGACCTCGTAGGGGCCGGCCGCGTCCTGGCCGCGGCGCTCCACGCGGTAGAGCAGCTCGGGCGACATGAGCAACGACGCGATCATCGTCTCGATGCCGGCCGCCAGATCGATCGTCGCGGCGGTCTCCTCGATGAGCGCCCGGTAGACCGCCTCCTCGTCGCTCGTCAGCGGCCGGCGGAAGGCGCGCAAGCCGAACTGACGCACGAATCCGTCGATGCACGCGCTCTGCTGCGCGGGATCGTCGCAGCCGTGGCGCGCGAGGAACGCGGCGTCGGTCGAGGCGCGGGCGGCGACGCTGTCGACCGTCACGTTGAAGGCCTCGACGTCGCGGTCGCTGACCGCGCGGGTGTTGGCGACGAAGTTCTCGAACCCGCCGGCGGTCAGCGCCGGGACCAGCTCGGTCTCGTCGTATGGCACGCCTTGGAACAGATCGCGGATCGTGTTGTGGTACTCGGTCTCGCTCAGGCGCCGGAGCGGGTGCTGCGCGAGCGCGGTCGCCTCCGACGGATCGCCCTCGCACGACGCGTGCGCCGGGGCGCAGCTCGGGTCCCCGGGCGGGCAGCCGTTGGGGCCTCCGGTGGGCGTCTCGAGGACGCCGGTGCAGGCGGTGAGGGTGCCGAGGAAGAGGCTGCACAGGGCTGATGTGCGGGCCGCGGGGGCACGGAGCGCGGGGCGGCCACGCGTAGAGGGCCTGGGCCCCGAGCCCCCGAGGGCGGCGGCCAGCGAGCGAGTTGTCTTCACGTCAGGTCCCTCCCGATCCCGATGGCGGGGTCCACTGTACCATGGCTGCACAGGGTCGCGCAGTGAGGCCGAGCGGTCCCCGCGAAGCGTGGGTACCGCGAGGTCGGGCCCGCGGCTCAGGGAGAACCGTCTCAGGGAGCCGCGGACCAGACCTCGAGGACGTCGGCTACGGGGACCCGGCTGGGCTCGCTCCCGTCGTGCCAGGCGAGGGTCACCTGGTCGCCCTGCGTCGAGACCACGGTCGCGTGGTAGAGGGCGTTGCCGTTCCAGAGCGCGGTGACGAACGCCCCCGGGTTGAGCGCCGCGGACGAGAGGAGCGGCGCCGGCTCGAGGGCGGAGAAGTCCTCGAGCCAGCGCTCCTCGGTGCCGACCCGGATCTTGGTGAGCTCGCCCCGACGCTCGAGCACGACGCCGACGGGCGGCCCCGCGTCGGCCAGCCAGTAGCGGCCGCCGATCTCCGCGCGGGCGCTCGGCTCGAACACGCGCAGCACCGCGCTCGCCGGCAGATCGGCCTCACTGCCGTCGGCGTAGGCGAGGTGGACGGTGTCGCCGCTCCGCGACGCGACCCGGGCGCGCCATGGGCGGCTGCGGTCGAGGGCTCCGTCGCTGATCCAGTACGCGAGCACGGGCGCCCCGACGACCACGCGGGACGGATCGGCCGCGGCGCGCGCGGGGAAGGACGGCGCGGGGCCGCTCGGGGTCGGGGTCCGAGGCGCGCTGGGCTGGGCCGGCGCGAGGCGGTAGAGCATGTCGGTCGAGATCCACGTGTCGCCGCCTTCTGGGAACTCCACGTGAAGGAGGCCGTCGCGCATCTCGGAGACCGTCACGTCGTAGGCTCGCGCCCCGCTGTAGAACTGGACGCCTCGGCCGCTCAGGTCGGGCCAGGGGCGCAGGCGGTCGGCCTCCACCCACTCCTGCTCGCCGTCGGCGTAGCGCACGCGGGTGAGCACCCCGCGGCGGTCCACTACCCGGGCCGCGTAGAGCACGCCGCGGCCGAGCCAGTCGACGGCCACGATCTCCTCGCTGGCGGCCGCCGACGGTGGGGCGCCCGGCGGCGCCTCCCCCAGCAGTCGGTCGCACCCCAGGATCCCCAGCGCCGCGAGCCCCACAACCCAGATTCGCATCGTGCCTCCCCGCTCCATGACACCGCGAACCGCGCGGGCGTGACAACCCCGGCCGTCGCGTCTGCCCGCGGGCGACGATCAGGCGCGCGCGAGGGACTGGAGGACGTCGGCGATCAGCTCGTCCGGGTCCTCGAGCCCGACCGCGTAACGGATCAGCGCGTCGGAGATCCCGATGGCCGCGCGCTCCTCGGTCGACAGCTCGTAGTAGCTCATCAGGGCAGGCTGCTCGACGAGGCTCTCGACGCCGCCGAGGCTGGGCGCGATCTTCGGGATGCGGCAGCCGTCCACGAAGCGCGAGCCGGTCGCGAGGTCGCCGCGGAGGGTGAAGGTGACGACGCCGCCGTACCCGCGCATCAGCCGCGCCGCGACCTCGTGCTGCGCGAAGCTGGGCAGGCCCGGGTAGTAGACCCGCTCGACCTTCGGGTGATCGGCGAGCGTCTCGGCGAGGGCCTGGGCGGTCGCGTTCTGCTGACGCACGCGGAGCGCGAGGGTCTTGAGGCCGCGATGCACGAGGTAGGCGGCGTGAGGGTCCATCACCCCGCCGAGGACGTGGCGCAGATCGCGGACGAGCGAAACCAGCCCGCGGCCGCCGGCGACGAAGCCGGCGAGCACGTCGTTGTGGCCCGCAAGGTACTTGGTCCCGGAGTGGACCACGAGGTCGATGCCGTGGTCCGCCGGCCGCAGGTTGATCGGGGTCGCGAAGGTCGCGTCGATCATCGTCTTGATGCGGCGCGGCCGGCAGATCGACGCGAGGCGGGGGAGGTCGACGACCGTGTTGTAGGGGTTGGTCGGCGCCTCGCTGATCACGAGCCGGGTGTCGGGCCGGAGCGCCGCCTCGAGCGCGTCGAGATCCGCCGGCGGCACGAGCGTGTGCTCGACGCCGAAGCGCGACAGCACCGTCCCGACGAACTGGCGGGTCCGGCGGTAGCAATCGCTGAAGAGGACGACGTGCGAGCCGGCCTTCGTGAGCGCGAGGATCGCGGTGGTGACCGCGGCCATCCCCGAGGCGAAGGCGACCGCGTCGTCGACGCCCTCGAGCGCGGCGAGCTTGCGCTCGACCCCCCGGACGGTCGGGTTGCCGTAGCGCCCGTACTCCTCGCGCTCGACGCGGCCCTCGAAGAAGTCGCGCAGCTCGGCGGTGTCGCGGAAGGTGTACGTGGCCGTCTGGACGATCGGGGCCGTGAGCGCCGCGTGCGCGTAGCGCGCGGGCTCACCGCCATGGACCGCGAGGGTGTCGAGGCTCTCACCGACCGGGCCGGCACCGTCCGTGCCGGCACCGTCCGTGCCAGCGCCGTCCGGCGAGTCGTCGCGAGCGCCCGTCAGGGCGTCTGCTCTTCGGCCTCGGGGTTGTTCATCCGGCGGAGCTGCTCGCGCGCCTCCTCGGACCCCGGGCCGCCCTGGTCGCGGGCACTCATGAGCAGGCCCCGCTCGTCCATCGACGCGAGGAGCGTCGCGGCCAGCGCGCGCCGCTCCTCCTCCTCGCCCCGGAGCGCGTTCCAGACCTGCTCGCGGATCTCGCGCGGGGTCATCCCGTCCACGCCGTCCCAGCCAGCGTTCATCCGCTGGACGAGGTGGTTCCAGATGTAGCCGTGCCGGTTGTCGCCCTCGCCCTCGTTGAGGATGTGGGCGACCGAGGCGCGCCGCCAGACCTCGCCGGACTCGAAGTTGCGCCCGGTGATGAGGTTGAACGCGTTGCTCTCGTCGTCGCGGATGTTGTAGAGGATGACCTGCTGCAGCTCCTCGTCGCCCTCGAGCGCGGCGAGCAGGGCGCGCGCGTTCTCGTCGGTGCCGCCGAGCACGATCATGAACGCCGCCTCGCGCTTGGTGCTGGGCTGATCGAGGAAGGTCCGGACCCGGCTGTCCAGGGAGGACGCCGACGCGTAGCCGACCGCGAGGGCGGCCGCGCGCCGCACGTCGGGCGGGGTCTCCGTGTTCGCGATGAGGTCCATCAGCTCGCCCGCCACCTGCGGCGAGGCCCGCTGCCAGAGCGCGCTCACGTAGTAGCGCTTGGCGACCTCGTCGAGGTTCGAGTCCTGGAGCTTCGCGATGATCTGCGTGAGGACCTCCTCGCTCGCGACCGCGCCGAGGGCGAGGCCCGCGTCGTGGCGGAGGCGCCGGTCGTCGAGGGGATCCTCGACGATCGTCATGAGGGCCTCGGCCACGTCGGGGCGGCCGTAGCGGCCGAGCGCGCGGACGGCCGCGGTGCGGTTCATGAACGCGGTCTCGTTGGCGACCGACGGCGTCGAGAAGTCGGTGTCGCCGCGCGGGACCATGCGCAGGAGGCGATCGTAGGCGGGGTCGTAGTCGAGATCGGCGAGGGCGGCGGCCGCGCTCGCGACGTCGTCGCCCTCGAGCTCACGCTCGATGGCCGGCCCGGCGGACGCGTTCCCGGTCGTGCCGAGCGCGCGGAGGATGTTCGCGCGGCGAGCGAGGAACCGCTCCTCGCCCAGCATCTCCATCAGCGGCTCGGCCGCGTCCGGCGCGCCGAGGTTCTGGAGCTTCGAGAGCGCCTCGCGCGCCACCTGGAGATCGAGCCCCTGGGCGAGCGCGACGAGCGCGGGCACCGCGCGCGGGTCGCCGAGCTCCGCCAGCCCGAACGCGGCCTCCTGGCGCATGTCCTCGTTCTCCGAGTCGAGGAACGCGGCGAGCGGGTCGGCGGCCTGCGGGTCGTGGCTCGCGGCGAGCATCCGCACGAGCTCGAGCTTGGTCGCCTCGTCGTTGGCCGACTCGACGAGCGCGGCGATGCCCGGCGCGCCGACCGTGCGGCGGAGCGCGTCGAGGACGGTGCCGCGCATCCGCGGCTGGGCCTCGAGGATGCGGAAGAGCGGCCCGCCCGCGCGCGGATCGCCCGCGCGGCCGAGGCC
>JAUHXR010000380.1 GCA_030426845.1 Polyangia bacterium | reverse complement strand
CTCTACCTCGCGCTCCCCGGCGTCGAGGGCGCCTCCGCGGTCGCCGCGCTGGCCGACCTGGCCTGGGTGGCGACCGGCTCCGCCTGCGAGAGCGGCGCCGCCCGGCCGAGCCCCGTGCTGCGCTACCTCGACGTCGACCGCGATCTCCACGACTGCGCGCTGCGGCTCACGTTCAGCTACCTCACCGAGGAGCCCGACTGGCCCGCGATCGTCGATCGGCTCCTCGGGCTGCGTGACGGCTCGGGCGCGTGCGCGCCCCTCGCGCGCGCCGTATAAACCGCACGTGTCGTTACGGGCTTGGCTCCTCGCCCTCGCGCTGCCGCTCGTCGGCGCCTGCGGCAGCAAGACCGCGCTCTCCCGAGGTGAGCGCGACGGCGGGATGGACGCGGGCTTCGACGCGGGGCGACGCGACGCCGGGCTCGACGCGGGCGCACCCCGCCCCGACGCGGGCCCGCCGGGCTGCGAGCGCTCGGCGACGATCGCCTTCGAGTCGAGCGACCCGACGACCGTCATCCTCCTGATCGACGCGTCGTCCAGCATGGGCGAGCCCTTCGGCGACGGGCTCACCCGGTGGCAGGCGGTGCGCGCAGCGCTCACCGGGCCGGGGGCGGCCATCGAGCGGCTCGAGGCACGCGTGCCGTTCGGGCTCGTGCGCTACAGCGCGGTCGTCGAGTGCCCGATCGTCGACAGCCTCCCGGCCGCTCTCCTCGCCCGGGATGGGATCGACGCCTTGCTGGTCGACCTGCCGGGCGGCGCCACGCCCACCGCCGAGGCGATGGCCTTCACGCGCGCGGAGCTCCCGCGCCTTCGGGGCGCGTTCGCCGGCCCGGTCTCGTTCGTCCTCGCGACCGACGGCGAGCCGAGCGGCTGCGACGGCCGCGTGACGAGCGGCAATCCGGAGCGGGCGGCGGCCGTCGCGGAGGTTCGCCGCGCCTTCGACGCCGGGGTGCGGACCTTCGTCTTGAGCGTGGGCGCGGGCGTCTCCGACGCGCACCTCGCCGATCTCGCCAACGCGGGCGCCGGCGTGGCGCCCGGCCAGCCCGACGCGCCCACGTGGCGCGCCGACGATCCGGCCAGCCTAGCAGAGGTCGTCGCGGCTGCGGTCGACGCTGCGTCGAGCTGCGTGGCCACACTCCCTTGGCCAGTCGCAGGGTGCGCGGCGGAGGTCACGCTCGGGGGTCTACCTGTCGCGTGCGACGATCCCGACGGCTACGCGATCGACGGCGACCGGATCACCTTCGCGGGATCGGCGTGCCGCGCCTGGGAGTCGGGGCTCCCGGCGGTCGTCCGCCCCGGGTGCGAGTGAGCCCGGTCCCACCGAGGGGTTCGAGTCGAGCTCACCCCGACGTACAGGCCAGGTGTGCCCCCGACGTTCCCGCGCCCGCCGTTCGACGCCTGGCCGGAGCAGCTCCGCGTTCCGGGGCTGGGGAGCTTCTGGTACACCGCGCCCGCCACCTTCGTGAACCAGTCCGAGATCCGGCGGGCCACGGCCGCTGCGGTCACGCGCCTCCACGACCTGATCGACGAGGTGATCGCGACCCGCGTCGACGACTACGCGCCCTACGGCGGGCTGCTGATCTTCCACGACTGGCGCGCGACCGAGAGCTACGAGAGCGACGCGCGACGCGTCTACCTCGAGCGGATGAAGAGCCGTGACCCGGGCTACATGCGGGGCGCGGTCGCGGTGGTCCGAGACACCCCGATGATCCGCATGGCGGTGCAGACCGCGAACCTCGTCATGGCGCTTCGCAACGGCGGCCAGCTCGAGATGGCGACCGACCCGGCCCTGCCCCTGTCCCGGCACGGCGTGCGCGCCCCGCGGACCGGGGGCTGGCTCGGCGCGAGCAGCCCGGCCTGACGTCGCGCCGCCCCGAGCGGGTATGCTCGGCCGATGCGCTCCTCGCTCCCGTGGCTCGTCCTGCTCGCCGCCTGCAGCAGCCCGACGACGATGGATGGCCGCGTCGAGGTCGTCACGACGCACCCGACCGCCGCGCCCATCGCGCCGCACGCGGAGTGCGAGGTGACCACCTACCGCGAGCCCGCGCTCAGCGCCGGGCACGTGCCCCCGTGCACCGACTTCACGATGCAGAGCACGCCGCCGACGGGCGGAGACCACTTCGGTCAGTGGGCCGCCTGGGGCGTCTATGACGCGCCGGTGCCCTGGGGCTACCTCATCCACGCCATGGAGCACGGCGCGGTGGTCCTCGGCTACCGCTGCGACGAGGGCTGCGCGGGCGTCCCGGAGGAGCTGGCCGCCCTCGCCGAGGAGGTCGACGACCCGCTCTGCCGCGACGAGCCCTACCCGCGGCGCGTGATCGTCGCGCCCATGCCGGAGCTCGACGTCGCGGTCGCCGCGCTCGCGTGGGAGCACGCCTACCTCGCGACCTGCCTCGACCCGGAGTCGCTCCGGGAGTTCATCGACGCGCGCTACGGCCGCGGCCCCGAGGACCTCTGCTTCGGCGGAGCTGGCCGGCCGCCGGCCGGCTGGTGCGCCGAGTAGAGGCCGCCGCGGCTCGAGCTCAGCGCACGCGGATCGTGCCGAGGTCGAGCGGGCGCCCGCGATCCTGGAAGCAGCACGCCGGCTCGTCGGCCACGTAGAAGGTCCCGTCCCCGCGCGGGATCGCCAGCTCGAGGATCGCGCGAGCAGCTCGAGGCGGCATGAGCGCTGCCCAGGCGTATCCCGGTCGGGCGGATCGAAGAGCCCCGACCGGTCTATGCTCAGGCATGCGACCCGAGGTGCCGTCCCGCTGGCAGGCCCACGGCCTGGTCGACCCGCCGCCCCGCTACCGCCGATTCGCGCGCCTGTTCGGGCTGCGCGTCCAGCCGGACGACGCAGACGTGCGCGCGCTCCGCGACGGGCTCACCCGAACCGACGAGGTGGCCGACGACTTCGTGCGCTGGTCCTCCACCGCCGGGCCCGGCGTGGGGCGGGCGCTCTTCGAGCGCGCGGTGGAGGGTGGGCTCGCGGCCGTGCCCGACGCGCCGCCGGAGCTCGTGCGGTGGTTCGAGCCGCTCGAGCGGACGCCGCCGTGGCTCGATCGGGACGCGCTGCGGCTGGCCGCGCGCACCGCCTTCCGCACCGGCGACGCCGGCGGCGGCGTGCTCACCGCGGTCGCGCTGATGGGCGGCTACCGCAGCCAGGCCGCGGTGAAGCCGCTCGCGATGACCGGCGCGCTCGATCGGATGGTCGTGCGCCGCATCGGCGAGACCTCGCGCTTCGTGATGGACGTCTACGAGACGATCGCGGACGGCCGCGGCTCGCTCGGCGTCAAGAGCGCTTGCCGCGTCCGCCTCATGCACGCGCTGGTCCGACGGAGCCTCGCGCGCCGGCCCGACTGGGACGCGGCCGCGTGGGGCGCGCCGATCAACCAGACCGACACCGCCGCCACCCACCTCGAGTTCTGCGCGGTCTACCTCACCGGCCTGAGCGCGCTCGGCTTCCGCTTCGATCGCGACGAGCGCGAGGCGGTGATGCACCTCTGGCGCTACGTCGCCGGGCTGATGGGCGCCGACGACGCGCTGCTCGCCCACACCTTCGCCGACGGACTGCGGCACATGTACATCCACGCGGTCACCAACCCGCCGGCGGACGAGGACAGCCGCGCGCTCGCCCGCGCGCTCCACGGCCTGCCCGTGCGCATCGCGGAGGGCCCCCTCGGCCGGGCTCGCGCGCGCGTCCAGACCCGCCTGCTCACCGCGCTGTCGCGGCTCGTCCTCGGGGACGAGGCGGTCGACGACATCGGCCTGCCGCCGTCACACCTCGCGCCGGCTCTCATGCTCCTGAGCGCGGGTCGCTTCGGGGTCGAGACCGTCCGGCGCGCGGTCCCGGGGGCGACGGAGCGGGCCGCGCGGCGGGGGCGCGCCGCCCAGCGCCGAGGCGTGGACGCGATGGTGGGCGCCGAGCGGGTTCGCTACGTGCCGTACGCCGATCGCGCCCCTCGCGGCGCGGGTGCCCGCTCGACGGCGGCCGCGCAGACCCCATAACGTCCCCCATGGTCCCGATCTCGATCCTCGACCTCGCGCCCATCGTCCGCGGCGGCGACGCCGGCGACGCCCTGCGACGGAGCGTAGACGTCGCCCAGCGCGCCGAGGCGGGCGGCTACCGCCGCTTCTGGATGGCCGAGCACCACTCGATCCCAGGCGTCGCGAGCGCGGCGCCCGCGGTGGCCCTCGCGCACGTCGCCGCGCACACCCGGACGATCCGCGTCGGCGCGGGCGGCGTCATGCTCCCCAACCACGCGCCGCTGGTGGTCGCCGAGCAGTTCGGCACCCTCGCCGCCCTGCACCCCGGCCGCGTGGACCTCGGGCTCGGTCGCGCGCCGGGCGGCGACCCCGCCACCGCGCGCGCCCTGCGCCGCGACCCGGTGGCCGCGGCCGACGCGTTCGAGGACGACGCGCGCGAGCTGCTCGCCTACTTCACGCCGCCGCCCGGCCGGCGCGCGGTCCGCGCGATCCCCGGCGAAGGCCTCGACGTGCCCGTATGGATCCTCGGCTCTAGCCTCTACGGCGCCCGCCTGGCCGCGCGGCTCGGGCTCCCGTACGCCTTCGCGAGCCACTTCGCGCCGGCCCAGCTCGCCCCCGCGCTCGGGATCTACCGCGCGGAGTTCCGCCCGTCCGCGCGGCTCGCGGCCCCCTACGCGATGGTCGCGGCCAACGTCTTCGCCGCCGACGACGAGGCCGAGGCGCGGCTCCTCCGCAGCTCCCTCGTCCAGGCCTTCGTCGCGCTCCGCCGCGGCCAGCCGATCGAGCTTCCGCCGCCCGACCCGGAGCTTCGGGTCACCGAGATGGAGGCCGCGATACTGCAACAGGTGCTGCGGTTCACCTTCGCGGGGACCGGGCCGCAGGTCCGCGCCAAGCTCGCGACCTTCGCCGAGCAGACCGGCGCCGACGAGGTCATCGTGACGTCGCAGATCCACGACCACGCCGCGCGGCTCCGGTCGATCGATCTCGTGGCTCCTGCCGCGTGGGAGCCAGCCTCGAGGGGCCAGGCGTGCGAGGCCTGAGCTGGGGGCTGAGCGCGGCCGCGGCGCTCGCGCTGCTCGCCTGCGGGGCGCCGCCGGGCGACGGGCTCGCGCACCCGGAGCTGCCGGCGCGCCGCGCGGGCGCGAGCGAGGCGTTCTGGGAGGCCTGGGGCGACGGGCGCGCGGAGATGAGCGGCTACCGCGGGGTGGTGTCGCGCTACGGCGAGCTGCGCCCCGCCGAGCTCGTCCAGATCTACGTCACCGAGCCCCACGACCGGCGCACCTGGATCAAGGACGACGCGGTCCAGGGGCCGGATCGCGTCGCGGTGCTGAAGCTCAACCAGTCGCTCCGCTTCCAGACCGGCGTCTACCCCTACTCCGTCATGACGAGCGTCTTCGCGCCCGTGGACTCCCACTTCGACGAGCGGTTCCAGCCGGTCAAGATCTCGCTCACCGCGCAGGAGTGGTGCGGACACGTCTTCGCGGCCGCCTGGCCGGGCCCCGGCGAGCTCCAGCTGCACACGCTGAGCTACTTCGCGAGCGAGGGCGAGGCCACCGAGCGGCAGGCCGTCCCCGAGGGCGCGCTCTACGAAGACGCGCTCCTCATCCAGCTCCGCGAGCTCGACGGCCCGTTCCACGGCGGCGAGGACTGGGAGGGCGCGCTCGTCCCGACCCTCTGGCGCGCGCGGCGTGCGCACACCCCGTTGCGCCCCTCGCCGGCCACGATCACGCGCGCCCCCGCCGAGCGCGACGGCGCCCCGGTCACCCGCTTCACCGTCGCGCAGGGCGACTACCGACGCACGATCGACGTCGAGCGCGACGCGCCCCGCCGCGTGCTCGGCTGGAGCACGAGCGACGGCGAGGAGATGCAGATCCTCGCCACCCGCCGCCTCCCCTACTGGGAGCTCAACCACAACGGTGACGAGCGCGTCCGCGCCGAGCTGGGCCTCGATGCGCTGGCCGCCCCGCCGCCCCCCGGCGCCGCGGACTGAGCTGCTACCCTCGCGCGTCCCCCCCGGAGGAACCGTGCGCTCGTCTCCCAAGCCCTACCGACCCGCGAGCCGCGGCGCCCCGCTCGCCGACCGCGTGGACGCCTTCCCGTTCCTCGCCGATCTCGACCCCGAGGTCCGGCGCGCGCTGATCGCGGCCACCACCCCGGTGCACTTCGACGTCGCCACCTCGCTCGTGCGCGTCCGCGCCGAGATCGAGGCGGTCCCGCTCGTCGAGCGCGGCGTGATCCGGGTCGTCCGGACGGATGAGTCGGGCAAGTCGCTCAACCTCTACGACGTGACGCCGGGAGAGAGCTGCGTGCTCGCGCTCGCCGGCGCGCTGCGCGGCGGTCGCTACCCGGCCGAGGCGATCGCGGAGGCGGGCACCGACGCGCTGCTCGTCGACGCCGAGGCGCTGCAGGAGGCGTTCTCGCGCGACGCGAGCCTCCAGCAGTTCGTCCTCGACCTCTACTCCGAGCGGTTCATCGACATGATGCGGCTGGTCCGCGAGGTGGCCTTCGACCGGCTCGACGTGAGGCTCGCGCGGCTGCTCCTCGGCGAGGCCAACGCCGGGCCCGGGCTCTGGCGCCCGATCGAGGCGAGCCACGCCGATCTCGCGGCGCGGCTGGGCTCCGCGCGCGAGGTCGTCAGCCGGGTGCTCGGCCGGCTCCGCAAGGAGGGGCTGGTCGAGGTAGAGCGCAACCGGACGGTGATCCCCGACCCGGAGGCGCTCGCCGCGCGGTTCGGCCTGTCGCTCACGGATTGACGATCAGGTCTCGTCCCAGCGCGGACGCGCTCCGAGCAGCCGCACGTCGAAGCCGTTCGCCCGCAGCAGCGCCGCCGCGCGAGGGCTGCCGCGGCCGCCGAGGCAGTAGACCACGATGGTCCGGTCGCGCGGCAGCTCACCCATCCGCGCCTCGAGCTCGGGGAGCGGGATGTGGGTGCGCCCCTCGATCGCGGAGCGGTCCGCGCGCGCGGTCGGGGTGACGTCCAGGAGGACGGCGCCGTCGGCGACCAGCGCCTGGGCCTCGTGGCCGGTGATGTCCGGCTCGGGCGGCGCGTCCGCGCTCGCGGTCGCGCCGCCGGAGGTCGTCCCGACGGCGGGCGTGTCGTCCGTCGACTCTCCGCTCGCGGAGCCGCCGCAGCCCGCCGCCGCGAGGGCGAGCGCGATCAGGCCTGCCGTGACTCGAGCGGGCACGTGCTCATCCCGAACAGGCTGTAGAGCGGGCAGGTCCCGGCGAGGCCGGTGAGCAGGGGCACGATGCCGATGAGCCCGAGCCAGGCGAGGCCGCCGTCGAGGAAGTAGAAGAGGGAGAAGAGCGCCGCGGCCAGGGTGAGCCGGACCGCGCGGTCCACGGTTCCAACGTTTCGCTTCAGCATGGGAGACCTCCAATCGGTGGGTGTCGTCGTCTCTCACTGCCCAATCTACGGCTGGGGCCAGGCGCGACAGTGACCGCGGTCACCTTCGGCGCGCCGCGTGCGTGACGGCCCCTCCGCGCGTACATCGCGCGAATGGACTGGCGCCTGTTCCTCACGACCTTCCTCGCGGTGTTCCTGGCCGAGATGGGCGACAAGACCCAGCTCGCGACGATGTCCCTGGCCGCCTCGGGCTCCCGCTGGACGGTCTTCGGGGCGTCGGCGGCGGCCCTGGTGACCGCGTCGGCCCTCGCGGTGCTCGGCGGGGAGCTGGTCGCTCGCTACGTGTCGCCGATCTGGATCCGCCGCGCCGCGGGCGCGCTGTTCCTGGTGCTCGGCCTCGTGTTCCTGCTGCGCCCCGCGGACGCGGCCGGAGACGAGACGAACGCAGGCGAGGCGAACGCAGGCGAGGCGAACGCAGGCGAGGCGAACGCAGGCGAGGCGAACGCAGGCGAGGCGAGCACCGACGACGCCAGCACCGACGACGCCAGCGCAGACCACGCCAACGCAGACCACGCGACGGCGGATCCCCCGCACGACCCGTCCGCGGGCTGAACCACGGGGGTTGCGGCGCTCGGCGCCCGGAGCACACTCCTCGCGAGCCGATGAGACGGTCGCTCTGGATCAAGCTGCCCACGATCGCGCTCGCCCTCGGCGCGGCCCTCGGCATCGGGGGCGCGCTCGGCGTCGCGATCGGGGCGGGGATCTTCGTGCTGGGCACCGCGATCCTCCTCGCGGTCGTGATGCACCCGAACGCGAGCCTCTGGGCGCGCACCCGCTGGCGGGCGGCCGGGCCGACCGACGCCGTCGCCCTCACCTTCGAC
>JAUHXR010000379.1 GCA_030426845.1 Polyangia bacterium | reverse complement strand
CGGCAGGGTACACGGGCCGCAGCCCGCGTCGAGCCGCCCGCGCCTACCGTCTCGGGGTGGCCCGTGGCATGAGGCCCGTGATGCGCCGCGCGCTCCCGGACCGCTCGACGATGCTGGCCGCGAGGCTCCTCCTGGCCGCGATGCTCCTGGCCGCGTGCGGGGGCAAGACGGGGCTCGATCGACCGCGGCCCGACGCGGGCGAGCTCGACGCGGCCCCGCCGGAGTGCACCGACGACCGGCACTGCGACGACGGGCTCGAGTGCACCGAGGACCGGTGTGAGGCGCGCGCCTGCGTGAACCGCCCGCGCGACGAGGTGTGCGACGACGGCGCGTTCTGCACGGTGTCCGATCGGTGCGATCCGACCCTCGGCTGCGTGTCGGATCCCAACCCGTGCAGCGACGGCGTGAGCTGCACCGAGGACACCTGCGACGAGCGCATGGACCGCTGCGAGCACGCGCCGAGCGCGGGCCTCTGCCCGCTGAGCCACCGCTGCGACCTCGAGCGGGGCTGCGTCGCGCGCGCCCTGATCCACGACCCCAACGCGCTCTGGGAGGTAGACCTCCCGAGCGGCACGTTCCGCCGGCTCTCGCGCACCGGCGTGAGCTTCACCGACCTCGCGCTCCACCCCGACGGGACCGCCTACGCGATCAACCGCCGCTCGCTCTTCGAGCTCGATCAGGACACCGGCCTGGTGCGGCGCATCGCGGCGGTCACCGACGAGAACGTCGCGCTGGACGTGAGCCCGGACGGCCAGCTCCTGACGGCCGGCGACCGGGTGGTGAGCCGACTCGACCGGGTCTCGGGTCGGAGCGAGCCCTTCGCGCGGTTCCCCCCGGGCCTCTTCGCGAGCGGCGACATCGCGTTCGTCCGCGGCCGGATGCTGGTCACCGCCACGCGCACTCCCGGCTCCTCGGTTGGGGCGGCCGATCGCCTGCTCGAGGTTCCGCTCGACGGTGGCGAGCTCACCGAGGTCGGCGAGATCGGGTTCCCTTGCGTCTGGGGGCTCGCGCCGTTCGGGGACACCCTCTACGGCTTCACCTGCCAGGGCCTGCTCCTCGAGATCGACCCGGACACGGGCGGCGGCCGATCCATCGCGACGCTGATGGGGCTCCAGGTCGGTGGGGCGGCCGCCCGGTAGTACCGATCGGACCAGGACCGTCGCCGGGGTGCAGCGGGCCCCGGTTCGTAGTAATCAGAGGGCCTCCCGGGAGCCTTGCATGACGTATCTCCTCCGCGCGCTGACGATCAGCGCGCTCATCCTGGTGGCCGGCTGCGACACGCGCAGCATCCCCGACTTCGACGCCGGCCCCTTCGACGCGGGGCCCCGGGGAGACATGGACGCCGGCGGCCGTGACGCGGGCGAGCCGACCGACGCAGGCGAGTCTCTGAACGACGTGCTCATCTACTCGCACTCGCGCGACACGCTCTACACCTTCTCGCCGTTCACCACGACGGTGACCGAGATCGGCGTCTTCCGCCTCGCCGACGGCACCGCGGCGCCCTTCATGCTCGACCTCGCGGTCGACTCCGACGGGGTGGTCTTCACCTGCTCGCAGGACGAGCTGTGGCGGGTGGATCCCGAGACCGCGGTGGTCACGCGGGTCGGCGACTTCGGCCTCGGCGCGGAGCAGCTCTTCGCGCTCAGCTTCCTGACGCCGAGCGAGTCGCCGGACGGGGTGACCGAGCTGCTGATCGGCGCGACCAACGAGGGCGCCTACTACGAGGTCGACCGCACCAACGCGTCCACCAGCTTCCTCGGGCAGTACCCGGACGGCTGGTTCTCGAGCGGCGACATCGTGAGCATCGAGGGGCTCGGCACCTTCGCGACCCTCCGCGCGACCGGCGCGACGGCGGGCGAGGCCGACGTGCTGGCGCGCATCATCTTCAACCGCGACGGCTCGAGCCGGGTCACGGTGGTCGGACCCACGCGGAGCGCGAGCGAAGACTTCGTGCAGATCTTCGGCCTCGGCTACTGGGGCCGCAACGTCTACGGCTTCACCAACGCGGGTCAGCTCATCCGGATCGACCGGACGACCGGCCAGGCCGAGGTCGTGAGCACGACGACCGGCGCGATGCAGTTCTGGGGCGCCGGCGTCACCACCGTCGCGCCCGTCCTGATCTGAGCGCCCGACCCGGCGTCGTTCAGAGCTCGGGATCGAGGAGGCAGCGGACGGGGCCCTCGGTCCCGGCGGGGCAGGTCGGCTCGCCCTCGGGCGTGCAGAGCGCGAAGTCGCCGCCCTCGAGGACGTAGCCGACGAGCTCGTCGCGCACGAAGCGCGCGTCCTCGCCCGGCTGATCGCAGACCGCCGCCTCGCGCGGCGGACACATGATCACGGGGCGCCCGGTCGCGTCACGGGTGTCGCCGCACTGCGCGCCCGAAGCGCAGCCGCTGAGCGCGATCAGGGAGCCGAGGGCGAGCCCGAGCGCGGACGCGCGATCCATCAGCCCGAGCGGCGCTCGTGGTAGGGGCTGAGCGCCACGCCGGCGAGCACGCGGTGCAGATGCGCCGGGTCGAAGACCTCCAGGTGCACGTCGCCGAGGCGGACCTGGTGTCCGTCCTCGAGTCGGACCGCGTCGCCCGGGGCCACTGGCTCTCCGTCGTAGAAGGTGCCGTTGGTGGAGCTCGCGTCGACCAGCTCGAGGCCGTCCGGCCCGCCGCGGATGTGCGCGTGGAACTTGGAGATCGTCCCGTGCACGATGCGCACGTCGTTGGGCTCGGCGCGCCCGATGAGCACGACGCGCTCGCCGTCAGGGGTGGGCCAGCCCGCGTCGAGCTTGCGCACCGGGTGAGCGACGCCGTCGAGGAGCTGGCGTAGCGGGCCAGGCTGTGCGGTGCCGTCCTGAGTGTGGAAGCGGCGCACGCCGGAGCTCGGCGAGACATCCGGGGGGCCGACCAGGACCAGCGGGCCCAGCAGCCTCTCGAACGCCTCGACGCTGGTCGAGCGCGCCACCTTGGCGAGCTCGCTCACGCGGAAGGTCCCCATCGGTCCGCAACATAGCTCGCCCGCGCGTCGGGGCTACCCAACGGCTGGGATCGCTCTCAGTCCTCAGCTGCGGGCACCGGGGCCGGTACCGCAGTGGAGGCCGCGGCGGGGGAGCGCCAGAGCGACCAGCTCGTCGGGCCGCCGGGCGCGAGGGGGCGGCTCGCCTGAACCTCGAAGCCATGCCGCTCGTAGAACGTCACGTTGTGGGCCGCGGCCGTCTCGCACGCGCACACGCTGTCCTCCTCGTCGCAGCGCGCGAGGATCGGGCCGAGGAGCGCCGAGCCGAGGCCGCGGCGCCGGTGTTCGGGGTGGATGCCGAGCAGGGTGAGGAGCCAGTAGGGCTCCGGCGGGCGGGCCTGCTCGATCTCGTCGAGCTTCGCGCTGGTCGCGCGCATCCGACCCCAGCCGATGATCGAGAGCATCCGCGGCATGAGCCGCACGCTGTCCCACGCGCTGAGCGAGAACGAGCGCGGAGGCGCCCACAGCGCGGCGCCGACCACCGCTTCCCCGTCGAGCGCGACCTGCACGAGGCCCCGGGGCAGCGCGATCTCCGTGAGCATCAGCTCGACGTAGGCGCGGCGGGCGCTCGGGCGGCCCGCGACGAGCCACGTCACGAAGGGATCGTCGGACAGCGCCGCGTCGAGCACCGCCACCGCCGCGCTCGCGTCATCGGGTCCAGCCAGTCGGATGTGCGGGTTCACTCGTCCGGGGTTGCTCGGCGGGCAGGAACGGAGAAGATACGCCCACTCATGACCGGCCGACACCTCTCGTTCGCGTGCCTCGGCGCGTGCCTCCTCGCGAGCCTCCTCGCCCACCCGGCGAGCGCCCAGGACGCCTGCTTCACCGTGGGTGGGCAGCGTGGCGCCGCCGCCCAGCAGCTGGTGAGCTTGCACCAGACCGTCCAGGTCGACGCGCGCTGCGAGCTCGCCATCGCCGCCCAGGGCCCCTACTTCGGGCCCGGCGACCTCGCGGGCCGCGACGTCGACTTCGTGGAGCTCTGGGCTCACCTCGAGGCGCAGCCGAACGCGCACGCGAGCGGCGATCCCCGCGTGATCTACGCGCGGCCGACCGGGCGCGGCGCGGCCGACGTGCAGCACACGCTGATGCTGCGCTACTGCGCCCACTACCTGCTCGAGGAGCAGCTCGGCTTCCGCGTGGTGCCGGAGGCGGCCGACGGCGGGATCCGCGTCGAGCGCGTGTCCGGACCGAGCTGCGACGCCGGACGACTCGAGCTGCGCGCGGTCACCGGCGCGAGCCGCGCCCGTATCTGGACGCGCGAGGCGGCGCAGACCCTCGGCGCGAGCCAGCGCGACCTCGAGCTGCCGCAAGGCGACTGGAGCGTCTACGCGGCGCGCCCGGGGAGCTCCGCGGGCCTGCGCATCGGGGTGTTCCGCAGCCAGCGGGTCGTGACGCCGCTGCAGAACCACCTCCACGTGGTCGGGCTCGCCGGGGCCAGCTCCCAGCCGCCGCTCCTCGCCGCGCGCTGGTCTCCGAGCACGCCAGGCCTCTTGCTCTACCCGACGCCGGCCGCGCTCGAGCGTGAGCTGCTCTGGCCCGAGCTCCGCACCGCGTCCGACGCGGGCGTGCTCTGGGTCGCGGGGCGCAACGGTGACCAGACCCCGGTCGTGCTCGGCAACGTCCAGCTCGAGGCGGGCGAGCCCGCGGGCGTGCGCCTGCCGGACAGCGTCGTGCGCGCCTACATGCGCTCGACCTACGGCGACGCGGGCGGCGCGATGGCGCCGAACAACCAGGACTGGCGTGAGATCTTCGCCGGCCTCGCGATCTGCCTCGCGCCCAGCTACCACGACGCCCGGCCCGCGCCGGTCGGTCAGCCAGCCCCGAGCGCCGACGCCTGCGCGAGCCTCTCGGGCCTCGCGGTGCTCGCCCAGGCCGAGGCGGCCGCGCCCCAGCAGGCGCAGCTCTGCCTGCGCCACGGGATGCAGCGGATGACGAGCGAGGGCCCGCGCCAGGAGCTCGGCGAGCCCGACTGCTTCCCGCTCCCGGCCCCGGGCTCGCTCGACGACGCGCCGGAGCGCATCGCGGTGGCGGGCGATCGCGTCCAGCTCTCCGGCAACGACCTGTGCGCGGTGGTGGACGGTCGACCCGTCCCGTTCGAGGAGGGCACCAACGAGCTCGTCCTGCCGCCCGGGTTGCTCGAGGTCCGCCAGGGCGGCGGCGAGGGCTGCGCGTCGCGTCAGGCGGTGGCGCGGCTCCGCCTGCCCGTCATCGACCCCGCGAGCGAGTGGCACCCGGTCGGGCTCTACACCGGCGGCGAGGCGGACGCGATGCGCTGCGCGGGCGAGCCGGAGGAGGGCGGCCGGGTCTGCCCGTGGCAGGCGATCGCGCGCGACGAGCGGGACACCTTCGCGTACGTCGACCCTCGGCACGAGCTCAGTTTCCGGCTCTCGACCTCCGCGCCGGTGGCGGCGGCGGTCAACGGCCGCGCGGGCGGCGAGGTCCAGCTCACCCAGGACATCCCCGTGCTCAGCGGGACGCGGGGTGACTTCGGCGGCGCGCGCTCGAGCGCGCTGGTCGCCTACGTGTCCCGCAGCGATCGCTGCCCCTCGGATCGCCCGGTGCGCGAGCTCCGCGAGGAGGTGCCGGTCGACGTCGACGACCTGCTCGTGGACTCGACGTTCCACGTCTACCTGCTCGGGGTCAGCGGCCTCGACGGGAACGCGACGTGCCTCGCCGACGCCCGCTTCCGGGTGCACCCGAGCCGCGCGCTCCTCACCTACTCGGTCGAGGACCTCATCGGCTTCGAGGTCGGGCTCCTCGGCGACACGCAGCTCGCCTACTTCTACGCGAGCAACCCCATCGAGCACGCGCTCGGTCTCGTCCTGCCGGTGGCCTGGGCGCGGTTCACGCCGGGCATCCGGTTCGTCGCGATCGAGGTCGCGGCCAACCTGGTCGGCGCGGTCGCGTTCGCGCCGGAGGAGCTCTCGCTGCTCGGCGCGTCGCTCTCCGCCGCGGTGGTGATCGGGATACCGGAGATCCTCCCCCGCATCCTCACCGTCGGCGGGATGATCCACCTCCAGGCCGACACCTACGGGGTGGTGCGCCGGCCCAACTACGACGTGGCCGCCTTCTCGTTCTTCGCGGGCGTCAACCTCTCGACCCTCGTCGACCTCGCAGGGGGCCGCTGATGCGCCGCGCGCTCCCGGTGCTCGTGGGGCTCCTCGCGCTGGCCGCGTGCCGCGAGCCCTACGCGGCGCCGCCGCCCCGCGCGGCGACCGACGTCCGGACGACCCAGTGGGGGCGGACCGACCAGGGTGACCGACCGGCGATCCGCGCGGCCGAGCAGCGCTGCATCGCGGGGCTGAGCCCGCGCGCGGTCTCCGCCGCGTTCCAGGCGGTCGACGAGGTCGCGGACGAGCTGGTCGACCTCTGCTCGATCGAGATCATCGACGACGACCCGCTCGTCTGGCACGTGTGGTGCGGCTCGGACGCGACCTTCCAGAGCGGCCACTACCTCGCGCCGTCCGGGCAGCCGATCCAGTGCGCCGGCGGCCGCGCGGACACCGCGTTCGAGTGCATCGGCCGGATCCTCGCGCGGCACCTCCTCGGGGGCGGGATGAGCTCGCACGTCGAGGGCGTCGAGATCGTGGCCGTGGGGAGCGTCGACGAGCAGCGCGTGGCCTCGGACGGCGAGTTCCTGCGCGAGCCGTGCACCGATCTGCAGAGCGAGCTCGCGCTCCCCGAGGGCGAGCGCTGGACGCCCCCGACGGAGGAGGCGCCGCCGAGCGACGCGGACCGGGCCGGTGTCTGGAACGAGCGGCTGAGCTGGTGCCGGGCGGCGTTCGGTGCGCGCGAGCTGCGGCAGGGGATGAGCCGCACCGTTGGCGGCCGCTACGCGCTCGCCGCGATGGGCGCGGGGACGGACTGGCTTCGGCAGTACCGCCAGGGGCACCGCGGCCGCACCTGCCCGAGCCGCGCCGCCCAGCGGGGCGAGTGCACCGAGGCCCGCCGCGTCGACCTCTTCATCCGCGCGCGCGCGCGCCAGGGTCAGCGCGCGGCCGAGGACTGTACGCCGCCCGAGGGCATGCCGGGCGGGGAGTCGGGCGAGGCCCTCTACTGCTTCGCCGACTGCCAGGCGCGGGCCGCGATCGGCCGCAACCCGCAGGGCTACGACGCCCCGAGCGCCCCCGCGGACCTGCTCTTCGGCGCGGCGAGCGCCGACAGCGCGGGCTGGATCGTCACATCGGCCGGCGGCGAGCCGCCAAACACGCCGTCCGTGCGTCAGCTTTTGTTGAGGGATTGAGTTGTGCCGCTGCCCACCCATCGCCGGCTCCTCGTCCGGCTCCTGCGCGGGGCGCTGTGCCTCGGCGCGCTGCTCGCATTCGGCTGCGACGACGACGACGCGGAGCCGGTCAGCCCGCCGCCGCCCGACGAGGCGCGGGTCGAGCAGGCCGGCGAGGGGCTCTACCGCCGCTACTGCGCGCTCTGCCACGGGCGCGACGGGGAGGGCTACGCGGCCGACGACGCGCCGGCCCTCGCCAACCAGGAGTGGCTCCGCAGCGCGAGCGACGAGTTCATCCGCGCCGCGATCGAGCGGGGTCGGCCGGGCACCGCGATGAGCGCCTGGCACCGCGACCGCGGCGGCCCGCTGCGCGACGGCGAGATCGACGCCATCCTCGCCTACCTGCGGAGCTGGCAGCGTCACCCGCGCGCCGTCGTCGACGACGTGGAGGTGCGCGGCGACGCGGGGCGCGGCCGCGCCGTCTACATGGTGAAGTGCCAGCGCTGCCACGGCGCGCAGGGGGAGGGCGTCGACGCGATCGCGCTCGCGAACCCCGCGCTGCTCGCGACCGCGTCGGACGGCTTCCTCCAGTACGCGGTGAACCACGGGCGGAGCGGGACGCGCATGCCGGCGTTCGCCGAGGAGCTCACCCCCGCGCAGATCAACGACGTGGTGGCCTTCGTGCGCTCCTTCGCGCGGCCGGTCCCCCTCGAGCCCGTGGCTGGACCTGGCCACGAGGCGCCCGCCGCGCCGGAGCTCCCGTCGATCGAGGAGATGGCGCTGGTCATCCACCCGGACGGCCCGCGCCCCGAGCTCTCGCTGCGGGCCAACCGCTTCGTCGCCGCGGACGACGTCCACGAGGCGTATGAGCGGGGCGCGCGGATGATCATCCTCGACGCGCGCGCCACGAGCGACTGGCTCGCCCAGCGCATCGACGGCGCGGTGCCGTTCCCCTTCTACGAGCTCGACGCGATCGTCACCGCGCTCCCGCGCGACG
>JAUHXR010000022.1 GCA_030426845.1 Polyangia bacterium | reverse complement strand
ACGCGGTGAGCGGGTCGCCGATCCCCTCGCGGAGGTGGCCGAGGACCCGGCTCGACGGCTCCGGCATCGGCGCGAGGCGACCGATCGAGGGCGGCTCCTCGCTCGACAGCAGGCCGCGCACCACGCCTTTGGCGCTCTCGCGCCAGATCGGGCGGATCAGCTGCTGCCGCTCCGAGAGATCGATCCGGTCGGGTGTCTCGTCAGGCTCCGTGCTCATCTGCATCAGTCCCCCTCGTGGCTGGGTCGGTGGGTGGTTCACGGGTCGCGTCGGCCGGTCGGCCGGTCGTTTGGAGCAGCGAGGTGCCCGCGGTGACGATCGCGAGCATCTGCTCGTGTACGCGGACCGGGTCGACGCGCCCCTCCGCGAGCAGGGTGTGGGTGCGCAGGCCGGTGAAGAAGCTCAGCAGCGCGGTCACCGTGGCCTCGACGTCGAGGTCGTCCCGCAGCGCGCCGCGGGCGACGCCCTCGCGGACCCACGCGCAGCCGAGGCCGTGCAGGCGCTCGTGGAACTCGACGAAGTACGGCCGCAGCTCGGGCTGTGGGCCGATCGCCTCGAACATCAGGACCTGGAAGAGGCGGCCGACCTCCGGGTGCTCGATCTGAAAGGCGAGCTGGGCCCGCATCACCGCCTCGAGGTCGCGGCTCCCCCAGTCGCGGCGGCCGCGCAGGAGCGGGGCGATGACCGCGTCGCTGAACCGCGCGAAGAGCGTCTCCACCACCGCGAGCAGGAGCCCCTCTTTGGAGCCGAAGTGGAAGGGGATGACGCCGTGGCTCACCCGCGCGCGCTCCCCGATGGCCTTGAGCGAGGTCGCGCCGTAGCCGCGCTCCCCGAAGAGCTGCACCGCGGCCTCGATGAGGGCCGCCTTGGTCCGAGCCGTCCGCTCCGCGTTCTTCACGGAGACGATCCTAGGTTCATATGTTGAACGGTCAACATAGATGTTGTTGAGAAGTGCAAAAGGTCTGATATCACTGAGGATAGCGGCCCCGTGACCGCCCGGCGCGACGGAGCCGGACGGAGCTGAAGCGCCGGACTACTCGCCCCGCAGGAGCGCGCGGACCTCGCCGAAGCGCTCGTTCGGGACGGTGATCGCGAGGTTGTACTGGGTGATCTGCCAGACGCCGTCGGGCGCGCGGCGCATCACCCCGCTGCCGCGGCACGGCCCGAGGTTCTCGGTCGTCAGGTCCTCGTCGAACCAGGCGAGCTGTCCCCCGGGATCGACGGTCACCTCGCGGCGCACCGCGCGGAAGGTCCAGGCGCTGCCGCGCTCGAAGTGCGGGTGCGCGTAGGCGCGGAACGCGTCGCGTCCCCACCGCTCGGTCGCGTCGGTCCCGAGGAACACCGCGTCCGGCGCGAGGTGCCCGAAGTAGCGCGCCTCGTCAGCCTCCGCGGCCGCGGCGTGCCAGTCGTCGAGGACCTCGCCGATCGCGGCCCGTGCGGTCTCGAGCTCCGCGGGGCTCTGCGCCCCGGGGGTGGCGCCTCCGCACGCGGCGAGCGCGAGGGTGAGGACGCAGGGCAGCTTGTCCATCCACTTGTCCACCGACGAGCCTCCTTGGTGCGGTTCCCGGCCCTGGTATCCTCCAGGCAGGTTGGCACCGACGCCAGGAGCTTGATTCGCTACGGGCCAGCGCCAGGTGGCCCCTAGCGAATCAAGCTCCTAGACAGCCCCCCGGAGATCCCTCATGGTCGCACGCGGGGGGATTGCGATGGCTGAGAGGCTGACGCTGGACGCGATGCGCTGCGGCGCCTGCGGCTTGGACGTCGTGGGAGGCGCCCACTTCTGCCAGGGCTGCGGCGAGCCCTCCGAGCGCGCCGTCGTCCGGCCCTTCGACGGCAAGCAGAGCGGCGCGCGCTGCCGGACCTGCGGCGTGCCGCTGCGCGAGAGCGCGGCCGAGTGCGGTGCCTGCGGCGCCCGAGCGCTGCCGCGGGGAGCGCACGCGCTCGACTCCTGGCTGGAGAGCCCGGGCGGGGAGCCGCTCTGGGTGGTCGAGCGGCACGACGCGACGCTGCGCGATCGGCTGCATGACCGGGCCGAGGTGCGGGCGGTCGCGACCCACCCGACCCGGGCGCGCGTGTCGGGGCACGTCCTCGCGGAGCTCCTCGGGCCGGTGGCCGCGACCGACCCCGACCCTCGCGCGCTCGCCGAGGACCTGGGCCCGCAGGTCGTGCTCGTCGAGCAGGCCCACCGCATCGCGGACCGCGACCGCGACCTGCTCGAGCAGGCCGCCGCCCACGGCGCGAGGGTCGTGCTGCGGACCAGCCAGGCGCCCACCCGCGGGCGCGTCGCCCAGGGGGAGATCGCCGCCGCCGACCTCCCGGGCGCCCTGAGCGCCCGGGCCCTCGAGGCGCTCGACGCCCTCTCGGTCCTCGGCCCGCGCGCGTCGCTCTCCACCCTCGAGTCCCTGGTCGAGCGGCCGAGCGCGGTGCTGCGCGAGTGCGCCCAGGCCGGGGTGCTGACGCGGCGCGGCGACGAGGTCGCGTTCGTCGACGGCGACCTCGCCGACACGCTGCTCGCCCGGCTGGACCCCGTCACGCGCGCCCGGCTCAGCGACCGTGCGCTCGAGCGCTACGCGGCCGACGAGGCCCCGCTCGCGGTCCGGGCGGAGGTCGCGCTCGGCGTCGGTGACGTCTCGACCGCGCTGCTGCTCCTCGACATGCACGTGAAGAGCGCGATCGAGGACGACGAGCTCACCGCGGCCATGGAGTCGCTCGAGCGCGGCATCGAGCGCGCGCGCCGCTCTCCGCGCGAGGGGGCGAGCGCGCACGTGGCCGCCGGCTTCGCGCGGACCCTCGCCGAGCTGCGCATCCGTCGGGGCAGCCCCGGCCTCGCCCTGCGGATCGTGGAGGACGCCCTCGGCTGGATCGAGCTGCCCCCGTCCGACCGCGCCGAGCTCGACGTCTTCCGTCGCGGGCTCACCGGGCGGCTCGCGGGCCTCGCCCTCGACCAGGTCGGCTCGTCGTACCGCGCCTTCGCCGAGTGTGACGCCGAGCTCCTGCGCGCGGCGGTGGTGCCGGAGGCGGAGGAGGCGGTGTCCCGCGTGCGCGCCGGCTGGAGCGCCCTCGCCGTCGGCCAGCGCCTCCCCTACGGCACGCTGCTGCTCGCCGAGCGCGTGATCGCGGAGATCGGCCGCTCGCGTCCGGAGGAGGCGGCCGAGCTGATCGACGAGCTCCTCGAGAGCGGCCTCACCCGGACCACCCGGGGCCTCGAGCGGCTCTGGCGCCTGCGCGGCCGGCTGACCGCGGCCTGACGCGCCCGCTCAGCCCTCCATCGCCGGCCGGTCGAGGGCCGGGCCATCGTCCATCATCCGCACCGCGCCCCGGCCGGGGGCCACGCTCTCGTCGTAGGCGTCGACCCCGCACTCCGCGCGGTCCAGCCCCTCGAGCTCGTGATCGAGCGGCACGCGGACCCCGACCGTCGCCTTGAGGCCGCGCCACGCGAACCACCCGGCGACGAACGCGAAGGCCGCGCAGCCGCCCGCCCCGAGGACCTGCGTCCCGAGGAGCCCGAGGCCGCCGCCGTGCAGCAGGCCGCGCGCGCCCTCGGCGTTCGCGAACAGGCCGACCGCGACCGTCCCGAAGAGCCCGCCGACGAGGTGCACGGGGATCGCGCCGACGGGATCGTCGAGGCGGACCCGGTCGAGGAAGAGGACCGCCTCGACCACGAGCACGGCGCCGAGCGCCCCGACCACGATCGACTCGAGCGGCCCGATGACGTCCGCGCCCGCGGTGATCGCGACGAGGCCCGCGAGCGCCCCGTTCAGCGCCATCGAGAGATCCAGCGCGCCCGTCCGGAGCCGCGTGTGCGCGAGCCCCCCGAGGAACCCCGCCGCCGCCGCGAGGTTGGTCACCAGGATGACCGGCCCGACCGCCTCCGGGGCGGCGCTGAGGGTGCTGCCGCCGTTGAAGCCGAACCAGCCGAGCCAGAGGATGAGCACGCCGAGGGCGGCGAGGGGGAAGCTGTGGGCGGGCATCGGCCGCGGCCGGCCCTTGGGCCCGTAGCGACCGTGGCGCGGGCCGACCACCATCACGCCCGCGACCGCCATCGCGCCGCCGACCGCGTGGACCGCGGTGCTCCCCGCGAAGTCGTGGAAGCCGGTGCTCGTGGCCAGCCAGCCGCCGCCCCAGATCTGATGCCCGACGAGCGGGTAGACCACCGCCGAGGCGAGGGCGGTGAACGCGAGGAAGGGCCACAGGGCGGCGCGCTCGGCCACCGCGCCGCTCACGATCGTGGCCGCGGTGGCCGCGAAGACGAGCTGGAAGAACAGGAACACGAACAGCGGGAGGCCCTCTGGCGCGCCGGCCACCGAGGCGTCCGCGGCGGGGGCGAAGCCCTCGAGGCCGGCCCACGGGCTGCCGCCGCCGAACATCAGCCCGAAGCCCAGCACGTAGTAGAGGAGCGAGGCGATCGCGACGACCGAGACGTTCTTCAGGAGCACCACGACCACGTTCTTGCGGCGGCAGAACCCGCTCTCCACGAGCGCGAAGCCCGCGTGCATGAAGAACACCAGGAAGGCGCTCAGGAGCACCCAGACGCTGTCGACGAGGGTCTGCATCGCCGGGAGCATTCGTGCCCCGTGTTTCCGCGCGGTTTCGGGCCGGAAAAAAGCGCGAATGCCCGAGCGTTCTCGGCAGTTCGGAGCGCCATGAGGCTGTCGCGCGCCCGGATCTGGGAGTCCACCAAGACCGTCCTCCTCGCCGTGGGCCTCGCGATGGGCGTCCGCGTGGGGATCGCCCAGGCCTACGTCGTCGACGGGCCGTCGATGGAGCCGAGCCTCGTGACGTCGCAGCGCCTGCTCGTGCTGCGCGCCGCCTACGGGCTGAGCGTTCCGTTCCGCCGCGACGCGCTCGCGCTCTGGGCGCGCCCCGCGGTCGGCGACGTCGTCGTCATCGAGAGCCCGCTCGAGCCGCTCGATCTGGTGAAGCGGGTCGTCGGCCTCCCGGGCGACGAGATCGCCTTCGTCGGCGGAGCGCTCGTGCGCAACGGGGTCCGCGCCGAGCGCGGCTGGCTGCGCGCGTGCGACCCGGAGGAGCACATCGACTGGGACGCGGGCTGCCAGGTCTACGAGGAGCGCCTCGGGGACGCCCGCTACACGACGAGCCGCTCCGCCGCGCCGTGGCCCGAGGACCCGCCCGCCGTGACCGTGCCGCCCGGGCACGTGTTCGTGGTGGGCGACCACCGCGACCGATCCAACGACAGCCGTCGGTTCGGTCCCGTGCCCGAGCGCCTCCTTCGCGGCCGCGTCCTCCTCGTGAGATAGGTCCCGATCCGGCCCCGATGGACGTGGCGCGGATGTGGACTAGATCCCCGCCGTGAGCACCGCCGCACAGCCGCGCCAGGACCGCCTCTTCGCCGTCTTCAACGGGCTCCTCTCCGCTGTCGCGCTGGGGTTCCTCGCCTGGCTGCTCCTGCTCAACGAGGGCTCGGGCACCGAGCTGGCCGAGCGCGTGGCGTTCCTCCCCGCGGTGAACGCGGGGCTCAACTCGACCGCGGCGCTCCTCCTCGCGGGAGGCTGGCTGGCGATCCGCGGCGGCCGGCGCGACCTGCACAAGTACCTGATGGTCAGCGCCTTCGCGGCCTCGGCGCTGTTCCTCGTGAGCTACGTCGTCTACCACTACGCCCACGGCGACACGCGCTACGAGGGCGAGGGCGCGCTCCGCTACGTCTACTTCGCGGTCCTCATCAGCCACGTGCTGCTCTCGATGGCGATCGTGCCGATGGCGCTCAGCGCGTTCTACCTCGCGTGGCGCAAGCGCTTCGCGACTCACAAGAAGATCACGCGCGTCCTGACCCCGATCTGGCTCTACGTGTCGGTCACCGGCGTGGTCATCTACTTCATGCTCCGCGGCGCCGCCGGCTGAGCACGCTGCGTTGAAGCCCCAAGGACCTGGGCCGTCCAAGTTTCCGAGCTTCTCGAGGCGAGGATCTGGCGTGATTCGCCGTATCATCGTTTGCGGCCTTGCATTCGCCTGGCCGAGGCACGAGGGTGAAGAGACCGCATAGATGAGAACTGCACGTCCGCTCGCACGCTCCCTCGCTGTCCTCCTCCTCGCGGCCGGCCTCTCGGCCGCCCCCGCCAGCGCGCAGGAGCTGTCCAGCTCCCTCACTCGCCGAGCGGTGCGCGCCGCGGTCAAGATCACCGCCGAGTCGTCGCGGGGTGAGGGCTCGACCGGCTCGGGCACGATCATCGATCCGCGCGGCTACGTGCTCACCAACTTCCACGTGGTGGGTCACACGCGGCCCGGCCGCGGCGAGCCCGGCAGCTTCATCAGCCCGAACAACCAGGTCCGCATCGCGCTCGTCACCCACGCACGCGAGACCGCGCAGGAGCGCTACCTCGGCGAGGTGGTGCGCGCCGACGCCCGACTCGATCTCGCGCTCGTGCGCATCGTCAGCGATCTGCAGGGGCAGCCGCTCAACGCGCGCGAGCGCTTCCCCTTCCTGCCGCTCGCCGACACCTCGCGGCTGCGCCCGGGCTCGCGCGTCTTCGCGTTCGGGTTCCCGCTCGGCGTCTCGACGATCAACGTCACGAGCGGCGAGATGAGCGGCTTCCAGATGAACTCGCGCGATGAGGTCGCGTGGATCCGCACCGACGCCGAGTTCAACCCTGGCAACAGCGGCGGCATGCTCCTCGACACGCGCGGGCGCCTCATCGCGATCCCGACCGCGGTGCTCAGCGGCCACGGCACCCTCGAGCCGATCGAGCTGGCGCGCCCCGTCGAGCGCGTGCCGCGCGAGTGGCTGCGGCTGCTCCGCCGCGGGCACATCGACGACACCGTCGTCGCGGGCGTCCCGGTGCTCCCGGATCAGGGCGAGCTGCAGGACGAGGCGGTCGGCGACGGGGGCGCGTTCGACCGCCCCGAGCTCCACTACTACCGCGTGCCGGCCGCGCGCCCCGTGCGCATCGAGGTCGCGCCCGCCCTCGCGGTGGGCCTGCTGACCAGCGACGGCCGGGTGGTCCGCGAGGGCCGTGGTCGGGTGCAGGTGAACGCGGCCGACCCGCAGGGTCTCTTCCTCGCTGTCCTCGTGCCCCCGCGCACCGAGTCGGGCGGGGGCACCCTCGCGCTCCGGCTCCGCACGCGCCCCGCGCACGAGGGGCTGCCCGGTTGGGAAGGGCTGCCGCCGCCCGGAGGCGCGCGCCCCGGACCCGCCGCGCCCGGCGTCCCGGTCCGCCCAGCGCCTCCGCGCCGCTGAGCCTCGACCCGGACGAATGACGTCCCGCGCGCCGACGGCCCTTGCTCGGAGGCCGCCGCGCCGCCATGTTCGCGCCGTGGCATTCCCCCGCGTCGCCTACGGCACTCCGCGCAAGCTCCCCAAGGCCAAGGACCTCGACGGTCGCGTGGTGGTGCTCGACATCGCGTTCGCGGCCGACACCGGCAACTCGAGCTTCGACAAGGTCACCGGGCGCTTCATCGAGGGGCTCGGCGATCGGCTCGCGATGTGGATCGATCACCACGACCACGTGCGCCACGCCGAATACGCGGCCGACCCGCGCTTCGTCCTCGCGACCAAGGCGCAGCACCCGGCCTGCCCCGAGATGGTCACCCCCGAGCGGGTGGCCGCGGCCGGCAAGGTCGACACGATCTGCTGCCACATCGACTTCGACGGGATCTGCGCCGCCGCCAAGTGGATCCGCGGCGGCGAGGAGCCCTACCCGGGCGCCGACGCGGACGCGCGCGCGATCGACACCCGCATGGGCACGCCGAGCCCCCGCGCGGCCGCGATCGATCGCGCGCTTCGGGCGCGGCACCGTGACGACGGGCTCAAGGGCATCGTGGTCCGGTTCCTCGCGGGCGGCGCGTCGGACACCGGGCTGTGGCAGCCGATCGCGGAGGCCGCCTCCGAGCTCGAGTCGATGGAGGAGGAGGCCAAGCGCCTCAGCCGCGGCTACCGCCTCGCCGAAGGGGTGGCGCTCGTCGACGCGAGCGCGCGCCGCGGGAGCTACGACAAGACGCATCTCTTGCTCCTGGGCCAGGAGCGCGCGCGCATCGCGGTGGTCTACGACCGCACGACGGTGACCGCGGCCGCGCGCTTCGACAGCGGGGTGAACCTCCTCGAGCTCTTCGGGCTCGAGGGCGGGATGCCGACCCGGGTCAGCGTCCCGCGGTCGCGGCTTCGCGACGTGCTCGAGCGCCTCGGGGTGGCCGACCAGCTCCCGACGGAGTGACCGCGCCTCGGTCTGTCTCCTCGTGATGCGCGTCTACGTCGGCCTCGCCTCGACCGTCCACGACCCCGCGATCGCGTTCGTCGACGAGGCGGGCGAGGTCCGCTTCGCCGAGGCGGTCGAGCGCGCGGTCGGCTACAAGCGCGCGTGGCACGTCCCGCCCGACGAGCCGCTCGGGATCGGCCGCCTCCTCGACCGCCACGCGCCAGCGGGGGCGCAGGTGATCGCGGGACACAGCTGGCGTCGCCGCCGCTGGCGCGGGCCGCTCTTCCGCGCGGGCTTCACGCTCTTCGGCGAGCGACTCTCGCCGCGGCTGCGCCCCACCGCGCTCGGCCAGATGAACAGCTTCGACCTCGCGGGGCGCCACCTCGAGCACGCGCTCCACGCGCGCGGCGACCGCCCGCCGGTGCACCGCCACTTCGATCACCACCTCGCCCACGCGGCCCTCGCGTGCTTCGGCTCGCCGTTCGACGACGCGGCCTGCGCGGTGGTGGACGCCAACGGCGAGCGCGCGAGCTGCTCCACCTTCGCTTTCGAGGGCGCGCGCCTGACGCCGCTCGACCGCGCGCCGCTCAAGCGCTTCGACCGCAACGGCAGCCTCGGCGTCTTCTACTCGGCGCTCTGCGTGGCCTGCGGCTTCGACCCGGTGAAGGGCGAGGAGTGGAAGGTCATGGGCCTGGCCCCCTACGGCCGGCTGGACGAGGCGCTCTACCGCGAGCTCTCGGCGATGATCCGCGTCGAGGGGCTGCGCCTCGTCGGCGACAACCACGCGATCGTGCGCGCGCTCGCCGCTCGCCGGCGCACCGACCCGAGCCCGCTCGTCGCCGCCGATCTCGCGTTCACCGGACAGCGCGTGTTCACCGAACGCATGGTCGCGCTCCTCACCCACCTCCACCGCGCGCATCCGTCGCCGCGGCTCGTGCTGAGCGGGGGCGGCGCGCTCAACTCCGCGTGCAACGGGCAGCTCCTCGAGCGGACGCCGTTCCGCGAGCTCTGGGTTCCGTCCGCGCCGGCCGACGACGGCAACGCGGTGGGCGCGGCGTGGCTCGCCTGGCAGCAGGACCACCCCGGCCAGCGCCCGCCCGGCCGCCGGCTGACCCCGTTTCTCGGCTCGGGTCTCATGGTCGACGGGGCGGTCGACGATCGCGTGGAGCTCACGCCGGCGGTGCGGGGCGTCGAGGCGTCGTTCGATCGCGCGGCGGAGCTGCTCGCGGGCTCTCGCATCGTGGCGGTGGCGCGCGGCCGCGCCGAGCTGGGGCCGCGCGCGCTCGGCAACCGCTCGATCCTCGCCGACCCGCGCGACCCGTCCGTGAAGGCGACGATCAACGACCGCGTGAAGCGGCGCGAGGCGTTCCGGCCGTTCGCGCCCGCGATCCTCCACGAGCACGGCGACGCGTGGTTCGAGGGCTACGCGTTCAGCCCGTACATGGAGCGGGCGCTGCGCTTCCGCGAGGAGCAGCGCGCGCGCGTGCCGGGCGTGGTCCACGAGGACGGGACCGGCCGGCTCCAGTCGGTGACCGCGGAGCTCGCCCCGAACCTCCACGCCGTGCTCTCGCGCTTCTTCGCGCGCACCGGCGTGCCGATCCTCCTCAACACCTCGTTCAACGTCATGGGCAAGCCGATCGCCCACTCGGTCGAGGACGCGCTCGCGGTGTTCTTCACCTCGGGGATCGACGCCCTGCTCCTCGAGGACCGGCTCTACGAGAAGCCGCCGCGCTGAGTACCTGCTAACCTCCCTCGATGTCGCTCCCCCTCGAGTTCTTCCAGCAGCTTCCCAAGACCGACCTCCACGTCCACCTCGACGGCTCGCTCCGCCTCGAGACGCTCATCGAGCTCGCCGACGAGTACGGCGTCGAGCTCCCCTCCACCGAGCCCGCCGAGCTCGCGCGCCGGCTCCACCTCGGGGAGAACACCGGCTCGCTCGTCGAGTACCTCAAGGCGTTCGAGACGACGCTCAAGGTCATGCAGACGGAGGAGTCGCTGGTGCGCTGCGCCCGCGAGCTCGCCGAGGACGCGGCCAAGGAGAACGTCCGCTACATGGAGGTCCGCTACGCGCCGATGCTCCACACCCGCCAGGGCCTGCGCCTCACCACGGTGGTCGAGGCGGTGCTCGAGGGCCTCTGGCAGGCGAAGGAGTCTCACGGGATCGAGTCCAACGTGATCGTCTGCGGCATCCGCAACATCTCGCCCGAGAGCTCGATCGAGATGGCGCAGCTCGCGGTCGCCTACAAGAACCGCGGCGTGGTCGCGTTCGACCTCGCGGGCGCGGAGTACGACTACCCCGCCAAGCACCACCTGCCCGCGTTCCAGCTCGTGCGGGCCAACAACATCAACGTGACGATCCACGCGGGCGAGGCCTACGGGCCCGAGTCGATCCACCAGGCGATCCACGACTGCGGCGCGCACCGCATCGGGCACGGGTGCCGGCTCCGTGAGGACGGCGACCTGCTCCACTACGTCAACGACCATCGCATCGCGCTCGAGTGCTGCCCCAGCTCGAACGTGCAGACGGGCGCGGTCCGCGACCTCGCGAGCCACCCGATCAAGCTCTACCACGACCTCGGGCTGCGGGTGACGGTCAACACCGACAACCGCCTGATCACCGACACGAGCGTGAGCAAGGAGCTGTGGCTGACCCACACCCAGGTGGGGCTGGGCCTCCCGGAGCTCAAGCGGATCATCCGCAACGGCTTCAAGGCGGCGTTCCTGCCGTTCCACGTCAAGCAAGCCTTCCTGCGGCGCATCAGCCGCGAGCTCGGGCGCTTCCACGACGACGGCACGATCGATCCGCCGACGAGCGAGGCCGAGGAGCGTGTGAGCATCGAGCCGGCCGAGGCGCAGGCCTGAGGCCGCTCGACCTCCGGCTGTTCGACAGCCACTGCCACCTCGAGCGCACCGACGCGCCGGCGCGCGACGCCGCGCGGAGCGCGGGGGTGGTCGCGGCCTGCGTCCCCGGCGTGGCGCCGGAGCAGTGGGAGGCGGTGGCCGCGCTGTCGATCGAAGGGACCACGCTCGCGCGCGCGGCGGGGATCCACCCGGCCCACGCCCACGAGGCCGAGGTCGACGCGCTCGTGGCCTTCGCCTCGACCCGCCCGCTCGACGCGATCGGCGAGCTCGGCTGGCACCGGGGCGTCGAGGCGGACCTCGCGCGCCAGGACGCGGTGGCGGACGCGCAGCTCGAGCTCGCGCGCGGCCTCGAGCGCCCGGTGATCCTGCACGTGGTGGGGCTCCACGGGCACGCGCTCGATCGGCTGGCGCGCCACGCCCCGCTCCGAGGGGTGATCCACGGCTACAGCGGCTCGGCCGCGCTGGTCGATCGCTACGTCGCGCTCGGCCTCTCGATCGGGATCGGCCCGAGCGTGCTCCGAGCGGGCGCGCGTCGGCCGCGCGAGGCGGCGCGGCGCGTGCCGGCGCAGCGCCTGTTGATCGAGACCGACGCGCCGGATCAGGCCGCGCCGGTCGGCCTGGTGGACGTCCTCGCCGCGGTGGCCGACGCGCGGGGCGAGGCGCCCGAGGCGCTGGCGGCCGCGACGTTCTCCAACGCGAGCGCCCTGTACGGCGTTGGCTGAACGGGGCGTCCTCCTCAAGGCTGCGCGCGGGCCCGCTCGTCCGCGCGCGGCAGGGTCACCGCGCCCGTCTCCTCGGGCAGCGCGACCGGCGCGTAGCGATCGCCGTCGCGGGCGAGGAGCCAGAGCCTCTCGGGGGTCGTGCCGTCGACCCGGATCGCGACGCGCGCGACGTGGGTGGGCGCGACCTCCTCGATCGTCACCTCGAGCGCGCCGCGGCGGCTCACCTCGCCGACCCGCGGCGCCGCCGCGCGCATGCCGCGCTCGATCGGTCGCCGCAGGAGCTCGCCGCTCAGCGCGATCGAGCCCGCGTCGGGGTGCCACAGGCCGTGCGACTCGAGGCTCAGGGACATCAGCCAGACGCCCGCGGGCCGCGGCGACTCGAGGAGGACGCGCAGCGGGAGGTCCGCGTCGACGTCGGCCGGTGAGGTGAGCAGCAGCACGCGCGCACCGGGGAGCCGCGGGATCGAGGCGGCCGCCCGCTCCTGCCACGCCACGCGCTCCGCCATGCGGGAGGTGGTCCGCAGGACGAGCGCGGGCGCGAGCACCAGGTGGACGGCGAGCAGCGCGCCTGCGAGGACGCGCGCCTCGACGCCGCCGCGCGCGTAGACGCGGACGGTGGCGGCCACGAGGTAGGCGGCGGGCACGCTCGCGAGGAAGAGGCTCACGCTCGACGGCGGACCGAGCGCGAGCCAGGGGAGATGCGCGGCGAGGGCGAGCGCGCTGAAGCGGGCGCCGGGCTCGCGCAGGGCGGGGCGCGCGAGGGCCGCGAAGAGGACGACGAGGAGCGCGCAGCCCATCGCGAGCATGCCGCCGCCCTCCGCCTCGAGCAGGCGCTCCGGTCGGACCGGCGCCAGGAGCGCGCCCGCGAGCACGGGCAGACGGACCCACAGCGCGCCGCCCGCCTCGAGCGGGGCGAGCTCGCCCCGGCCCAGCGCGGCCGTGAGGAGAGGCGCGCCGAGGCCGAGCGCGAGGGCCGGCGCGGCGGCGCGCAGCGACCGGCCGCGGAGGCGCGCGTCGATCGCGATCCAGAGGGCGACCGGCGCGGCGAGCTCGCTCGCCCCGAGCGCCATCGCGAGCAGGCCGAGCGAGGCCCAGGGCCGGCGGCGCGTCAGCCAGGCCCCGAGCGCGAGGGCGCCGCCGAGGAGGGCGTGCCGCGCGGTCGGCTGCGCGATCGCGGTGGCGTGCGCCTCGTCGAGCGCGAACACGAGCGCCGCCAGGACGGCGATGCCCCGGCGGCCGCGCGCGAGCTCGCGGAAGCACGCGGCGGCGAGGAGGACCGCGAGGGCGAACAGCAGCCCGTTGGTCAGATGGTAGCCGCGCGCGTCGCGCCCGTAGACCGCGTGGTCGAGCGCGAGGGACGCGGCGGTGAGCGGCCGCCACGGCCGCGCGACGGCCTCCTCCTCGGCCCACCAAGGCGTCAGTGTACCTTGCGTCGAGTCGATCGCGGCCGGCGGCCCCCCGACCGCGTCCGTCCACCGCGCCCCCACGACCCGGCCCTCGAGGACGAGGACCGCGCGGAGGTCGTCGCCGAAGAAGCCGACCCCGAGCGAGGGGAGGGCGACGAGCAGCCCGATCGCCAGCCAGCCGGCCCGCGCGGTCAATTCGGCCGCGCCCTCAACTCGCCCGCGGCGGCGAAGGGCGGGTCAGCGCCGCCCGCGCTCGCTCCACCTCGTCGCGCGCGAAGCAGCCGTCGAGGTGGTCGTTGACCATCCCCATCGCCTGCATGAACGCGTAGGCGGTGGTCGGCCCGACGAAGCGGAAGCCGCGCCGCTTCAGCGCCTTGGCGAGCCGCGTCGAGGCCGGGGTCGTCGCGTCGATCGAGGCGCGGTCGACCCGCGAGGGGCGCTCGTCGGGCGGCGGCTCGAAGCTCCAGAAGAACGCCGCGAGCGAGCCCTGGTCCTCGACCACCTCGAGCGCGCGCGCCGCGTTGTGGATCGACGCCTCGATCTTGCCGCGGTGCCGCACGATGGACGCGTCTTGCAGCAGCCGCTCCACGTCGCGCGGGCCGAAGCGGGCGACCTCCGCGAAGTCGAAGCCGCGGAACGCGCGGCGGAAGCCCTCGCGCTTGCGCAGGATCGTCAGCCAGCTCAGCCCGGACTGGAAGCCCTCGAGGCAGAGCTTCTCGAACAGCCGGTGGTCGTCCAGCACTGGCCGACCCCACTCGTCGTCGTGATACGCGAGGTAGTCGGGCGCCTCGCCCGGCCACCAGCAGCGGCGCCGGCCGTCGGCGCCCTCCGTGAGCCCCTCCGCTGTGCCGTCCGTCATGGGCGGGAGGGTACCGCGTGAGAGTCGGCTACACTCGCGCCCCGTGCATCCCTACCTCGTGCCGCGGCCCGTCGCCTTCGCGCACCGCGGGGGCGCGGCGGTCTGGCCGGAGAACACCCTCACTTCGTTCGAGGGGGCGGTGGCTCTGGGCTTTCGCTACCTCGAGACCGACGTCCACCGCACGCGCGACGGCGCGATCGTCTGCTTCCACGATCCGACCCTCGATCGGACGACCGACGGCTCGGGCTTCGTCTTCGAGCGCACCCTCGCCGAGCTCAAGCGCCTCGACGCCGGCTACCGCTTCACGCGCGACGGCGTGCGCTTCCCGTTCCGGGGCAAGGGCTGCCGCATCCCGACGCTCGAGGAGGCGTTCGCGCTCCACCCCGAGCTGCGCCTCAACGTCGAGATCAAGCAGCGGTCACCGCAGATGGAGCGCGCGATGTGGGACGAGATCGATCGTCTCGGCGTGCACGATCGGATCCTCGTCGCCGCGGCCCACGACCCGATCGTCCACCGGTTCCGCGCGCTCCGTCCGGGCGCGGCGATCCCGACCTCGCCCGGGGTGCGCGGGGTGATCCGCTTCGTGCTCGCCGCCCGCGCCGGGCTGCCACCCCGCGTCCCCTACCACGCGCTCCAGGTGCCGGTGCGGCACGGGCCTGTCCGCGTGGTGACCCGGCGGTTCGTCGACGCCGCCCACGCGCGCGGCCTCCGGGTGCACGTCTGGACGATCGACGAGACGGCCGAGATGCACCGCCTGCTCGACCTCGGGGTGGACGGCGTGATGACCGACCACCCGGCGCGGCTCGCGCGGGTCTTCGCGTCGCGTGGACTTCCCCTCGCGGGCGAGTAATCGTGGCGTCGTCATGCCGCTGCCGATGATCGATCCCGGCTCGCCCTCGCTCGAGGCGGGCCCGACCGACCGGGCGCCCCGCACGCACCGCCGCTGGGACCGCGCCGCGCGCCTCTTCACCGAGCCGGGGCTGCACCGCCTCATGGGCGCGCGGGTGCTCGTGATCGGCGTCGGCGGGGTGGGCTCCTTCGCGGCCGAGGCGCTCGCGCGCAGCGCGGTCGGTGAGCTGGTGCTGATCGACTTCGACGACGTCTGCGTGACCAACGCGAACCGCCAGCTCCACGCGCTCCGCGGCAACATCGGCAAGCCGAAGGTCGAGGTGATGGCCGAGCGCCTGCGCCGCGTGAACCCTGCGGCCACGGTGACGGCGGTGCCGCGCTTCTACTCGGCCGAGGCGAGCGAGGCGCTCCTCGACGGCCAGGTCGACTACGTGATCGACGCGATCGACAACCTCACCGCCAAGGCCCACCTCCTCGCGACCTGCCTGCGCCGCGGCGTCCCGGTCGTCTCGTCGATGGGCGCGGCCGCGCGGATGGACCCGACCCTCATCCGGGTCGCCGATCTCGCCGACACCCGGCGCGACCCGTTCGCGCGCGCGCTCCGCAAGATCCTCCGGCGCGAGCACGGCCTCGCGGTCGAGCCGGGCCAGCCGATCGGCGTCGACGCCGTCTACAGCGAGGAGACGCCGCGCGAGCCGGCCGCGCTCTCCTACGACGACGGCCAGGGCTTCGTCTGCGTCTGCCCGAACAAGGACAACGGCCTCCACACCTGCGACGCGCGCAACCGCATCGACGGCAGCGCGGCCTTCGTCACCGGCGCGTTCGGTCTCGCCGCGGCCAGCGTCGCGGTCCGCGCGCTGAGCGGCGCGCCGTGAGGCTCGCGTCGGCGGTCCTCGGGTCGGCGGTCCTCGGGTCGGCGGTCTTCGGGTCGGCGGTCTTCGTGGCGGCGGTCTTCGTGGCGCTCCTCGTCGGCTGCGGCTCTTCGTACCAGGCCCCGGCCGAGGGGCCCCCGCCCATCGCGAGCGCGGCGAGCGAGGACCAGGCCTGCTCACGCGACGCGGAGTGCGTGCTCGTGCAGGACTGCTGCGGCTGCGCGCGCCAGGGTCGCCAGCTCGCGGTGCGGCGCGACCGCGTGGCTGCGCTGCAGGAGGCGGCGCCGGCCGAGTGCGCGGCGGCGAGCTGCCCGGTCGGCGCGTCCGAGCACCGGAGCTGCGGGACGGATCGCGCGCGCTGCCTCGGCGGCCGCTGCGTGCCCGTCGTGGAGTGACGGGAGCGCTCCGGCGCGGGCCGGGCTTTCTCGGGGGTCGACCTTCTCGCGCGTCGGTGGGCGTGCCACGCTTGGGACGTGGACGCGCTTCTGAGATCGGCCCACCGCGGGGACGCCGACGAGCTGGCCCGCGTGCACCTCGCGAGCTGGCGCTGGGCCTACCGTGGGCTGCTGCCGGACGCCTACCTCGACCGCCTGCGCCACGACGAGCTCGCCGCCCGCTGGTGGCGCCGCCTCGCGGCCCACGAGGTCGAGGAGTCCATCTTCGTGGTCGAGGAGGAGGGGCGCGTCGGCGGCTTCGTGAGCTACGGGCCGCTGCGCGACGATCCGTCGTGGATGGGCTACGCGGGCGAGGTGTCCATGATCTACCTCGAGCCCCAGCTCACCGGCCGGGGCCTCGGGGCGCGGCTGATGACCCTCGCGACCGCCGACCTGGCCCGCCACCGCTGCCGCTGGGTCGCGGTGTGGGTGCTCGCCAAGAACCGCGCGGCCCGCGCCTTCTACGAGCGGCTCGGCTTCCGCCTCGACGGAGCGCGCCGCTGGGACCCGTTCGGCGACCGCTCGGTGCCCGTGGTGCGGTACGCCAAGGCCTTGAACCCCGTCTTCGACTTCGCCAGCTTTCGGCGTACCCGCTCGCGCGAGCCCCGCCCGGAGTAGCCCTTGCGTCGCTTCGTCTCCTTGGTCCTCCCGCTCCGCAGCGCGCTCCGGGGCGGTCCCCGGGCTCGCGTCGCCGGCACGCTCGCCCTGTTCCTCGCGCTCGGCTGCGACTCCCTCCCCACGCCGACCGACGCGGGCGGGGTCGACGCGGGGCCTCCGGCCGGGCCCCCGGCGCCGATCTTCGACGTCAACGGGGCGTTCTTCGATGCGCCGTACCCGAGCGACCTCCGGACGGACGCCGAGGGGCGCCCGGTGCTCCAGGGGTTTCCGTTCCTGCGGGGCCTCGCGGCGGACGGCGCCGCGCTCGTCGAGGGCGAGCGGCCGGGCTTCAGCAACCTGACCGGCGTCTACTTCCGCTTCAGCGCGCCCATCCAGATCCCCGATCCCGACCCGGCGCGCCGCGAGTCGGCCGACAGCCCGGTGTGGCTCGTCGACGTGGATCCGGATTCCCCGTCGCGCGGCGAGCGCCTGCCCGCCTACGCGACCTTCTACGCCGAGCCGTCGCGGGTCTGGCCGGGCAACTGCCTGGTGGTTCGCCCGGTGGCCGGCCGCCACCTCCACCCCGGCCGGCGCTACGCGGCGGTGATCCGCGACTCGATCGACCCCGCGCTCGAGCCCTCGCCCGCGTTCGAGGCGCTCAAGGCGGGCGGCGGGAGCGGCCCCGAGGCGGCTCACTACGCGGAGCTCTTCGAGACCCTCGAGGAGCTCGGCCTGCCGCGCGAGGACGTCGCGATCGCGACGATGTTCACGACGATGGACCCCGCGGTCGAGCTCGACGCCGCGCGCGCTTACGTGCTCGCCCAGCCGCGGCCCACGCTGCGCGACTGGCAGGTCCTCCGGGTCAGCGCGACCGAGCTGCGGGTGCAGGCGACCTTCGACACCTACGAGCTGCTCGAGGGCGACCCTCCCTACGCGGACTTCGGCTCGGGGCGCCTCCGGATGGGCGCCGATGGGATGCCCACCGCGGTCGACCGCCGCCCCGTCCGCGTCGGGATCAGCGTCCCGGTCGGCGACCCGCCGGCCGAGGGGCACCCGACGGTGCTCTACGGCCACGGGACGGGCGGCGACCACGAGTCGCACCTCGGCCGCGAGAGCACGGCGCTCGCCGAGGTCGGCGTCGCGACGCTCGGGCTCGAGGCGGTGCTCCACGGCGAGCGCTCGCCCGTGCCGCTCGAGGTGGAGAACCTCATCGCGCAGAACCCGGTCGCGGCCCGTGAGGTCGTGCGCCAGACCGTCCTCGACATGATCCTGCTCTTCGCGATGCTCGAGGAGGGCGGGGTGGTGATCCCGGCGGAGCTCAACGAAGGGACCCCGATCCCGCTCGCGAGCGCGCCGGCGATGTACATGGGCCACAGCCAGGGCTCGCAGGAGGCGGGCGTCCTGCTCGGCGTCGAGCCGCGCGTGTCGGCCGCGTTCCTGTCGGCGGGGGGCATGTCGGGGATCATCACGGTGAACGACCGCGAGCTGAGCCCGGGCAACCCGATCCGCTGCCTGCTCGGCACGATCCTCAACGAGTCGTGCGACGCGATGACCGAGGACCACCCCGCGATCACGCTCATCGTGCAGCCGATCCTCGAGCCGGCGGACCCGACCGCCTTCGCGCACCGGTTCCTGCGCGAGCGGCCGACCGACTGGGCGCCGCTCTCGGTCGCGATGACCGAGGGGCTGATGGACACGTTCACCTCGCCTCGGGGCATCGAGGCTCTCGCGGTCGCGATCGGGCTCCCGATCGTCGAGCCGGTCCACCAGTCGACCGACGCCTTCACCCTCGTCGGCACGCCGACCGTCGCGCCGCCCGCGACAGGCAACCTCACGGCGCCCGGCGGCGAGGCGGTGACCGGCGGGGTGATGCAGTTCCCCGACGACGGGCACTTCGCGATCTACCGCAACGACGACGCGACGAACCGCTACGTCGAGTTCTTCCGCACCTACGTGACGACGGGTCAGGCCACGCTCGTCGGCCCGATGTAGCGCCCGCTCAGGCCTGGAGGCTGAGCTTGATCACCCGGAAGCGCTTGCCGCTCTCCGTCTCGCGCTCGTCTGCGACCGACACCGCGTAGTCGCCCTTGCGCGGCTCCGCGAAGGCGTAGACGAACTGCTCGGAGGCCATCTCCCAGGTGGAGCCACCGTCGAACAGGACCGCGCCGACGAAGCCGATGGTGATCGTCGCGCCGGTGTCGGTGAACGCGTCCGCGGGTACGTCGCGTGCCGCGACCTTCACGTCCGGGCCGCCCTCGCCGCCGAGGTGGGTGACCACGAGGAACCCGCCCTCGTCGAGCGACAGCAGGCAGGTGCGTGAGCCCTCGACGCTCGACTTGAGGAGGAGACTCGGCCCGGCCCCGCGCTCCACGGTGGCGAGGACGCCCTCGACGAGGGTCGCCTCGCTGTCGTCCTGCTCACCCGCGTCGAGCGGCTCCCAGCTGTCGGCGCGCACGCGATCGACGAGGACCAGGTCACCGTGGACCGGCGCGGCCCACTCCATCGGCGCGGTGGGCGCCTCGGTGTCGTTGAGCATGGCGAGAATCTACCAAATGGTGGCGCCCCTGCGCGGAGGAACACTGCGTAGACGAACACCGCGCGGACGAACACCGCGCGAGCGCTGCGCACCTCCGAGCGCGCTCAGCTTGCGAAGCAGTGGTCGGTCGTCGGGCAGGCGCCCTCGGAGACCCGCGCCCCGACGCAGCTCCAGACGTCGTAGGCCTGCCCTTCGCACACGCCGCCCGGGCCCTGCGCGTCGGTCCAGCAGCTCGCGCTCGAGGCGCCGATGGGGCACGCCGCCTCGAGGCAGCACTCGAGCGTCCCGAGCGCGGGCCCGCACGAGGTCGCGAGCGCGGGGCTGGTCGCGCAGTAGGCCTGCTCGGTGGTCACGCAGGCCGCGCAGTCGCCGTTCGGGTCGGCCTGGAGGCACGCCCGCGCCTCGGCCTGGGTCCTCGCGGCGGCGAGGCAGCCGCGCGTCGCGGCGGCGCACTGGTCGGGGGGAGGCGCGGTCCACCGGCGCGGCCCGCACGCGGGGCCGGAGGCGGGGAAGCAGACGTCGCTCAGCCGGCACGAGGTGTCGTTGGCGCAGTCGAGGTACCTCGTCTGCTCGGCTGCGCACCGGGCCGCCGCGCAGGCGTCGTCGCCCACCGCGCAAGAGTCGTAGCGGCAGCACTGGAGCGCTGCGGCCTCGTCGTCGCAGCCGTGAGCGGTCGTGCAGGCGGCCAGGTCGCGCCGCACGCAGGCCTCGCAGGCGGGCTCCGCGTCGACGCACGCCGCGCCGCCCCCGCCGTCGAGGCAGGAGACGACCGCGGCCGAGCAGGCCGCGGCGGTGGGCGCGGGGTAGCGCAGCGATGTGCAGTCGCGCGTGGGCCCGGGGTCCGCGATCTCCGGCGGGGAGGAACCCTCGGAGCCGCAGGAGCCCGGCCCGGCCTCCGCGAAGCGCAGCGCGCCTCCGACGCAGACGACCTGGCGCGGCGACGTGACGAGGGCGCACTCGGCGCAGCTCCCGACGAACGTGCAGGGCTCTCCCTCCGCGCCGAAGACGACCGCCTCGGCGCAGCGCTCCCACGCCGCGGTCGCGCCCGCCGGGCCCGCGTCCACGCCGACCCCCGCGTCCGCTCCGAGGGCCGGCCCGGCGTCCTCGCCCGGGCGCAGCCCCGCGTCCGAAGTCATCAGCACGATCGACGGGTCGGGCTCACCCGGCGCGGGGGCGTCGCAGCCGAGCAGCCCGAGGCAGACGACGATCCTCAGGAGGTGAGCGTGGCGGTCGAGCATCGGTCCGGGTCCCCTTCCTACCGGGTAGGTCGGGGAGGACCGTGTTCAGCCGGGCCCCTCAAAGCCACTCAAAGATCGCCGCCGCTCGAGGATCGCCGCCACTCAAAGATCGCCGCGCGGGGCCGAGGACGCGGGGCCGAGGAGCGCGCGGAGCGGTCAGCAGAGCCGGTTGAGGCCGTTGAGCGCGGCCACGCGGTAGGCCTCGGCCATCGTGGGGTAGTTGAAGGTCGTCTCGGCGAAGTAGGCGAGGGTGTTGGCGGAGCCGGGCTGGGCCATGATCGCCTGGCCGATGTGCACGATCTCGGCGGCCTGATCGCCGAAGCAGTGGATGCCGAGGATCTCGAGCGTCTCGCGGTGGAAGAGGATCTTCAGCATCCCCACCGTGTTGCCCGTGATCTGCGCGCGGGCGAGGCTGCGGAAGAGCGAGTGCCCCACCTCGTAGGGCACGCCCTGCTCGGTGAGGGTGCGCTCGGTGCGGCCGACGCTCGAGATCTCCGGGACGGTGTAGATCCCGGTCGGGATGTCCTCGACGAGCGAGCGCCCGCGCTCGGGGTCGATCGCGTGGCCGGCCGCGAAGCGGCCCTGGTCGTAGCTCGCGCTCGCGAGGCCGGGGTAGCCGACGACGTCGCCGACCGCGTAGATGTGCGGCTTGTCCTGCACGCGGAAGCGATCGTCGATGTCGAGCTGGCCGCGCGAGTTCGGGGTCACGCCGATCTTGTCGAGGCCCATGCCCTGCGTGTTGCCGGTGCGCCCCTGGGCCCAGAGCAGGATGTCGCTCTTGATCTTCTTGCCGCTCTCGAGGTGCACGTAGACCGCGTCGTCGGTCGCCTCGACCCGCGCGTACTTCTCGTCGTGGCGGATCACCACCCCGCGGTCGCGCAGGTGGTAGCTCAGCGCGTCGATGATCTCGTCGTCGAGGAAGCTCAGCAGCTTGTTGCGGCCGTTGATGAGGTTCACCTTCACGCCGAGGTTGCGGAGGATCGACGCGTACTCGCAGCCGATCACGCCGGCCCCGTAGATCGTCACGATGTTCGGGGTGTGATCGAGCTTGAGGACCGTGTCGCTGTCGAAGACCCGCGGGTGGTCGAAGTCGATGTCCTTCGGGTGGTAGGGGCGGCTGCCGGTCGCGATGACGATGTGCTCGGCGCGCAGCGTGCGGATCGTCCCGTCGCCCATGACCACCTCGACCGTGTGGTCGTCGGCGAAGCGCGCCGAGCCATGGATGACGGAGACCTGGTTGCGCAGGTAGAAGTCGCGCCGCATCGAGACCTGCTGGGCGATCACCGACTCGGCCTTGCGCAGGAGCTGCGGGAAGTTGAAGCGCACGCGGTCGCTGATGCCCGCGAAGAGCGGGTCGCGGCGGAACTCCATCACCGTCTGGACCGAGTGCCGCAGCGCCTTGCTCGGGATGGTCGCCCAGTGCGTGCAGCCGCCGCCGACCTGGGAGTGACGCTCCACCACCGCGACCGAGCGGCCGTCCTTCGCGAAGGTCATCGCCGCGCCTTCGCCGCCGGGGCCGCTGCCGATGACGACCACGTCGAGGTCACGATCGAAGGGGAGAATCGAAAGCGTCACGCGAGGCTCCTGGTCTGGCGCGGAGGCCGCGCCGGCGGGGTCGCGCGGGAGGGTAGCAAGAGTCCCTCGCCCGCGCGCTCACCGATCGCGGTTGTCAGAGCCCGGCCTGGGCGCGCAGCGTCAGGAGCGCAGGCGCGAGGTGATCGGAGTGCGCCTCGAGCAGCGCGAGGTAGCGGGTCGGCGTCATCTCCCGCTCGCGCAGGAGGCGCTCGAGGATCGCGATCGCGTCGCGCCGCCGCGCCTCGGGGTCGGCCGGGCCGAGCGCGAGGACCTCGCTCACCACCGTCAGCGCATCGAGGACCACCGTGAGCTCGACGTCGCTCGGATCCTCGAGGCTCTCCGGCGCGCGGGGCGGCGCGGGGAAGAGCCGGTCGAAGCGCCGGGCCAGGGCGGCTCGGTCGCGCCGGCGCAGCTCGACGCGCGCGCGGACCCCCTCGGCCAGCGCGCCCTCGTCGAGACCCACCTCGCGCAGCCCGGCGAGCAGCGCCTCGGGGTCGTCGTCGTCGGGCGCGGCCGCCAGCGACCGGGATAGCTCCTCGAGACACCCCTCCGGCGCCTCGAGCCCGCCGCTGGCCACCGCGAAGCTCGGCCAGGCGCCGCCGGCCTCGCCCCGCTCCCAGGCGTCGAGCGCGGCGTCGTCGACGTGATGGTAGAGGACCCGCAGCCCGGCCGCGCGTTGCTCTGCCGCGAGCGCCCGGAGGGTCGGGCTCGGCTCGCCGAGGAGGATGACGCTGACCCGCACCGGGACGTCGAGCCCGCGCTGCGCCTCGAGGATCAGCCGGGGGTCGAGGGGCGCCGCGCCGTCGGTGACGAGGACGATCTGGGCCCGCGCCAGCTCGACGTCGTCGTCGCGGTTGCGCGCGATCGTGGCGATCGAGTCGAGCAGCGCGCCCTCGATGTCGGTCTGCCCGGTGCGCATCGCGCCGAGCACCTCCTCGATCGCCTCGAGCGCCTCGGGGACGCTGGCCACGCGCCGCGTGATCTCGGCGGCCGAGTTGAAGAAGCGGTAGTAGAGCAGGCTCCGCACGCGGCCGCCCGGGCGCTCGAGACGCGAGACGAGGGACGCGAGCTCCGCCACGAGGATCGCGTCGCGCATCCGCGCGCGGTGGCCGCCCATCGAGCTCGAGCCGTCCAGCAGGTAGAAGCGCACCGCGGCCCGCGCGCCCCGGCCGCGCCGGCGCGTGACCTCGCGGTGGACGAAGCGCCGGTGGAGCAGGCGGCGCGAGGCGAGGTGGTAGAGGAGCAGGCGCGGGTCCTCGATGATCGCGTCGCGGACGTCGCGGGCGTCGCGCACCGGGTGGAGCTCGAGCTCGGGGGTCGGGAAGGGTACGACCCGCGTGGTCGGCGCCTCGATGTCGACCTGCTCGCGCTCGAGCCCGCCACCCACGTCGAACACTCCGTCGACCCCGAGCGCCATCCGCACGAGCGCGAGGTGCGCGTCCTCGCCGACGTGCTGGCGCTGGCGCCGCAGCGCGAGGGCGTCGGAGAGGCCGGCCGTCTCCAGCGCCTGCGCGTTCGCCTCCCGGGCCCGCCGGTAGCCCCGCTCGATCGCGGCCTCGACCGAGCCGGGGAGCAAGCGCTCGTGCGTGCTCGACTCGGGCAGGCGGGCGAGCAGGGCGGCCGCGGCCTCGCTCACGTCCGGGCCCTCCGCGCCGAGGTACGCCTGGGCCGCGCAGGCGGTCGCCGTCTCGCTCGTCTGCCCGCGGCCCGCGCGCTGGGCGAGCTGCTGACGCAGGTCGCGGACCGGGTCGATCCCCGCGGCCTCGATGCGCGCGAGCTGGTGGAGCTCCTGGGCCACGATCGCCCGGCGCGCGGCGAAGGGTGCGTCACCTTGCTCGGGGGCCGTGGCCTCGCCCGCGGTCGCCTCGGCGTCGAGGAGCAGCCGCCGCGCCGCCGTGAGGAGCTGCCGCCGGCGCGCGAGCTGCTGCGTCTCTTGCGCCGCCTCGTCGAGGAGCGCGTCCACCCCCGCGAGCGCGACCTGGTGGCCGGGGTCGACGAGCGCGGCCGGCCCGAGCGTCGCGCGGCTGGCGAGACCGCGGGTGAGCGCGAGGTGGGCGTGTCGGTTCAGCGCGCGGGCGCTCGCGTCCATCGCGCCCATCCAGCGGTGCAGCGCGAACAGCCAGCGCAGGATCTCGCCCGGCACGTCGCCGCGCAGCCGCGCGCCGTCCTCGAGGCGCGTGACGTTGATCTCGAGCTCGCTCAGGAGCGCGTCTTGATGGCGGCGGAACCGGGCGAAGTCGTCTCCGACCGAGTCGGCGCGGAACGCCGCCATCGCGCCCGTGGCGAGGCGCGGGCCCTCGCGCGCGGTGAGCCAGATCCAGCCGCGGAGCAGGGGCCCCGCGTCCTCCCGGAGCGAGCCGGGTCGCGACCAGAGGCGCTCGAGCCGGGGCCGCAGCCCGGTGAGGCGGTCGTGGAGCGCGCGGCTCGGGAGGGCGCCGAGGTCGGGAGGGTCGCTCACCCGCCGAGCAGCTCGGCCCACTGGGCGTCGGTGTTCGCGCGCTGGGCGGTCTGGACCTCGCCTCGCATCGCGACGGTGAGCGCGCGCAGCCGCTCGACGATCGCGTCCGCGCGCGCCGACTGGCCGGGGAAGAGAGCGCCGAGGAGGCGCCCTTCGAGCGCGAACCGCAGCAGCGCGCGCTCCTCGAAGGCGATCGTGAGCAAGTCGATCGGCGGCCGGCCGAGGTGCGCCTCGTGCCACGCCTCGAGCAGCGCCGCGCAACGCTCGAGCCGCTCGAGGTCCACGGCGGCGAGCCGCTCGCGGAGGCTCGGCGGGAGCGCCGCGAGGGCGCGCGCGACCGCCTCGAGGCCCGGCTCCCACGGCTGGTCGTCGTGCTCGCTCAGGGTCGCCACGACCTCGGCCAGCGCGTAGGCCATCGGCGTGCGATCCTCAGCCGCGCGGAGCGCGCGGTAGCCCTCGAGGCTCGGCTCGTAGGTCTGCGTCGGGGGCGGCGCGTGCCCGCGGACGAGCGCGTCGGCCACCCACTCGAGGTGATCGCCCACGTCGATCGCGGCGGCGAGGCCGAGCTCGGCGAGCTGGGCGAGGGTGCCCGTCATGATCTCGGCGACGCGCGCCCGATCGGGGGCCTCTGATGCGGCGTAGGCGGCCGCGAGGGACGGCGCGACACGGCGCGAGAGCACGCGGTCGCTCGGAGCGGGCGACACCGGGGCGCCGAGGGCGCCGAGGCGGGCGTCGATCGCGCGCAGCTCGCCGAGGGCCGGCCGCAGCGCGTCGAGGAGCGCGTCGAGCGACGGCGGCCCGGCGCCCGCGAGCGGCTCGGCGACCGCGTCGTGAGCGAGCCGATCGAAGACGGTCGCCGCGTGCTCCACCAGGGCCGCGAGCACGCCGGCGAAGGCGTCGGCCTCCGCCTGACGGTCGACCCCGGCGACCTCGGCCGCGAGGAGGGCCTCGCGCAGCGCGCGCGCGTCCTCGACCCGCGTCAAGTGGGCGTGCATGTCCTCGAGGGTCGGGGCGTAGCGGGTCGGCGCGTCGAACGCGAGCGTGTCGGTGAGCGCGACGAGCGCGTGGCCGCGAGCCGCCTGCGCCGAACGCGCGAGGGGCGGGTGCTCGTCCTCGAGCGCACGCGAGGCCTCGAGGATCGCGCGCGCCGCCTCGAGGACCTCGGGCGCGGCGGTCAGCGCGGTGACCGCGTCGTTCAGCCGGCGCTCCGCGGTGGGCTCGTCGGGCGTGGGCTCCGGCGCCCGCGCCGCCGGCCGGTCGTGGTCTCCCGCGTCGTCCTCGTCGCTGCCCTCCGCGCCGCCCTCCGCGCCGGCCTCGTCGGAGAGCTCGCGCAGGCACTCGCGGAACAGCTCGAGCTCGGCCTGCATGATCTGGAGCTGCCGGCGCTCGCGCGGGTCCGACTCGTGGGCGAGGAGCGCGTCGATCTCGTCGACCCGCGGGCCCGCGAGCATCATCGCCAGCCGCAGCGGCCCGAGGTCGCTCACCGACGCGGTGAGCGAGCGGTCGGGGCGGGCGGTGGCCTTGTCGAGCAGCACGCTCGCCCGGAGGAGCCGCGCGAGGCGCGCGACCGCCCGCGTCGAGAAGTAGCGGGTCGCGGTGAACGTCGGGTCGGAGCGCTCGCGCTGCCCGGCGCGCTCCTCGAACGCGCGCGCGAGCCGCACGAGCTGCGAGACCACGCGCTTGGGCACGCGCACCTCGTCGACCATCTCCTGCAGCACGTCCACGTCCTCGACGGTCAGCCGCGAGCTGAGGCGGATGCCGCGGCCGAGGGTCGTCCCGACGATCCGCTCGAGGTGCGTCGGGTCGGCGAAGCCGCGCGGCACGAACGCTACGAACGCCACGCGGTCGACGAACGCGAGCAGCGTCTGCCGGCTCTCCTCGAGCACCTCGGTGAGGTAGCGGTTGCTCGTCATCACCGCGCACTCGATCTCGCCGGCGGTGATCCGGGCGCCCTGCTTGAGCTCGCGCTCCTCGAGGATGTTGAGCGTCGAGCGCAGGAGCATGTCGCGCCCGTCGAGCACCTCGTCGAGGAACGCGTGGACCGCGCCGAGCATCCCCTCGTCGGTGAAGTGCTCGGTGCGCCCCGTCTCGGTGAGCGTCCGGAAGTCGACCGGCCCGATCAGCTCCGTCTGCACGGTGCTCTCGGTGAACTGCTTGGCGAAGAGGCTCGGCTCGCCCGTCTCCGCGCGCACCACGCGCCCCACCACCGAGGCCGCGAGCCGGCTCTTGCCCGTCCCCGGCGGGCCGGTGATGAGCACGTGCTCGCGCGCGATCAGCGCCAGCGCGAGCTGGGTGAGCACGTCCTCGCGCTCGAGGAACGTCTCGCGCAGCTCGGCGAAGAAGCGCGCGAAGCGCTCGAGGGCCGCGCGCCGCCGCTCCGCGCTGGAGGGCGACCTCCCCGCGGTCCCGCTCGTCTGGCTCTGTCCCCTCACGACGCCCGAGCATACCCAAACGGCGCTCGCGGCGGACCGCGCCCGAGGTGCAAGCGCGGGTGCGAGGGAGGATGACCACCCTTGACCCACGAGGCCGCGGGGGCTCTCGCCGCGCGAGCGCCCGAGGCCACGACCCGGTGGTCACTCGAGTAGCCGATCCCGCCGCGCGTGACCCACAAGAGCTTCCCAGCTCCCATTTCGTCTCAGCTCTCCATCTTTTCTCGCTGAGAACGCCGACCCGAGACCAAACCCGCTGCGTAACCCCCAGAAACGAGCCCTTGGTGAACGCTCCGCCCTCCGACCTTCGACTCCACTCCGGCCCCACGGCGTCCCGCCGTGAGGTCGGCACGTGGCTTGATAGGGATCCCTCCATGACGCGCACGCTGTTCTTCCTTCCCCTCCTCGCCCTCGTCGCCTGCGCCGGCCCGACCGCGGGTCCCGCCTCGCTCGTCGGGCCGACCGCCAAGGCCGACGGCAACGGCCCCGGCGCGCTGTTCGTGTGCCGCATCGAGCCTGGCGACGGGGACTCGTCGTTCAGCACCGACATGCTCCGCTGTGAGCTGCCGGCCGAGGCGACCCTGCCGGCCGTCGACCTCGACGTCTACGGGACCGACGACCGCCACCTCGGCTCGGGCCGCCTCGGCGACGGGCCGCTCGAGCTGCGCTTCTTCGCCGACCGCTACCCGCTGCGGATCCGCGCCCACGCTCGCGCGGGGCTGAACGACGAGGGCATCGTCGGTCTCGACGGTCAGCTCCGCACCGAGATGACGATCGCGTCGGCCGCAGACCTCGCGCAGCGCCGCGGCCCGGAGCTCCCCTTCGAGGTCTGGGAGATGCGGATCGAGTCGGGGCTCGACCTCGCGCACGTGTCCTTCGACGAGTACGAGCTCGTCCTCGCGAGCGGGGAGCTCGACCTCCGGGGGGAGCGCCGCTCGCAGGTCAGCGTCCGCCCGCGCACGCGCTCGCTCGGCCTCGGCGACGTGGCGGTGGTGCGGCTCGCGGTGCCCCACGGCACCGACGCGCTGACCGGCACGGCCGGCGGCGACTCGGACGCGGTCCCCTTCACGATCGACCGGCCCGGGCGCTACCGGGTGACCCGGGCCGGGCTCGAGCCCGAGCGCGAGCCCCCGGCGCGGCTCGAGCCCGCGCGGGTGCCGTTCCTCTCCTGCTACGGCCACGGCGCGATCCAGGCCTGCCGGGTGGTCCGGCGCGACGGCATCACGCTCCGGTCGGCGTCGGTCGTGGTCGATGGCGCCGAGGTGTCGCTCCCGCTCGACGGCGAGTACGCCGACATCCCCGAGGGGGAGAGCCTCTACGGGCGCGTGGTCCTCGACGAGGGGCTGCACGGCTTCGACCTCGGCGTCATCGAGGCCCCGCTCACCCCGGTGCGCTACGAGAACGCGCTCCCGGGCGAGGTGATCCCGAACGTCGTCGCGCTCGAAGCGCCGTTCGATCTCCTCCACGCCGCGATCAACGTGGGCGAGGGCGAGACGGCGCTCTTCAACGCCGACGCGCACTCCATCACGATCGAGGGCGAGGTCCAGACGGCCCAGCTCTCCGCGTTCGTCACCGCCGACGCGCCCGACCTCTGGGTCGCGGTGACCCGCGACGTCACCGAGGCCAACGTCGCCTACACCCTGCTGCGCCCGGACGGGCAGGTGACCGAGCTGCCGAGCGTGGCCATCCGCGGCGAGACCCTCTTCGCGACCCCCGACGGCCTCGTCGAGCCCCCGCTCGCCGACCCGCAGGACGAGCTGATCGGCTGCTGGATCGAGCGCGGCGACCTGCACTGCGGCGTCTCGTTCCGTGACGACCTCGAGGCCGGCTCGGTGGCGATCCACCTCGACGCGGTGGCCCCGGGCCTGGTCGTGCGCCGGAACCTGGTGCCCGCGTGGACGTCGGAGACGATCCCGATGCAGGACCTCGAGAACCTCTTCCCGATCACCCTCGAGCTGCGCGCGACCGTCGCTGGACAGGCCGAGCAGCGGACGCGGGTCCGCGTGCTCGACCCCGCGGACCTGCCCGAGGCCCGGCGCGTCTACCTCGACGGCGTCTGAGCCGGCGGCGCACCCCGGCGCTCCCCGACGCTCAGGGCACCGCTCAGGGCACCGGCTCAGGGCATCGGGGGGCCGCCGAAGCAGGTCTCGCTGCAGTACATCGCGCTGAAGCCGCCCATCCGCACCGGGCAGCACATGTCCGTCGGCCCGCTGCAGTCGCTCGCGACGTGGCAGAGCTCGAACTCGCCGAAGCCGCCGCTCCCGCAGGTGGACGGGCTGGGCTCGCAGCTCACCGTGATCCCGCCGAGGCTGGCCCGCGCGCAGCAGACGTCGCCCATGCAGTCCTCGGGGCCGTCGCAGTCGGCGGTCGCGCCCATGCACATCTCGGTGTTGGGGATGCAGCTCGCCGACGCGGGGGTGCCGAGACCGCCGGTGACGCAGCAGGTCTCGGTGCGCGGGTCGCAGGTCATGCCCATGCAGTCGATGCCCACCGTGCCGCCTCCGTCGGTGGGCGGGCCGGCGTCGAAGCCTCCGCCGGGGCCGGCGTCAGCCATCGCGCCGGGGCCCGCGTCCGCCATCGCGCCCGGACCCGCGTCGGTGGTCGCGCCGGGGCCCGCGTCGGTGATCGCCCCCGGCCCGCTGTCCATCAGCAGGATGCCGCCGGCGTCGTCTCCGCCGTGCGAGTCGCTGCACCCCCCCAGGGCGACGACGAGGGCGAGGGGGAGGGTGGCGAGGACGAAGTGGGCGCGTCGTGAAAGCATGAGCGGATCTCCGAGGGTTGAGCGCAGAGCATACCGGACGTACCTGGCGGGTACATTTCGTCCATTTTGGGGGTTGCGGCTCGGGCACAGGAGCCCGACCCTGCGCGTCCGGAGGAACCTCATGAGCGACACCGTCCGCCTCATCGTCGATGGCAAAGAGATCGAGCTGCCCGTGGTATCGGGCTCCGAAGGCGAGCGCGCCATCGACATCGGGAAGCTGCGCGCGCTCACGGGGCTCGTGACCATCGACCCCGGCTTCAAGAACACGGCCTCCACCACGAGCGCCATCACGTTCCTCGACGGCGAGCAGGGGGTCCTCCGCTACCGCGGCTACCCGATCGAGCAGCTCGCCGAGCAGTCGACCTTCGTCGAGACGGCCTACCTGCTCATCCACGGGGAGCTGCCGAACAAGGAGGAGCTCGCGCGCTTCTCCCAGGCGCTCACGATGCACAGCCTCCTCCACGAGGACATGAAGACGTTCTTCCAGGGCGTGCCCGCGAGCGGCCACCCGATGGGCGTCCTCTCCGCGATGGTCGGCTCGCTGTCGGCGTTCTACCCCGACTCGCTCGACCCGGACTCGGACACCGACCTCCACATCACCCGGCTCCTGTCGAAGGTCCGGACGATCGCGGCGTTCGGCTACAAGCGCAAGATCGGCCAGCCGTTCATGTACCCGCGCAACGAGCTTTCCTACTGCGCGAACTTCCTCCACATGATGTTCGCGGTCCCGACCACGACCTACGAGCCGGACCCGCTCGAGGTCCGGGCGCTGAACACGCTCCTCATCCTCCACGCCGATCACGAGCAGAACTGCTCCACCTCCACGGTGCGCCTCGTCGGCTCGAGCGACGCGAGCGTCTACGCCTCGATCAGCGCCGGGATCAGCGCGCTCTGGGGCCCGCTCCACGGCGGCGCGAACCAGGCCGTCATGGAGATGCTCAAGGAGATCAAGGACTCCGGCGGCGACTACAAGGGCTTCATGGAGCAGGTGAAGGACAAGAGCTCCGGCCGCCGCCTCATGGGCTTCGGGCACCGCGTCTACAAGAGCTACGACCCGCGCGCGCGGATCCTCAAGTCGATGGTCGACCAGATCCTGGCGAAGAAGGGCATGAGCGACCCGCTCCTCGACATCGCGATCGAGCTCGAGCAGATCGCGCTCAAGGACCCGTACTTCGTCGAGCGCAAGCTCTACCCGAACGTCGACTTCTACAGCGGCATCCTCTACCGCGCGATCGGCATCCCCGAGGACATGTTCACGGTGATGTTCGCGCTCGGGCGCCTGCCCGGCTGGATGGCGCAGTGGCGCGAGATGAACAACGACCCCGGTCACGTCATCGGGCGCCCGCGGCAGATCTACACGGGCGCGAACGCGCGCGACTACGTTCCGATCGACGGGCGCTGAGCTGCGGCGGGCGAGGCGGCTCGGGGCGCGCCTTTCTTGAGGCGGCGAGGGCGCGCGGGCGACGATCTCGCTCGTGAACGACCCTCGCATCGCCGCCCCGGCCCTCCAGGTCCTGCCCGCTCCGTCCACCACGCCCGCGGCCGAGCCGCCGCCGCCGCCGCTCCCACGTGAGGAGCGCGTGAGCGTGCTCGGCGAGCTCGCGCGAGCCCGCGCGGCCCGTCGCGCGCCGATGGCGGGGGTGCCCATCGCGCGGATCGCCCTGCGCCGGGTGCTCCGCCGCCGCGTCCCCGAGCCCGACGAGGGCTGAGCTCTCCCGCGAGCTCACCCAGGCGCGCCCGAGGAGCGGGCTTGCCCCGCGCCGCGAGTCTGGTACGCGCCTGTCTCATGAAGGCGAACCCGCGACGCCGCGCCCGCCCCGCCTCCGCCCTGGCGATGCTGCTCTTCGTCGCCGTCGCGGCGAGCTGCTCGGGCGACGACGAGGAGACCTCCTCCCGAGCCGAGGCCCCCCCCGCCTCGGCCGGCGACCGCGCGGTCGCGGCCCTGCCGGCCACCGCCACCGAGGAGGAGCGGGCGGCCGCGCGCCTCGACGCGGACTTCCCGGCCCACGGCGCGGTCACCGGGGTGCTCCTCACCGTACACACCGAGCCGAGCCCGGACGCGACGATCGTGGGCTGGCTGCGGATCGGCGGCCTCGTGCGTCTCGGCGCGGAGACCCGGCGCGGCGGTGGCTGCGCGGGCGGCTGGCGCCCCGTCCACCCGACCGGCTGGGTCTGCGACGACGACGGCCTCGAGGTGCGCGACGGCCCGATCGAGGTGGAGGAGCCGACCCTCGAGGGCTGGAAAGAGGACCAGGTCGAGCAGGCCGCGGCGCGCGGCGCGGTGGTGCTGCCGCCGACCGCTCGCGACGAGCCGCTGCCCTACGACTACTACTACGTGAAGGAGTCGGCGGTCCCGGAGTACCACCGGCTTCCGTCGCGCAACGAGCAGCGCGCGGCGGGCGCGAAGGCCGATCGCTACCGCGAGCTCCTCGAGCTCGACGAGGCCAGGGCCCGCCGCTACCTGTCGGGCGAGGCCCAGGACGGCCCGCCCGGCACCGCGGTGACCGCGCGCTACCTCGACCGCGGCTTCTACGTCGCGAGCAATGGCGTCGAGGTGCGCGCCTTCCGCCGCTTCGTGCGCACGACCGGCGGCCGCTACATCAAGCAGGCGCAGCTCGAGACGCGCACGGGGCACGACTTCCGCGGCGTGGAGCTCGGCGGCGACGTGACGCTCCCGGTCGCGTGGACGGTGCGCACCGCGCGCCCGATGATCCAGCGCGAGGCGGAGGACGGCACGGTCTCCTTCGTGTTCGACGAGGAGGCCGAGCCGATCGAGCGGCAGACCCTCCTCACCGGCTGGCAGGACCGCGCCAACCGGGGCGGCCAGATCATGCACCGGGTGAGCACCGACGCGGGCGATCGCTACCTGCGCGCCTGGTTCGCGGCGGTGGCCGAGCGCGTCGACCGCCCCGAGGGGGTCGGCGAGGACGAGCCCTGGGTGCACGTCGACCGCGGCGAGCAGACGCTGGTGCTCTACCGCGGCGACACGCCGCTCTACGCGACCCTCGTCTCGACCGGCGTCGAGGAGCACGAGACCCCGCTCGGCCTGTTCGAGATCCGGCGCAAGCACGTGACCGACACGATGAGCAACATCGGCCCCGAGGCGGGCGACGACCGCTACAGCATCGAGGACGTCCCGTGGACGCAGTACTTCGAGGCGGGCGTCGCGCTCCACACCGCGTTCTGGCACACCCGCTTCGGCCTCCCGCGCAGCCACGGCTGCGTGAACATGACCCCCTACGACGCGCACTACGTCTTCGGCCGCACCTGGCCCGAGCTGCCGACCGGCTGGCACGGGCTGGCCACCGAGGGCACCCCGTTCCACGGCTCGCACGTCCTGGTCACGGAGTAGCTCGTCTCGGGGTAGAGCGAGCGTCGGCCGCGGCCCGCATGATCGCGTCGCGGGTCTCCGCCAGCTCGCCTGCTCCCAGCACGACGCCTTGCGACTCGCGGCGCACGCCGAGGCGGCGCAGCAGCGCGGCGGTGGCGGGGAAGTCGGAGCGCCCGGCGTAGCGGTCGCGCAGCGGCTCGAGGACGCGTCCGTCGAGGCCGCGATCCCAGAGCGCGCAGACCTCCTGGCTCGACCACTCTCGCTGATCGCCCCGCCACCGCGCGCCGCCGCGCCGGAGCGCCGCGTCGAGGGAGCTGCCGCGGCGCCGGAGCGCGACGTCGCTCTCGAGCGCGAAGGCGGTGCCCGACCAGTAGACGTGGGTGAACGCGCCCGTCTGCCGCATCCGCGCCGCCTCCTCGCCGAGCGGCCCGTAGCGCCGGCGGCCGCGCTCGCCGCGGGCGAAGCCGTCGCTGAGGTCGTCCCACGCGTCCTCGTCGCTCTGCACCCCGGCGCGCGCGGGCAGGACCTCCTGGTAGTAGGTCGCGAGGCCCTCGTAGAGCCACGCGTCCTCGCGCGGCAGGGCCGGCAGGTAGAGGTGGCTGAGCTCGTGCCAGCTCACCCAGCTCCGGGCGATGTCCTCCGCGCTCGACTCGCGGCCGACGAGGAACGCGATCGCGTAGCCGCCGCCCCGCCGCACCATCCCGAAGCCCATCCCGCGCCCCGGCTGGGGCACGAGGATCACGAGCAGGTCGTCCACCGGGAAGCGCCCCTGCACCGTCGCGACGCCGTCCATCGCGCGAGCGAGCCACCCCGCCGCCTCGTCCGCGTCGAGCGACCAGCCGTCGCCCAGCATCACGAGCCGCGCCCGCCCGCTCGCGCGCTCCACCGCGCGCGTGTCGAACCGCCCGATCGCGACGAAGCCCGCGCGCCGGAACGCGCTCGGCCCGAGCCACTGCCGCCCGTCACGTCGCGGCCATGGCGTCGCGGCGCGCAGGCCGTCGGGGAGCGCGAAGCGGATCGTCGCGCCGCCCGCCGGCACGCGCGCCCGATCGCGCCACAGCCACGCTCCCTGAGAGGCCACGATGTCCGTGCCGACCCGCAGGCCCAGCCCCGACGCGCGCAGGGCCGCGTCCACGTCCACCCGGTAGCGCGCGCAGTCGCCGGCCGACAGCCCCTCGAGGACGATGCGGTCCTCGACCACCGGGAGGCGCCGCCGCCTCGCCCACGCCCCCTCGAGCGCGCGGCCGGCGCCGCTGATCCCCGGGCCGAGCCGCGCGGGTGGCGTCCGGTCGAAGCACACCTCGACGTTCAGGTGCTCGAGCGCCGGATCGGCGCGCACCGTGTAGTGGACCGACGGGGCGGGGCGCGGCCGGGGCTGCGCGCTCGCCGCGGCCGCGAGGAGCGCGAGCGCCCCGAGGAGCGGCAGGGTCCGACGCATGGAGACGGTGTGACGCCCCCGGGCCGCGCGCGCCATCATCGCGGCCGGCGCGCGCGGACGGTGAGGAGCGCGCTCTCGTCGAGCACGGTCGGGCCCGCCTCGCGCGCCTCGCGCAGCGCGGCGACCCCGGCGCGGAACGCGTCGTCGTCGATCAGCGCGAGCTCGGAGACGTCGCGGCGCTCGGCCTCCGCGATCAGCGCGTCGAGCGGGGCCCGGTAGAGCGACACCTCGACCTTCGCCTCCACCGTGAGCCCGCGCGCCTCGAGCGCCTCCACGATCCGCCGGGCGCTCCAGAAGCGCGCCTCGTCGATCGCGACCGTGCCCGGGAAGAACCGGTGCACCCACCAGCCGGGCTGATGCTCGGGGCAGAGGTTCCAGATCCGGAGCCCGCCGCCGGGGGCGGTCGCGCGGAGCAGCTCGTCGAGCGCGCGCGGCTTGTCGACGAAGTGGTGGAACGCGAAGTTGCAGGCCACCAGATCGAACGCGCCGTCGTCGACGGGGAGTCGCTCGGCCTCGCCCTCGAGGAGCACGACGTCCTCGGGGAGCTTCTCCCGCGCCCGGGCGAGCATCTCCTTGGAGCGGTCGACGCCGGTGAGCCACGCGTCCGGGAACGCCGCCCGGTGGACCGCGAGCCAGTTGCCGGTGCCGCAGCCCACGTCGAGAACGCGCGGCTCGGGCCGCTCGGCCGCGATCGCGGTGAGGAGCGCGGAGACGGGGATCTCCTTGCGGCGGTAGCCCTCGTCGTAGGTCGCCGCGATCTTCGCGTAGTCGGTCCGGTTGCTCACCCGGTGAGTATGCCCGGGTGGCGCGCCGGGTGTACGGTCACCGTCATGCGCCGCGCGATACTTCTCTTGTCGCTCCTCTCGTGCGCGGGCTGCGAGTGCGGCCGCTCCCACGAGCGCGACGCCGGCGCGGACGCCGGCCTCGACGCGGGGCCGTCCGACGCCGGCCCGCCCGACGCGGGCGCGCCCCCGGAGGTCGACTGCGACGATCCGGCCGTGTGGGCGCGGCCGGTCGACGCGGAGCTCGGCGACGTGTTGAGGGTCGGGTCGCTCGACGGCTGCACGGGCTCTGGCGTCCCCGTCGCGGTGATCCAGGCGGAGTGGGGCGTGGGCTCCGGCGCGGCCTCTCCGATCGTGAGGTCCTGCTTCCGCGTGCTCGAGGTCGACCCGGCGAGCGGGATCGCCGTGGGCGACGCGCTGAGCGACGACGGTTTCGGCAACGGGGTCATCCACACACGGTTCGTGGACACGATCCGGGTGGAGGCGAGAGGTCTCCGCGCGGACGGATCCTGGATCTCCGGCGTCGGCGAGGGGGCGCCGTTCGACCTGCCTGCCCCGTCGGCGCCCGCGGTCCGCGATCTCGTCGACTTCTCTCCGCGCGCCTACGCGACTGCGACGGGAGTTCACGGCTACGCCGGTGGCTCCTACGCCGCCGCGTGGCCCGTCGTCGCGCTGTCGACCGGCCCGCAGGGCGTCGCGTGGGTCGAGCGGACCGACGCGGGGATGCAGCTCGTGGTGGCCGGCGTCCGCCCCGACGACGTCCGCGGGCGGCTCCTGCTCGACGCGGTCCCCGACGACGCGACGTTGCGCCTCCTTGGCGTGGTCGATCGGCTCTGGGTGATCGCGGACGACCTCCTGATCCACGTCCCCTCGGTCGGCGGAACGCCCGCGTCCACGCGCCTGCCGGCCGCTCCCGACGAGGCGCGCGTCAGCCTGGGCGAGCTGGCGCTGCGCTTCGGCGGCCGGGTCGTGCGCTACCGCGGCGTCGAGCCCACGCTCGACCTCGACGCCGGCGTCTCGGTCCTCACCGAGACGCCGCGCGGCGCGCTCGCGGGCCTGCGCGACGGCGCGATCGTCGACCTCGAGGGGGACGAGGCGCCCGTCCCGCTGCGCGCCGACGCCCTCGCCGCCATCGCGCCGCTCCTCCGGCTCGCCTCCGACGGCTCGGCGTGGGGCGAGGGCGGCTTCGCCCGGCTGCGCGACGACGGGATCGCGGGGCCGCGCGTGCAGCCTTCGGCGCCCGTCGGCGTCGCGTGGGGCGTCGACCGGGTGGAGCTCGTCGCGAGCGCGCGGAGCGATGGGAGCGTCGACCTCACCCGCCACTCGCGCGAGACCGGCTGCGATTAGAGCACCGATCGGTTTGGAGAGTCGAGAAAGCTCGGAGCGCGACGGCCGTTCGGCGTGGTCAGACGTGACGAGGCGATGCTCAGGCATCGTCGAGGAGCGGCTGGCCGCGCCGGACGGCTGTCCCGCCCGTGATTTGCGGCGGTTTCAAACCGATTGGCGCTCTAGCCGCTGCGCTCCCCTCACACGAAGCGGTCGGTGCCGCTCGTGCCGTCGCTCTCCTTCTCGTCGCTGTACTGGTAGGGCGGGTCGAGCAGCCCGTTGATCGCGTCCATCACGCGGTCGACCATCGCCTGGAGCGACGCGCGGTGGGCTTCCTCGCCCTCGCGTGTGAACGGCTTGAACGACGGCCCGGGGAGCAGGTCGCCGAAGCTCGCGAGGGGGATCGGCTCGCCGATTCGATAGACCGCGCGGCCAGGCTTCGCGCGGAAGCTGCGGCCCGGGTAGAGGGTGTCGGTCCCGTTGCAGCCGACCGGGACGATGTCGGCGCCGAGGAAGATCGCGATCTGCGCGAGGCCGATGTGCCCGCGCGACAGGCGGATGCTGCGGGTGCCCTGCGGGAACACGAGGACGTCGCAGCCCACGTCGTGGGCCTTGCGGTTCAGGTCGAGGAACCGCCCGGTGAGCGCGTCCATCAGGCCCTCGATCGCCTCGTGGTACGCCTCGGCGCGTGGGTCGAAGCGGCGGCCGAGCATGTCGCGGCCCTGCTCGAGGAGCCGGGCCGGGACCGCGCCGCGCGGAACCGGCGTGAGCTGGTCGATCGCGGTGCGGAGCGCCCGGTACTCGTCCGGGTCGGGGCGCCGCCCGAGGACGTTGAGGAAGTCGCGCGTGATCACGTAGCCGCGCGACGCGATGGGGATGTTGTTCGTCCACCGCATGAACGCGCTGACCCCGCGGCCCTCGTAGTTCTTCCCCTTGACCCAGGTCGCGGTGTATCGGTCCTCCTGGTGCATCCGATACTGCAGAGGCCAGTAATTGAAGTTGTCGGTGTGGTTCATCGCGAGGACCACCGGGCGGTCCGGGAGGTTCGACAGGCCCTCCACCACGAGGTCGACCTTGCGGTAGTCGAAGCGCAGGAACAGCTCGGCGATGAGCCGCTGCGCCGGGGGGCGGCGGCTGAGGTGGACCTTGTCGTAGAGCGCGAGATCCAGCACGGGGCTACCCTGCGCATTTGCCGGTTCTGCCCGCCGCGCGTCAAGCGCCAGGGAGGAATTCGACGGGACAGGGACACGTAAGGGGGGGACATGCGCATTCTCAGGAACATCCGGCTCGTCATCGCGCTGATCGTGGGCATCCCGGTCGCGCTCTTCGCGGCGTTCATGGGCATCCGCGAGTACTTCAACGGCACGGGGACGCTCCACGTCGTCGCGCCCGTCGAGGGCTCGCTCGTGGTGCGGGTGGACGGGATCGAGCAGGCCACGCTCGGGCCGGCGCAGCACGGAGAGATCGAGCTCGAGCAGGGGACCCACGCGGTCGAGCTCGTCCGCGGCGACGGTCAGGTGAGCGCGCGGAGCGTCGAGGTCGACGACGGCTTCTTCGAGGACCTGACCCCGGCCGACGGCCAGTGCTTCGTCGAGCTCGACGCGACCGAGGCCTACTACGGCCACGCGCCGCGGCCCGAGGTCGAGGCGCGGCACTTCGGCGAGTCGTCGTTCGAGATCTCGAGCAGCCGCTACTTCGCGGAGTCGGAGATGCCGAGCAGCATCCAGAGCGGCTCCCACGTCTACCTCGTCTTCGAGGTCCCGTGCGCGATGAGCTCCGCGTCCGACCGCGAGCTGCTGATCGCGGCCGGCTACGACGGCTGAGTCACCTCTCGAGGTCGCTGGCTCAGAGGGTCCCGTCGACGATCCCGGGGCTGGCCGCGAGGGCGCCCGGCGCGGCCGCGCCCGGCGGGGTGGAGGGGCACTCGAGGTCGAGCTGGAGCGCGACGCCGCGGAGCGAGCGCCGCCCGAGGGTGACGTCGCCGCGGCTGTAGCAGGTCCGCGCCGCGGGCGCGCCGGGGAGCGCGTCCATCGCCTCGACCGCGCGTCGCCCCTCGGCCGCCCGGCGGAGCAGCGCCTCGCGGTGCGCGTCGGGGTCGTCCACGGTGACGATCGGCGCGGAGACCCGGACGTCGCTCGCGCCGCCCGCGTCGAGGGCCCCGAACCGCCGCATGCAGGCCTCGAGGCGCTCGAAGCGCGCCCCCGCGTCCTCGAGCCCGCGCAGGTCGACGTCGTAGCGGAGGGTCGCGTCGCCGCTCCAGGTGTCGCCGCTCCGGCGCAGGCCGCTGTAGTCGATGACCTGGGCGCGGCACGGCTCGCCCTGCCCGAGCGCGTCGCGGACGGACGCGGCGACCTCGCGGACCCGCTGCCCGGCGGCCTCGCGCGAGCCCTCGGTCTCGGCGCGGACGGTCACGCGCACGAGGGCGCGGTCCGGCGGCGCGAGGTAGAGGCCATGGAGGTCGGCCTCGAGGTCGCTCGCGTCAGGGGCGCTCGGCCGGTACCGGCCGGAGCTGACGTCGGACCAGCCCGGGGCGTCGTCGGCGAAGGCGACCTGGGGCTCGTCGGCGCGGGCGAGATCGTCGCCGAGGCCGAAGCCGCAGCCGGTGAGGGTGAGGAGGACGGCGACGGAGAGGAGCGTGGTTCGCTGCATGAGGACCACGGTCTTCATCCGATGTGGCGGAGTTGTGGCGGCGGCGAGGAACGTCGAGGGAGCGTGCGTGGGTGCGAGCCGGGTCCCGGCCGGCCTCGGATCCTCCGGCGTGCTCCCAGGAGCTTGATTCACCACCGTCGCGGGGCGCCTCCCGGGCGGCAAGCGTCCGCCTCGCCGCCGGCCGCTCCTCGACGATGCCCGAGCATCGCCTCGTCACGTCCGACGCCGATCCGAACGCATGGCGCTCCGGGATCCGCATCGCGCCGGTAGCGAATGAAGCTCCTAGGGCGAGTGCGCTCCGCCGCAGCTCTCGCAGGCCATCGTCTGGATCGTGCTCGTGGGCACGTCGGCGGCGCCGGCCTTGGCGTAGGCGCTGGCCGCGCGCATCCCCGCGCCGCCGTCCTCGGACTCCTCGGGGGAAGACTCCTTGCGCATCTCCGCCTGGGCGCGCGCGAGCTTGGCGCGGGCGCCGGCCGCGATGTTGCGGTCGGGGCCGGACGGCTGGGCCGGCGCGAGGGCCGCGCGCAGCACCTGCTGCATCTTCTGGATGGTCGCGCCGGGATCGCCCTGGACCGGCGAGACGTCGATCGGGACCTCGCCGCCGACCGCGTAGCGCTTGCCGTCGGGTCCGGTCTCGTACTCGTACTTCGGCGCGCCCGCGTGGGCACCGCCCGCCGCGGCGTGGGCCTGCTCGTGCTGGCGGACCTCGGCGTCGCGCTTCTGGAGGCGCTGGACCTCCTTCTGGTCGTCGGCGCTCAGCTCGTCGGCGCTCAGCTCGTCGGCGCTCTGGGCCTCGCCGTTCGCGCCATCCTTCCGCGGCTCGCCGGGCGGCGGCGCGCTGCGTCGCTCCTCGGGGCTGACCCCGCGCTCGGTCGCGCCGGCCTCGGTCTGCGCGGTGGGCGGGACGTGGCGATCGGTGATCCCGCGCGCGTGCTGGCTCGCCTGCTGGCCGTGCGGACGCCAGGCGGAGTCGGCCTGGACCTCGCCCGCGTACTGGACGCGGGTCGGTAGACCGAAGCGGGTCGAGACAGAGCCGATCACGGGGAAGCCTCCAGGCTCACCAACGGTCGATCGCGCCGAGGCTTGAGGGCTCGATCAAGAAAACGCCCTCGAGCGCGCGCAAATGTGGACCGCTCTTGGCGCCCGGGTGGCTCTCCTCCGCATGCCGGACGTTCGCTGGCGCTGCGCGCCCCTCGCCTTCCTCCTCCCCCTCATGCTCGCCGCGTGCGGCGAGCGTTCGGAGCCCGGGGACGCCGGCGGGGGCGCGCTCCCCGACGCGGGGCCGGAGGTCGAGGACGCTGGCGGCTCGTCGTTTCGCCTGACCCCCGACCACGGCCCGTTCTCCGGCGGGCATCTCGCGCTCCTCCGAGGCGGCGAGCTCCACTCCGCGACGCCGTCCGTCCGCTTCGGGGACGTGGCGGTGCCCGCGCAGGACGTGCTGCGGATCGCGTCCGATCGCATCCGGGTGATCGTCCCTCCGCACGCCCCGGGGCGCGTCGACGTGTCGGTCCGGGATGGCGCGATCGAGCACACGCTCGACGACGCGTACGAGTACTACGCGGTGAGCGTCTCACCCGCGACGGGCGCGCCCGAAGGCGGGACGCGGATCACGCTCCGGGCGGCCTCGGATCTCTTCGCGCCGGACCTCCGCGTCACGCTCGACGGGCAGACGTGCGCGGACGTGACGATCGTCTCGGCGCGTGAGGCGACGTGCCGCACGCCCCCCCACCCGATCGGCGCGGTGGACGTCGGCCTCACCGTCGGCTCGGACGCGCTGACCCTCGCCGAGGCCTTCACCTACGAGAGCCCATTCCGGAGCCACGGGGGCCTGAGCGGGGGCCCGGCCGAGGGGAGGGTCACGGTGCTCGTGCGCGTGCCGAACGGCATGCCGCTCGAGAACGCGACGGTTGTCGCCGGCCCTCGCGGCGGCCCGCTGAGCCACCGCGCGGTGACCGGCGCGGACGGGATCGTGGTCCTCACCGGCGACGATCTCCGCGGTCGCGTGGACGTCATCGCGTGGCACCCGTGCGCGTTCGACGCCGGGTTCCTCGGCGCAGAGGCGACGCACGTCACGTTGGGGCTCGTCGGGGTCGATTACCGCTGCCTCGGCGCCAGCGGCGAGCCGTCGGGCGGCGGTGGCGTCGTCTACCCGGATCCCGAGGCGGACGTGAGCGGCGAGATCGTCTTCTACGGCGACGAGCTCATGACCTCGCCGACCTTCGACTGGAGCGGGCTGCCCGAGCCGCGGCCGGGGCAGACGCGGGCTGCCTACGTGTGGCTCGTCACGCAGCCTCAGCCCGGCGACCCGAGCGGCGCCCAGGTCGTGTCGGGACCTCTTCGCGTCAGCGACGAGCGCGGCACCCGCGGCTACCCGTTCGCCGTCGAGAGCGTGCGCTCGAAGGGGCTGCTCGTCCCGATCGCGATGGCCGGGCTCGAGACGGACGGCTCGCTCGCGAGCTTCGAGCCTCACGTCCTGGGGCTCGGCGCGCCCTTCGCGCTCCCCGTCTCGGGGGTTGAAGCGGGCGTCGAGATCCCGATGGACACGCCCGTGATGGCGGGTCGATCCGTCGCGCTCGCGCCGCCGGCCGACCCCCCGACCGTCCGTCACCTCCGGCAAGACGGGTTGCTCGACGATGACGCCGTCTCACGGCAGCAGCTCTTCGTTCGCTACTCCGTTCCCGGGGTCGTCACGAGCGTCGTCCTCGAGCGCCTGCTCAGCGGGGCCTGGGTCTACGATCCCACCTCCTGGGGCCCGCTCGCGTCGTCGGTCGCCGTCCCCTGGCAGCCGAGCCCCGAGGGGAGCTTCCGGGGGGCGATCCAGGAGATGTGGGCCGTGGTGCGAGCCGGACCGGAGGATCTCGCCTGGGGGGCCGAGCAGTACCTCGACCTCGATCTCTCCCCCCACTCCCGGATCGCGCTGCGGACGCCGATCTCGACCGAGGCGGTCGACGCGGGCGCGTTCCTCCCCATCCCCGACCTGCCGGCGGTCGGGCCGCTCCCCGCCGATCGGACCTTTCGGTTCGAGGTTGGCGGCGCGGGCGAAGAGGCGGGCTCGTTGATCCGAATCCGCGTCGGCTACAACAACGTCGAGCGGAGCTGGGGCTCGTTGACCCTCTTCGCGCACCCGTCGGTCCGCTCGGTCGTGCTGCCGCCGGAGCTCGACGAGATCGGACAAGCCGTCGTGTTCGTCGAGGTGCTCGACGTGGCCGGCCTCGAGTTCGACCGCGTCGACCTGCAGGCGCTGCGGCTCGCGAACCCGCGGCGCCGCTCGCTGAACCTCACCGCGATCCTGGAGGCGCCATGAGAATGGAACGGTACATCTCGCCCCTCTGGCCAGCGCTCATCGCGCTCGCGCTCACGGCGTGCACCACGGGGGAGCTCGCGCCGGACATGGACACGGACACGCTGGCCTGCGCCGAGGCGGGCGCGTCCCAGTGCGCCGGCGACGTCGTGGTCGAGTGCGTCGAAGAGGGTGGCCGCGTCGTCGCGCGCGCCGAGCCCTGCGGGCTGACCGATCGCGTGTGCCATGACGGCGCGTGCGTGGCGTGTCGACCGGGCTCCTCCGGTTGCCTGGCGGGCAACGTGGCTCGGTGCCGCGACGACGGAAGCGGCTGGGAGACGCAGAGCGAGTGTGACCTCGCGGCGGGGCTCTCGTGCGTGGCGGGCGTCTGCGCGGACCTCTGCGAGAGCGCGCGGCGCGACCGGTCGTACCACGGCTGCGAGTTCTTCCCTGTCGACCTCGACACCTACGCGCCGCGGAGCCCTCCCTACGGGATCATCGTCTCCAACCCGAACCACTTCGCGACGACCGTCACGCTCGAGGTCGACGACTCCGCGCCGGGGGACGCGCCCGCGGTCCGCACGCTGGACGAGGTCGAGGTCGCGCCCTTCGACCTCGCGGTCCTCTCGCTCCCGCGCCGTCGGGTCGACGGGTCGCAGCGCGGCGCGGAGTGGGACGAGACGCACTCGGCGTACACCCGGCGCGCGTACCGGATCCACTCACGTCACCCGGTGATCGCCTATCAGTTCAACCCGCTCGCCGGCAGCAGCGCGTTCTCCAACGACGCGTCGCTGCTCTTGCCCACCTCCGCGCTGGGCACCCGGACCACGGTGGTGGGGTGGATGCAGAGCCACTCCACGCGGGGCACGGTGGACGAGCAGAGCGACACCGATCTCCGAGCGTTCTTGACCGTCGTGGGGACGACCGAGGCGACCGACGTGACGGTCCGCTTCGGCCCGCTCGTCGAGCGGGTCCTCGGCCTCGAGGCGGGCACGTCGTGGGGACCCGGGGAGTCGGCGACCTTCACGCTCGGGCCCTTCGACACCCTGAACCTCGAGACCGACGCGTACCGCGCGGACTTCACCGGCACCGTGGTCGAGTCTACGCAAGGCGTCGTGATCTACACCGGCGCGGAGGCGGCCGACGCCCCGGTCCCCGGGCGGGTCATCGATCGACGCTGCTGCGCCGACCACATCGAGGGCCAGCTCCTGCCGGATCACGCGCTCGGCGGCACCTTCGTGCTGGCGCGGACCCCCGCGAAGGCCCGCTCGATCAACGAGGCGCTCCTCGACCCGGCGCTCTTCGTCCCGGAGTCGAACGAGCCCGAGATCGTCCGGGTGCTCGCGGTGCGACCGGGCACCACGCGCGTCGACACGAGCCTCGAGGCTCCCTACCACGCATTCACGCTGGAGCAGGGGCAGAGCGCCTTCCTCACCCTCGATCGCGACACGCAGCTGCGCGCGTCCCAGTCGGTCTCGGTGATCCAGCTGATGGCGTCGCAGGAGGTGCTCGGCATCCCGCCCGGGTATCCCGGAGGCGATCCCGCGCTCCTCGTGGTCCCCCCGGCGGATCAGTTCCGCAGCGACTACGTCTTCCTCACGCCGTCCACCTACGCGTTCGACGCGGTCACGATCACCGCGCCGGTCGACGCAACGGTGTACCTCGACGGCGAGCCGCTCCCGGAGACGTGCGAGCGCGCGGCGGTCGATCCCTACCCGACGCCGACCGAGTGGGTCGTCTATCGATGCGCCCTCTCGTTCCCGCAGATCCAGGGGGACCTGAGCGTGGGCCCGGTCGGTCAGGGCGACGGCGTGCATCGCGTGCGCGCGGACATGCCGGTGGGGGTCGTCGTGTCCGGGTTCGATGAGTGGGTCAGCTACGCCTACGCGGCGGGCATGAACGTGGAGGTGCTCGAATGAGGTGCTTGCGGCAGAGCTCGAGGTGGTGGCGGCGAACCGTCCTGGCGTCCGTGTCGTTGCTGGCGTCGGCGGCGTGCGACGGGGCGGGCGGCGACGCGGAGCTGTTCGACGCGTCGGTCGCGCCAGACGCGAGCCGGCTCGACGCCCACGTCGACCTCCCCGAGGCCGGCCCCTTGCCGGACGCGCACGTCGGGACCTCGGACGGCGACGGCAACTCGAGCTTCGCGACGGCGATCCCGGTGCGCGTCGGAGAGACGGTGAGCGGCGAGCTCCCTGACGACGACGATCGCGACTACGTCGCGGTACAAGCCGGCGCGGGGCAGCACATCGCGGTGCTGCTGCGCGGGGGCGCGGTCGAGCAGGGGGTGGAGCTGAGGCTGAAGGACGCCGACGGGAACCTCCTCGGGTCCGGATCGAGCGGGCTCAACTGCGTCGAGGCGCCGACCCACGAGCTGGTCGAGGTCGTCTTCTACGCGCACGAGGCGGCGACCTACTACGTCGAGCTGCAGTACGCCCAGGGGTGGTTCGACCCGTCCGACCTCCCGGGGCTCCCGCAGCCCTCCGACGCGTGGACGGTCCAGGCGCTCGACCTCGCGACCGTCCCGACGGCCCTCGTGCTGAGCGAGGGGACCGAGGCCGAGCTCTCGAGCGACCAACGGTGCGTGGTCGGCGTCCTCGAGGACGAAGAGGACGTTGACGGGTTCGCGGTGAGGCTGCCCGCATACCGCGCGCTCCATCCGGAGTACAACGCGCCGCTGGCGCTCGAGCTGAAGGACGGCAGCGGCGCCCGTCATGGGCGGGGCAGCGGCTGGCCGCTGGCGATCGACGACCTCGCGGACCCCGTCGTCGAGGTGCGCGGATGGGGCCTGGAGGCCGCGAACGTGGGCTACGTGCTCCGCGTCGGACCGATCTTCGGAGGGGGAGCGGATCCGTCGTACGTCGAGTCCGCCGACGCAGCGAACGACGCCGCGGCCACCCCCGAGGTCCTGCCGGCGTTCTCCGGCTCCGACGAGCTCGTGTGGGTGGCGCACGTGGGCGCCGAGGACGTCGATCACTTCGCCATCGATGTGTCCACCGCGACGTGGCTCTCCGGCGAGTGCGCGGGGCAGCTCCTCGGGTCGTCGACCGCGCCCGTCCTCGAGCTGGTGTCGGGCGAGACCGTGCTCGCCACGTGGGACATGGAGGGGACGCCGGGGGAGCCGGTGGAGGCCGCGCCCGGCCGCTACCTGCTCCGTGTCTCCGCCCAGTGGACCGAGCCCGACGTCGTGGGGACGCTGGTCGCCTGTCGGGTGAGCCTCGTTGGGGGGCCGGGGGGCGGCACCGGAGGCGGCATGATGATGTAGCCCGGGCGCCTCGGCTCGCTTCGCGTCGAGCTCCGGGAATTGCGGCGCGGATGAGGGCACACTCACGCCCGTGCCGCCTCCCGACCTCGTCGACCTTCGCGCGCTCGACGGGCTGACCTTCGCGATCGGCTACGCGTCGGCCGACAACTTCACCGGCGCCCCGCTCCCCGGCTACGAGCGGCCGGGCGCGTGGCTGCACCGCGCGGCCGCCGACCGGCTCGCGGAGGTGCTGGAGGACCTGCGGCCGCGCGGGCTCGGGCTCGTGATCTACGACGCCTACCGGCCGGCGCGGGCGAGCGCGGCGATGGTCGCGTGGTGCGAGGCGCACGGGCACGCGTGGCTGCTCGACGGCTACGTCGGGCGCACGTCGCGGCACAACCGCGGGGTCGCGGTGGATCTCGGCCTCACGTGGCGCGCGCGCGGGGCGCCGCTCCCGATGGGGACGGCGTGGGACGACTTCGACCGCGCGAGCTGGACCGGCTGCGCGTGGGGCCCCGCGAGAGCCCACCGGCGGACGCTCGCCGAGGCGATGAGCCGGCGCGGGTTCGTCGGCTACCGGCGCGAGTGGTGGCACTTCGAGCTCCCGCTCGATCCGATGCCGCCGGCCCTCGACGTGCCCTACGGCTGAGCCGCGGCTTTGGCCCGGTGCGCGGCCCGGGTGACGCGGCTGATGAAGTAGGCCGACAGCGTCGAGAGCAGCGCCGCGACGCCGATGATCGTGAACACCCCCGCCCAGCCCATCACGTCGCTGAGGTAGCCGGCGCCGAACGACGCGAGCGCGCCGCCCGCGTAGCCGACGCCGTCGATCATCCCGGTGCAGGAGCCCGCGCCCTTGGCGCCCGCGATGTCGAGGGTGAGCGCGCCGCTCGACATCGAGTAGGGGCCGAGCAGGCAGAAGCCGGCCACCCCGAGGAGGATCACGATCACGAAGGTCGACGGCTCGGCGCTCGCGACCACGGCCGCGATCGCGAAGACGCTGACCGCGAGGCCGCTCAGCATGATCCACATCGCGCGGCCGCGGTCGCCGTCCCTCGCGTAGCGGTCGGTGTACCAGCCGAGACCGATCGTCCCGATCGCGCCGAGGAACGGGAACACCGTCGAGCTGAAGATCGCGCTCGAGGTGTCCATCCCGACGTCGGCGAGGAACTTCGGCGTCCAGAAGAAGAAGATCGAGCGCAGGAACGTGGTGAGGAAGCTGAAGACGAGGATGTGGCGGAAGAGCGGGACCTTGAAGAGGCGGCGGATGATCGCGATCGGGTGTCCGTCTTCGTCGCCCTCGGTCTCGAACTCGGGGGGGCGGCCCTCGTGGTCGTTGCCGCCGAAGACGACGTCCTCGACGACGTCCTGGGGGGCCGCCCGGCTGCCGAGCCAGGTCCACAGCAGCATCAGCAGGATCAGCCCGGCCGGGATGATGAAGACCCAGCGCCAGCCGAGGCCCGCGCCCACGATCGCGCCGGCGAGCGCGGTCGAGACGACGCCGCCGAACTGGAAGCTGATGGAGACCCAGCCCATCACCGTCCCGTTGCGCTTGGGCTCGAACCAGTGGCCGATCGTCTTGGCGAGGCCGCCCCAGCCCATCGAGAGGAAGTAGCGGCAGCCGCACCACGCGAGGATGAACCCGACGAGGTGGGTCATCTGGCTGAACACGAGGTTGAAGACCAGCGTCCCGGCGAGGCCGATCATGAACATCGTGCGCCCGCCGAAGCGGTCCGCGAGCGGGCCGTTGATCAGCTTGCCGATCGCGTAGGCGACCTCGGAGTAGGCGGCGATCAGGCCGAGGTCGGTGTTGCTGTAGCCGAGCTCCTCGCCGAGGAGCGGGAACGCGGCCGGGAGGTTCTTTCGGCCGAGGTAGTAGGCGATGTAGCCGACGAGGCAGACGACGAAGGTCGACCACCGCCAGGCCTCGAGGCGGCGGCGCTGCTCCGGGGTCGGCAGGACGGCCGCGCTCACGAGCCGAAGAGCTCGCGGAACGCGCCGTGGAGCGTGGCGTACTCGTCGGCGACCCCGAGCACCGCGCCCTCGAGCTCGGGGAGGTCCATCGTCTCGGTGATCTGGCTGTGGAAGACGCGGAGCACCGAGCCGTCCTCGGACTCGTCGAGGCCCCAGTGCCCGAGCATCACGTCGGCGTTGCGCTGCAGGGCCAGGATCAGCAGCGGCATCTTGTGGGCGTCGTCGTCGGGCAGGGGCAGGCCGCTCGAGCTGAACTCCAGTACCTCCTTGCCCCGCATCTCGCCGCACGGGGTCACGCGGACCTCGACCGGGCCCGCGTCCTCGCGGGGAACCGCGATCCGCACGAGGTCGCCGTCGACGTGGACGTCCCCGAGGCCCAGCTCCTCGGCCATGGTGGTCACGCGATCGATGAAGCCGCTCACGCGGCCGACTGTATCCCGAGTTATCCTGACTTTCGCGCCGAATTAGGGTACGCACAGCGCCGTGGGTGAAGAAGAACGCGAGAGCGCGCGGGCCGAGTTCTCGGCCACCGTCCGGCTGCGGAGCCCGACCGACGTGGACTTCGTGGAGAGCCACGTGGGCAACGTGTCGGAGCTCGGGCTGTTCGTGCAGACGGACGCCCCGGCGAAGCGCTCGACGCTCCTCAAGCTCGAGCTCGAGCTCGACCCGGGCGACCCGGTGACCGCGGTCGGCCGGGTGGTCTGGGTGCGCCGCGAGGCGGCGGGCGACGAGCCGGCCGGGATGGGCATCAAGTTCGTCAAGATCAACGACGACGCCCGGGCCCGCATCCGCGAGCTGGTCGGCGCGGCCGGCTCCGACGCGAGCCAGTTCGAGTCGGGGATGCACCTGCGCAAGAGCCTCATGCCGTCGGGTCCGCCGTCGGGTCCGCCGTCGGCCGCGCCGACCCGGCCGGCGCCGGTGGTGGAGATCCCCGCCGAGGCGAAGCGGAGCGAGCCTCCGGTGGCCGACGAGTCGCCAGAGGACGAGGCGTCGGAGGAGACCGAGGCGCCGACCGCCGAGGCGCCGGAGCAGGCCCCGCCGTCGGAGGCGGACGAGGCGCTGGACGCGGACGCGGATCCGTCGTCGGAGGAGCCGTCGGAGGAGGCCTCGCCGGACGAGGAGCCGGCCGCGGACGAGGCTCTGCGGTCGGAGGCGCGGTCGGAGGAGGCCTCGTCGGAGGAGAAGCCGGACGAGGAGCCGGAGCCCGAGGAGACCGAGACCCCGGAGCCCGAGGAGACCTCGGAGCCGGACGAAGCGGAGGCCGCCGCAGACCCGTCGGATGAGGGCGACGCCGAGGAGCCGGAGGAGGCGAGCTCGGAGGAGGCGAGCTCGGACGAGGCCAGCTCGGGCGAGGCGAGCTCGGGCGAGGCCAGCTCGGACGAGTCGGACGACGCCGAGTCGGAGGACGCCGAGGAGGAGCCGGACGAGACTCCGGAGGACGAGACTCCGGAGGACGACACCTCGGAGGCGGCGTCGAGCGGCCAGCGCGGCAAGGCCAAGAGCAAGAAGCGCCGGGGCAAGCGCTCCAAGAAGGAGCGGCGCGAGGAGGCGCGGGCGCGCAAGGCGGCCCGGCGCAAGGCGAAGGCCGAGGAGGACGTCGAGGCGGCCCCGGCCGCGGCCGCGACGGCCGCGCCGGAGACGGCGCCCGCCACGAAGGCGGCCAAGAAGCCGGCTTCCAAGGCTGCTTCGAAGACGGCCTCGAAGACCAAGAAGAAGAGCGGCGCCAAGCCGGCGAGCAAGCCCGAGGCGAAGGAGCCGGTCGCCGCGGCCAAGCCGGAGGACGAGGGCCTCGGCCCGATGTTCTGGCCCCTGGTGGTGGTCCTCGCGGTGGTGGCACTCGGCGCCGCCTGGTGGTTCTTCTTCCGCGAGGGCTGACCGCGACGGGCGGACCGCGACGGGCGGACCGCGAAGGCGCCGGCCGCTCGGCTGCTGACACCACGTTGGCGGGAGGGCGTGGCATGGTGCTCTCGCGCCGATGAGCATCGCCCCCGACCTCGCGCCCCTCGACTTCGCGCACCCGGCGACCCGTCGCTGGTTCGCGTCCTCGTTCGAAGCGCCGACCCTGCCGCAGCAGCGTGGCTGGCCGGTGATCACGGCGGGCGAAT
>JAUHXR010000378.1 GCA_030426845.1 Polyangia bacterium | reverse complement strand
ACACCGCCGTCGTGGTGATGCCGCCCTGCCGCTGGTAGAGGAGCGGCGGGATCGCGAGCTGGAAGTCGTCCTCCGCCGGCTCGGGGAGGGTCGGGCGGTAGCGCACCGCGGGCTCGGGCGGGAGCAGGCCGCCCTCCTGGCCCTCGACGTCTTCGTCGTCCTGGCCGACCTGGGTGTCCTCGGCCTCGCCGCCGTCCTCGTCGCCGTCCGAGCTGTCGCCCGCGCCCTCGTCGACCTGGCCGTCGCCGTCGTCGTCGCCGTCGCCGTCCTGGTCGCCCGAGTCGCCGTCTGCGTCCTCGTCGCCCGAGTCGCCGTCTGCGTCCTCGTCGCCCGAGTCGCCGTCTGCGTCCTCGTCGCCCGAGTCGCCGTCGCCGTCCTCGTCACCCCAGTCGTCGTCGTCCTCGTCGGCCCAGTCGTCGTCGTCCTCGGTCCAGCCGTCGTCGTCTTCGCCGGCGCCCGGCTCGCTCGGGGGGCCCGCGTCGGCGTCTCCGCCCTGCGCGGCCGCCGGGGCGGCGACGAGCAGGCCCAGGAGCATCCAGACCGCGATCGACGCGCGCCTCACTCCGCCTCTCCGATCCGCCGGACCTCGGCCGCGACCTCGGCCCGGGCGACCTCGCGCTGCTCACCCCGCCGCAGGTCCTTCACCTGCGCGGTGCCGGCCTTCGCCTCGTCCGGGCCGATCACGATCGCGACCGCAGCGCCGCTCTTGTCGGCCCGCCGGAACTGGCTCTTCGTCGAGCCGCCGCGCAGGTCCGCGTCGGCCGCGATGCCCGCGCCGCGGAGCGCCTTGAGCAGGGTCGCCGCGTCGGTCCGCTGCTCGGGCGACGTGACCACCACGAAGGCGTCGGGCGCGGGCGGCGCGTCGTCGCCCGACATCGCGAGCATGATCCGCTCGAGGCCCATCGCGAAGCCGATCCCCGGCGTGGCGGACCCGCCGAGCTGCTCGACCAGGCCGTCGTAGCGGCCGCCGCCGCAGAGCGTGTTCTGCGCGCCCAGCTCGCCGCCGCGGCCGCGGATCTCGAAGAGCGTGCGGTCGTAGTAGTCGAGGCCGCGGACCAGCCGCGCCTCGACCCGGAAGGGCGTGCCCAGCGCGGTCAATGTCTCTTGCAGCAGATCGAAGTGGCCGCGGTCCTCGTCGGCGAGGTAGGCGAGGATCTCGGGCGCCTCGGCGACCACCGCCTGATCCTGCGGAGCCTTCGAGTCGAGGACCCGCAGCGGGTTGGTCGTGAGCCGCCGCTGCGAGTCGGCGCTCAGCTCGCTCGCGCGGGGGGTCAGGTAGGCGACGAGCGCCTCGAGGTAGCGGGCGCGCGTGTCGCCCGTGCCCAGGCAGTTCACGAGCACCTCGAGGTCCTCGACCCCGAGCTCGGCCAGGAGGCCGACGATCATGTCGATCATCTCGGCGTCGACGAACGGCCCCGGGTCGCCGAAGACCTCGACCCCCGCCTGCCAGAACTGCCGGTAGCGGCCGCGGGCGGGGCGCTCGCGGCGGAACATCGGGCCGAGGTAGGCCCACTTGGTGACCGGGCTGCGCGCGCCGACCGAGTGCTGCAGGTAGGCGCGCACCGCCGACGCGGTCCCCTCGGGCCGCATCGTCAGGCTGTGCTCGCCCTTGTCGACGAAGGTGTACATCTCCTTCTCGACGATGTCGGTGACCTCGCCGATCCCGCGGACGAAGAGCTCCGTGGGCTCGACGATCGGGGTCCGGACCTCGCCGTAGCCGTAGCGGGCGACGGTGTCCCAGAACGCGCGCTCGACGCGCCGCCACCGGCCGATGTCCTCGGGGAGGACGTCGTTCATACCCTTGACGGCGCGCAGGCTGGACATGTCGTGAGGAGAAGGAAGACCGACCCGGAGGGGGCGCGCGCGCGAACGCTCAGCGCGACGGAGAATGGGGCCTCGGCCGTAGGCGGCGGACATCTAGCCGCTCGCGGGGACGCACGCAAGGGAGACCTGAGCCCGCCGAGGGCTGGCACGAGAGGTGCTTTTCGGCCGCTGGCGGAGCCGTCACACGATCGATTGACCGTGGGTCGAGCGGCCGGGGCCAGGCCTCGGTATACTCGCCCCCGATCGGATTCGCCGCCGTGCCGTCACCAGGGTTGAGACCAGGACTGATCGTCGGGGAGAAGTACCGACTCGAGGCGCCGGTGGGGGAGGGGGGCATGGCCACGATCTGGCGGGCCGTGCACACGACCCTCGATCGCCCCGTCGCGGTGAAGTTCCTCCAGGCCATCGGGTCGCACGCCCAACAGATGGCCGCCCGGTTTGTTCAGGAGGCGAAGCTCTGCGCCGGGCTCCGCCACCGAAACGTGGTGGACGTCCTCGATTTCGGAGTCACCGCGGACGAGCAGCCGTTCATGGTGATGGAGCTGCTCGAGGGGCAGAGCCTGGCCGATCGCTACGAGACGGGCCCGCCGCTGACCGACTGGGACATCCTCGAGATCTGCGCGATGACCCTCAGCGGCCTCGCCGCGGTCCACGACGCCGGGATCATCCACCGCGACGTGAAGCCCGAGAACGTCTTCCTCGCCCAGGACGCCGACGGGACCTACCCGAAGCTCATCGACTTCGGGGTCTCCAAGGGGCTCCACACCGGGCAGCGCATCACCCGCACCGGGGCGGTCGTCGGGACGCCCGAGTACATGTCGCCCGAGCAGGCCCGCGGGAAGGCCGACATCGGGCCCGCGTCCGATCTATGGAGCGTCGGGATCCTCCTCTACGAGGGGTTCACCGGCGAGGTGCCCTTCGAGTCGGAGAACCCGGGCGACGTCCTGGTGCAGGTGGCGACGGAGGAGGTCCCGAGCCTCGCGCTCTCGCGGCCGGACCTGCCGGCGGCGCTCGTCGCCGTGGTCGCCCGCGCGTGCCAGCGCGATCCGGCCGATCGCTTCGGCGACGCGCGCGAGATGCGGGACGCCCTGCTCGCCGTGCTCGAAGGCTCGCGGGACCTCAGGGGACGGCCGCCCTCCAAGATCGTTCGCCACGCGTACGCCTCTGGGCCCGAGACGGGCAAGCTGCGGGCGCTCAGCCGCCGGCCGCCCGCGCCGGGCATCGAGGCGCCGGAGGTCCGCGAACCCTCCGGTCCGGTGGGGCGGCCCATCCCGCTCACGACGCGCATCTCGGCGCCCCCGGCCGAGCAGGACGCGCCGATCGAGACGGCCAAGCTGCGCCCGCCTCGCGCGACCTCGCGGCGCCGCGCGGGCTGGGTGATCCCCACGATCGCGCTCGGCCTGGTGGCCCTGTCGCTGGGCGCCCTCGCGCTGCTCGCCCCCGACACGCTGCGGCAGATCGGGCTGCTCCCGTCGGCGCCCGACCGGGCCAACGCGGCGAGCGGTCAGGTCCGCCCCGGGCAGGACGTCGCGGCGCTCACCGCGCCGGTGCTCGACGCCGGCGCCCCAACGCCCGAGGAGCCCGCGACCTTCGAGCCGCCGCCGGCGGAGGGCGTCGCCGCGCCGGAGACCGAGACGATCGACGTCCCCAGCCCCCCGGATCCGCCTGGCGTCGACGCTCGCTGAGGTCCGCGTAGGCCTCGAAGCGGCAACGAGGAACGGTGAGCGGGAGGAACCGCCCAGGTCGCTCACATGGTGCTCAGCGCGCCGCGCCGGGGCCCAGGCCGATCCTGGGCCGGCCCGGCAGGTCGAGACCCAGGCTCTCGAACGAAGCGGGTAGCACGCGACCGAGCTCGTCCTCGTCGTGCGGCGAGACCTCGCTCAGGAAGCGGCTCGCGCTTCGCCAGTCGTGTGGCGCGTAGGCGAGGATGTTGAGCTCGGGGGCCAGCCACATGACCGCCCGGATCGCGGCGCGAAGGAACCCGGAGTCGGTCAGGATCGTGTGACGCCCACGCCGGGTGTGGTCGTCGGCCCTTTCGGCGGCGAAACGGCGTTGGGTGGCGGAGAACTGAAACCCATAGAAGGCGACCGAGGAGCGCGGCGGCTCCGGGGCACGCTGCGAGAGTGCGCTGACTTCATCGAGCAGGCCCGAGTACTGTGCATCGCTGATCGTGGGCATCGGGACGACCAGGATCGTGATGTCCGACACCTGGGCCCACATCGCTAGCCCGCCCAGGAGCGGCTCCGGCCCGGCGACCGTCACGGTACGCTCAGGTGCGTCGGGCGCGGCAGCCGGAGCCTTCGTGGGTCGTGGGGCTCGTGGAGCTGCAGGACGTCCGCGGCTGGGGTGAGTGGGTGCATCGGCCGAGGGTTCGCAGGAAGATACGACGACAGCGCCGTGCTGTTAAGGCTTGGGGGCCAATGGCCTGTGAGCCCGAGCGGTGACCTTGTCCGGAGTCCGAAGATGGGGTTGCTCCTTGGTGGGATCAGGCGACGCCGACGAAGCGCCAGGCTTCGGCGAGCCGCTCGGAGGCGTGGGCCTCGACCGGGTCGGCGTGCGCGACGCAGAGCCGGGTCATCGGCAGCGCGAGGAGCCGCTCGATCGAGCGAGCCGCCTCGTCGCTCGCGCGGGTGCTCCAGCGCACGTCCGGCGGTACGGCGACGCGGTCGTAGCAGCCGAAGACGCGCCCGGTGACGCGCCAGGTCCAGTGGTCCTTCCTGCAGGCGCTCAGCGCGAGGTCCGCGGCGAGGAGGGTGCCGGTCGGGCGATGGAAGAGGGCGGTCTCGTCGAGGAACGGTACGCCGTCGATCGCCAGCGCCTCGAGCTCGCGCGGCGCCCAGTCGGCGGTGATGTCGACCGACGCCGGTACGGTCGCGTTGCGGGCGCGCGCGGTCGTCGGGGCGACCACGGTGGCTTCGGGATAGCGCGCGGCCGCGGCGGCCAGGCCGAGGTCGTGGAAGCGGTTCGGCGCGACGAGGAGCCGCACCGGGCCGAGGGCGTCAAGCTCCGCGGCCAGCCCGTCCGTCGGCGGCTCGGGGCTGTGCCACAGCAAGGAGCCGTCTTCGAGGCGCACCACGGTGGAGCGCGCGCGCAGCCGCACGCCGTGGAACCACACCGGCCGCTCGGTCGCCCAGATCGCTCCGTCCACCACCGGCTCGAGCTGCCCCATGCCCGGAGGCTGGGGTCGGCGCGCGCGCCGAGCAAGCCGCGCCGCGCTGCGCGAGCAAGAGTTGCGCGTAGTGGCCATCGCTTGCCGGGGCGCGGCCGGATCCGCCTCGGTTCGGCGCGCACGCCGCTTGCGCCGTGCAGGGGCAGGAGGTCCTCGATGAGTCACCACGCTCGCTCGCTCGCGTTTGCCCTGGTCCTGCTCGCCGCCGGGCTGCCCGCCTCGATGGCGTCGGCGGCCCAGTTCCCGGTCAACGACACGGGGGACGTGCCGCTCGACCCGACCGCCCCGCCCTGCGTCTGTCGCATCGCGCCGCGCAGCACCCGTTGCACGCTGCGCGCGGCGATCCAGGCGGCCAACGCCTGCGTGGGCCACGACGTCATCCAGATTCAGCCGCTCGGGCATTACGACCTCACGATCGCGGGCGCGGGCGAGTCCCTCGGTCAGACCGGCGACCTCGACATCCGCGAGGGCGTGACCATCCAGGGCAACGGCGTGTGGGTCAGCCAGCACGCGCAGGACCGCGTGTTCGACGTCGCGATCTTCGGCGGGGGCGGGCAGATCGAGCGGACGACGTTCTCGTCCAACGTCGCGGTGGCCCGGGGCGGCGCGATCGTCGTCCACGTCTTGCCGGGCGGGGGCAGCGCGCCGCTCGCGATCGACGACTCGACCTTCTACCAGAACCGCACCGACGGGGCGGGCGGCGCGCTGAGCGTGCGCACCGACTCGGTGGTCGCTCGTCACGTCACCTTCGACAGCAACACCGCGGTCACGAGCGGCGCCGCGATCGAGGTCGTCGCCCCGGTGAGCGTGTGCTCCTCGCTCTTCACCACGTCGGTCACCTCGGGGCCCGACCAGTGCAGCGCGCCGGTCTCGACCGGCTACACCGTCTCGACCGACTTCTCCTGCCTCGCCGCGAGCGGCGACCAGCTGGTGTTCAACGCCGGGGTCGGCGCGTTCGCGAACCACGGCGGGCCGACGAGCACGGTGGAGCTGCTCGCGAACAGCCCCGCGATCGACGCGGGCGATCCGGCGACCTGCTCGGCCGTCGATCAGCGCGGCGAGGCGCGCCCGGCCGGCGCGTGCGACGCGGGCGCGTTCGAGCGGGAGTAGCGCAGCGCCGCGGCCCAACCACGAAGGCCCGGCGCGCGTCGCTGGGCCTTCGCTGTCAGCGCTTGCGCTTGGTGCCCTTGGCGAGGAAACGCGCTGCGCGACCGAGGCCTTCGAGGGTGAGCGGGAACATCTCGAACACCTGGCCGACGTACTCGATCGTGTTGCCGTGCCAGTAGCGCTCGGGCTCGGGGTTGAGCCAGCACGCGCGCTGGAAGTGATCCTCGAGGCTCATCAGCCAGACGATGCCCTCGATGCCGTTGTCCTCGTCGAGGTCGAGCGCGCCGCCCGCTTGCAGCAGCTCGTAGGGCGCCATCAGCGCGTCGCCCACCACGATGAGCTTGTAGTGAGGCCCGCAGTCTGCGAGCAGGTCGCGCACCTTCACCGGGCGGCGGAACTGCGGGTCCTCGTAGATCTTCCCGTAGACGCAGTTGTGGAAGTAGTAGCAGCGCAGCTCCTTGAAGTGCGTCGCCTTCTTCGCCGCGGTGAAGAGCCGGCTCACGAGGTGGGCGTAGGGGTCCATCGAGCCGCCGACGTCCATGAGGAGGATCACCCGCGTGTTCGGGCGTCGAGGCGGCCGCACCACGATCTCGAGCTCGCCCGCGTTCCGCGCCGTCTCGTCGATCGTGCCCTCGAGGTCGAGCTCGTCGGGGTAGCCCTCGCGGGTCAGGGCGCGGAGCTTGCGCAGCGCGACCGCCATCTGCCGGACGTCGAGCGCCACGTCGTCGCGGTAGCCCTTGTAGCGACGCGCGCCCGCGACCTGGATGGCGCTGCGGTTGCCTCCGGCTCCGCCGACCCGGATGCCCTCGCGCTTGGCGCCGCCGTGGCCGAACGGCGAGGAGCCGCCGGTGCCGATCCACTTGTTGCCCCGGTCATGGCGCTCCTGCTGCTCGTTCATCCGCTCGTCGAACAGCCGCTTGAGCTCGTCGAGGTCGTAGCGCTCGAGCAGCGCGCGCTCCTCCTCGGTGAGCTCGCGGGTGCGCTCCTTGGCCTCCTTGAGCCAGTCGAGCAGCTCGTCCTTGAGCTTCTGGGACTCGACCTCGATCCCCTTGAAGTGCTTCAGGAAGGCCTGGTCGAAGTCGTCGAGCTCCGACTCGCGGTGCACGAGGAGCGCCTTGGCGACGTCGTAGAAGCCCTCCAGCGAGCTGTCGTGCAGGCCCGCTTCGAGCGCGCGCGCGAGGTTGACGGCCTCCTGCGCCCCGACGCTCAGGCCGCGCTCGCGGAGCGCATAGAGGAAGCCGACGAACACGCGACGCCTAAGACCGGTACCGCGCGCCGCCCGCGAGCTGGTCCGCGAGCGCGACCATGTCCTGCTCCTTCTTGAGGAGCGTGCCGAGGAAGGGCAGGCCCGAGTCGAGCTTCACGTCGCGCACGCCGGAGCGCTTGAGCACCGCGATCCAGTCGATGAGCTCGGACGTGCTCGGACGCTTGCGGAGCCGCCGCATCGCGCGGATCTCGTAGAAGACGCGCATCGCCTGGTCGGCGAGGTGCTCGTCGAGGTCCGGGTGATGGACCGCGACGATGCGGCGCATCAGCGCCTCCTCGGGGAAGTCGATGAAGTGGAAGACGCACCGCCGCAGGAACGCGTCGGGCAGCTCCTTCTCGTTGTTGCTCGTGATCACCACGACCGGGCGGTGCCGCGCGACCACCTCGTCGCCGGTCTCGTCGACCCGGAAGCGCATGCGATCGAGCTCGTGCAGCAGGTCGTTCGGGAACTCGAGGTCCGCCTTGTCGACCTCGTCGATCAAGAGGACGGCGCGGCGCTCGGACTCGAACGCCTGCCCGAGCGGGCCCTTCTTGATGTAGCGGCGGATGTCGCCCACGTCGCCGTCGCCGAAGCGCGAGTCGTAGAGGCGCTGCACCGTGTCGTAGACGTAGAGGCCGTCCTGAGCGCGGGTGGTGCTCTTCACGTGCCAGCGGAGCAGCGGCATCTCGAGCGCCTCGGCGATCGCCTCGGCGAGCAGCGTCTTGCCCGTGCCCGGCTCGCCCTTCACGAGGAGCGGTCGCTCGAGGACGACGGCGCAGTTGACGGCCGACTCGAGCGAGTCGTTGGTGAGGTAGGAGTCGGTCCCGCGGAAGCGGGTGAACTCCGCGGTGCTCGGGGAGCCGGGGCTGTTCGGGGAGCCGCCGGTCGAGTCTGCGCTGCTCATTCGTCGTCCTGTTGGTCCGCGCGCCTCTTGGGCCGCACGCGCTCGAGGAACCGCCCGACGGGCACGCCGACGAGGATCCCGAGCACGACGCCCGCGGCGAGCGTGATGAGGAGCATGGTGGTCATCGCTTGGCGCCTCCCCCCGAAGGCTCTG
>JAUHXR010000377.1 GCA_030426845.1 Polyangia bacterium | reverse complement strand
GATCGAGGCCGCCTCGAGCGCGCCGGCCTCGATCACGACGAAGTCGTTGCCGAGGCCCTCGTACTTCTCGAAGGCGACGCCCACGCGCGCAAGGTACTCGACAATGGTAGAGTCCGCTCGCTTCCGAGAGGACGATGATGGATCCGCTGTCGATCGTGGCTGGCTCGTTCGCCGTGGTGTTCGCGCTCCTCGCGATGCTCCAGTGGCGACGGGCGTCCGAGCTCGAGGAGACGGTGCGGCAGCTCGAAGCGAAGCTCGCCGCCCGGCTGCCTCCGCCCGAGGAGCCGCCCGCGGCGCCCGCGCCGGAGCCCACGCAGGAGGCGCCCGACGAGGACGAGCCCCCGGCGGAGGAAGAGCCCGACGAGGACGACGAGGACGAAGCGCCGGAGGCGGACGAGGCGCCGGCGGACGACGAGGGCGACGAGCCCGAGGCGGAGCCCGAGGACGACGAGCCCGAGGACGACGAGCCCGAGGATGACGAGCCCGAGGCGGACGAGCCCGAGGCGGACGAGCCCGCGGACGACGCCCCCGACGAGGAGCCCGCCGCCGCGGAGGCCGAGCCCGCGCCCGAGCCCCCCGCCCCCGAGCCGCCCGACAACCGACGGCAGATCGCGCTCCAGGTGGTCACCGAGGCGTTCGAGACGTGCCGCTACCTCGACTTCGACGCGATCGTGGAGAAGCCCTCGACCTACCGGGTGACGGTGCCGATCACCGCGGCCAACGCGGACGGCGTGCGGATGCTCGAGCCGGGGATGTTCGCGTGCCTCAAGCACGTCGCGATCGAGAGCGACCGCGCGGTGCTCCACATCGACTCCTCCAAGGGTCGGCCCTAGCCAAGCCCGGAGGCTCGTGCGGCGGTCGCTCGGCGCGCGCCTCGGGCTGCTGAGCGCGCTCTACCTCGTCCAGGGGCTGCCGGCTGGCTTCCCGTTCGCGGTCTTGCTGCGTCGACAAGACGTCTCTCTGCAGGACATCGGCCTGGCGTCGCTGCTCGGCGTGCCGTGGATGCTCAAGTGGATGGTCGCGCCCTACGTCGAGGTGCACCACGTCGCGCGCCTCGGCCGCCGTCGATCGTGGATCCTCCCGCTGCAGCTCGCCCTCGCGGCCCTCGCGCTCGCCGCGAGCCAGCTCGACCTCGAGACCCAGCTCCCGCTCCTGCTCGGGCTGATGCTCGCGATGAACGTCTGCTCGGCGACGATGGACGTCGCGGTGGACGGGCTCGCGGTGGACCTGCTGTCCGAGCGCGAGCTCGGCCCCGGCAACGCGGCCCAGGTGATCGGCTTCAAGCTCGGGATGCTGTTCACCGGGGGCCTCGGCCTCGCGCTCACCGGCGTGATCGGGTTCGCGGGGATCTTCGGGCTGATCGCGGCCGTCACCCTCGCGGTGATGGCGCTCACCGCCGCGTGGCGCGAGCAGGAGGCGACCGAGCGCGCGCCGCCGAGCGGGGTGGGCGAGGTGCTCCGCGCGCTGCTCGCAGCCCTGCGCGCGCCGGGCGCGGTCTGGGTGTTGCTGTTCATCGGCACCTACAAGCTCGGCGAGGCGGCCTGCGACGCGATGTTCAAGCCGTTCCTGGTCGACGCCGGGTACGGCGACGATCAGATCGGGCTCTGGGTCGGGACGTTCGGCACCCTCGCGTCCCTCGCCGGCTCCCTCGCGGGCGGGCTGCTCGCGTATCGCGTGCCGCTGGTGCGCGCGATCGGGATCGCGGCCGTGCTCCGGGCCGGCCCGATGATCGGGCAGTGGGCGCTCGCGGCGACCGGCCCGACCGACGCGGGCGTCATCGCGGTCACCTTCACCGAGCACTTCTTCGGCGGGGCGCTCACCACCGCGATGTTCGCGTTCATGATGAGCCGGGTCGATCGGCGCATCGGCGCGGCGCACTTCACGGTGTTCGCGACCCTGGAGCTGCTCGGCAAGCTCCCGGCGGGCGCCGCGTCCGGCGCGCTCACCGACGCGATCGGCTACGCCGGCACGTTCGCGCTCGGGGCGGCGCTGTCGCTCGCGTTCCTCGGCCTGCTCGTGCCGATCGCGCGCGCCCCTCGGCCGGGCTCGCCGGCCGCGTGAGCCTCGAATCGCGGCCGGTCCGGTAGTAGGGTCGACGCGATCGGGGGACGCATGAACGAGCGCGCGAAGGGCAACGGCTGTCTCTACCTCGTCGGGCTGCTCGGCGTGGGGATGGTCCTCGCGGGCCTCGGGCTCGACCGGCTCGGGTCCTGGGTCGACGAGCACCCGCCGCCCGAGCGCGGCTTCAGCCCGCCGGGCCCGACGCCCCAGCCGCCCGCGGCGGTCGCCGAGCCGACGCCCGCCCCGAGCGCGGAGCCGCCGCCCGCGCCGGAGCCGCTCGAGCCGGCCGCGCTCAGCCCCCTGGTCTGGGCCGCCGAGGTGGTGAGTCACCCGAGCCTCCTGGCGGGCACGCCCTGCGCGGTGGTGGTGCGGGTCGAGCGGCGCCTCGACGGACCTCACCCGGCGGAGGCCGAGGTGGCCTGCGGGGCCGAGTCGGTGTTCCGCGGCACGGTCACCTCACAGGCCCTGGTCGAGGCGAGGCGCGCGCGCGGCTACGTGTACCGCGCCGACGTCGAGGCGGCGGGGGTCGCGGAGCACGTGGGGAGCACCCTGCGATTCACCTCGGCGGAGCGGCGCGCCGCGGTGACCGCGCCGGGACGGACGATCGAGCTCTACGTCGAAGACGCGAGCGCGATGCGCGACCACGGGCCGTTCGAGCTCGCCAGCGAGCGGCAGGCCGCGCCGGGGTGGTCCGCGGTGCGGCGGCGCGCGCTGGTGCGTCAGCTCTCGGGCCCGGTCCCGCTCGCGGTGCAGCGCGCCCGCGACGGCGACGGCGAGTGCACGCTGAGCGCCCGACCGTCGATGAGCGGCGGCGAGCTCTCCTGCCGGATCGTCCTGCGCTGCGGTGGCGCGGTGATCTACGGCGCGGGCGAGTCCGGCTACAACCGCTGCGTGATCGCCGACGGCGCGCTCGCGTCGGCCGAGGACACCGGCTTCAGCGGCGAGGACACCGACCCGAGCCTCTCGCTCGACCTGGCGGCCCGCTCGCTCGTCGTGCGCGACGCGTCGATCGACGGAGAGTGGTCGGCGACGTTCCGGCTCGACGTGGAGGACGGCTGCGACGGGCCGCTGACCCTCACCGGCGCGACGGTGACCCCCGACGCCGAGGCGGTGAACGTCGCGCGCGACGCCCAGGGCCAGTGGCGCGTGGAGCGCGCCGGCGAGGCGGCGATCGTGCTGACGGGGAGCGTCGACTGCGCCAGCGGGGACGCGATGGTCCGCCAGCTCGACGCCTTCCTCGACCTCGAGCGCGGGGTCGGCGAGGACAGCTTCGTCGGCTACTGGCGCAACGTGGGCGGGGGCGCCGAGCCGCTCCTCCTGCGCGTTCGCTGATCAGCGCACGCGCACGACGGTGCCGCGGGCGCCGTCGTGCGGAAGGATCGCGTCCCAGCCGGGCGGGAGGTTCGGCTGGGTGAACTCGAAGAGCCAGCGCGCGTCGCGCGGCGAGAGGTTCACGCAGCCGTGGCTCCGCGGGTTGCCGAAGCGGTCGTGCCAGAACGCGGCGTGGAAGCCGACCGAGCCCGCGAAGTACTGGACCCAGGGCACCGCCTGGATGGCGTAGTTCTCGGACACGTCCTCGCGCTCGAGGTCGTCCATGTCGTCCTCGGCGAGCTTGACCCAGATGCGGTGGACCCCACGCGGGGTCGCGGTGCGCGCGCGGCCGGTGCTCACCGCGGTCACGTAGACGGGCTGCGCGCCGACGTAGGCGGTGACGACCTGGCGCTGGGTGTCCACGTCGATCCAGCGCTCCGCCTCACCGACCTCGTCCGGAGGCTCGGCCGGCCGCGGGCGCGTCACGTCCCGGACGGCGAGAAAGGTGCCGTCGGCCAGCTCGACGTGACCGCGGGCCTCGCCGACGATGTGGAGCCGCGTGAGCCGCGTGGCGCGCTCGCGCACCGGGCCGCCCGGGCGCTCGCGGATCGGCGCGCGCTCGCGGAGCACCCAGCCGATCGACGACAGCGGCGCCTCCTCGGTCACCTCCGCGCCGTGGAAGTCGCTCGGCCGAGCCCAGCGCAGCTCGCGCGCGGGCACCCAGAGGCCGCCGAGCGTCCGCGCCATCTCGACCCCGCCGTAGTCGCGCCGCTCGACGATCGCGAGGCCGAAGCCGCGCCCGAGCGACTCGACCCAGCGGTCGGTGAAGTAGTCGCGCGGCCGCGCGTAGGCCCACGTGCCGTCGGTCGCGACGAAGGCGTGCATCCGCGGGGTGAGCGCGCCCTCGCGCTCGAGGCGCGGGAGCTGGTCACCGGCCGGCGGCGACGGCGAGTAGCGGACGAGGGTCTCGCAGACGAACGCGTCCGCGCCGATCTGGATCCACTCACCGCCGGGGCATCCCTCGCCGAGGACCCGGCCGATCACGGGCAGGCGGGTGCCCACCTGCACGGTGCCGCGGCGCGCGGACTGGGTGGTCGGCCGAGCCCGCACCGTGGTGCCGCCGCGGGTGACCTCGACCGACTGGACCCAGGCGGGCAGCGCGAGCCGCTGCGCCTCCGCCGGGGTGGCCGCGGCGAGGAGCAGGAGCGTCGTCAGCGGGACGGCGCGGGACAACAGCACGCGGGGAGTATGCCGCGATCTTCGGCGTCCGCCGCAGTTCGTGGCGCGTCCCGGGCCCGGTCAGCCGCCCCGGACGCCGTACTTCTTGGCGAGCTCGCGCAGGTGGTAGCGGGTCAGCCCGGCCGCCTTCGCGCTGCGGGTGACGTTGTCGTCGTGCTTGTCGAGGAGCGCGGTGATGTAGGCCGCCTCGAACTCGTCGAGCACCCGCTGCTTGGCCTCCTTGAACGGCAGGCCGTCGTCCACGAACTGCTCGGCCGAGCCCCCGCCGATCACGGTCGGCGTCGACTTGTGCGCGCCCGGCATGAGGTCGGCCACGGTGAGCACGGGGTCGTCGGAGAGCGAGCCGCCGCGCTCGACGGTGTTCCGCAGCTCGCGGATGTTGCCCGGCCACGGGTAGGCCTGCATGCGACGCATCGCGTCGGCGGCGACGCTCAGGGTGTGATCGCCGTCGGGGAAGCGGCGGCGCGAGATGTCGTGGAGGAAGTGCTCGACGAGGAGCGGCACGTCCTCGGGGCGCTCGCGCAGCGCGGGCAGCTCGATCTGCACGACGCTGAGGCGGTAGTAGAGGTCCTCGCGGAAGGTGCCCTCGTTGACCATCTGGCGCAGGTCGCGGTTGGTCGCGGCCACGACGCGCACGTTGACCGGGATCTGACGGTCGCCGCCGACGCGCTTGATCTCGCGGTTCTCGAGGACACGCAGGAGCTTCGGCTGGAGGTTGAGGTCGAGCTCGCCGATCTCGTCGAGGAAGATCGTGCCGCCGTCGGCCTGCTCGAAGCTGCCGCGGTGACGGTCGGTCGCCCCGGTGAACGCCCCGCGCTCGTGCCCGAACAGGGTGCTCTCGATGAGGTCCTTCGGGATCGCGCTGCAGTCCTGGACGACCAGGCTCTCGTCCTTGCGGCGGCTCGCCTCGTGGAGCGCGCGCGCGACCAGCTCCTTGCCCGTCCCCGTCTCGCCGCGCACCAGCACCGTCAGGTCGGTCGGCGCGATCTTGGAGAGGGTCGCGAAGATCTCGCGCATCCGGACCGACTTGCCGATCATCCCGTGGAAGCGGTCCTCGCGGGACAGCTCGATCTCGACCGAGCCCTTCTCGCCCTCGAACTTGAGGTGCGACTGCCCGACCCGGACCTGGGTGCCCGGCTTGCACCAGATCTCCTTGATCTGGGTGTCCCCGACGAAGCTCCCGTTGGTCGAGTCGAGATCTCGGAAGACGAAGCCCTTCTCCGTCGCGAGGACCTCGAAGTGGGTGCCGCTCACCGCCTTGTCGGCGAGCACGAGGTCGCAGATCACGCTGCGCCCCACGGTCACGCGCTCCCGATCGATGACGAGCTCGGCCCCCTGGTCGGGGCCCTCGGTGACCACGAGCTTGGCCTTGCGGAGCTTCCGCTTCGTCGCGCGCTTGTCGACGAAGATGGTCGTCAGCGCCGGGTTCGGATCCTGCTCCTCAGTCACTCGATGTCCTTTCGCAGGGCGCCGATCGCCTGCTCGTAGTCCTCCGCGCCGAAGATCGCGCTGCCCGCGACGAGCACGTCGGCCCCCGCCTCGACCGCCGTGAACGCGGTGCCCGGCCGGATGCCGCCGTCGACCTCGAGCCGCACGTCACGGCCGCTGAGGTCGATCATCGAGCGCACCGCCCAGATCTTCGGGACGAGCTTCTCGATGAAGGCCTGCCCGCCGAAGCCGGGGTTCACCGTCATCACGAGGACGAGGTCGAGGTGCTCGAAGACGTAGCGGATCACGTCCTCGGGCGTGTGCGGGTTGAGGCTGACCCCGGCCTTCTTGCCGAGGGCCCGGATCGCCTGGAGGGTGCGGTGCAGGTGGGTCGTCGCCTCGGCGTGGACGGTGATGATGTCCGCCCCCGCCTCCGCGAACGCCTCGAGGTAGCGGTCGGGCTCCTCGATCATGAGGTGGACGTCGAGGGTGCGCTCCGTCACGCCACGCAGGGCCCGGACCACCGGCGGGCCGATCGTGAGGTTCGGCACGAAGCGGCCGTCCATGACGTCGACGTGGATCCAGTCGGCCCCCGCGGCCTCGACGGCGCGCACCTCCTCCCCCAGGCGCGCGAAATCGGCGGAGAGGATGGAGGGGGCGATCCGTACCGGGCGAGCGGACTTCGGCACAACGAGGGCAGTCAAGCGCGTGGAAATGAGCACTGTCAACCAACACGTTCGAGGTCTTTCGGCGGACCTCTGCGCGCGTTCTTGCTGCGAGTGAGCGCAATTCCTACAATCCGGCCCCGAAGCTCGCCGATGGCTGTCGAACAGCGATACAGGGTCGTGGACCGCCTCGAAGCCGGCGGCATGGCCGAGGTGTTCCGTGGCGAAGCCCTGAGTGTTCAGGGCTTCAAGAAGCAGGTCGCGATCAAGCGCGTCCTGCCGCACCTCGCCCAGAACAAGAGCTTCATCTCGATGTTCCTCGACGAGGCGCGCCTCGGGGCGCGGCTGAGCCACGCGAACATCGTGACGGTCTTCGACATCGGCGCGGCCGACGAGACCTTCTTCATCGTCATGGAGTTCATCGACGGCTGCAATCTGAAGGCCGTCATGGAGCACTTCCGCCAGATGGGGCGGCGCATCGGCGTGAAGGAGAGCGTCTACCTGTGCATGGAGACGTGCCGCGGCCTCAGCTACGCGCACGAGCTGGTCGGGGACGAGGGCGAGGAGCTCAACATCGTCCACCGCGACATCTCGCCGCCGAACATCCTCCTGAGCAAGCGCGGCGAGATCAAGGTCACGGACTTCGGCCTCGCCAAGGCGACGACCCAGCTCGAGAAGACCGACCCCGGCGTGGTGAAGGGCAAGTTCAGCTACCTCGCGCCGGAGGCCGCGCTCGGCGAGAACGTCGACGCACGGGCCGACATCTTCGCGCTCGGCATCGTGCTCTGGGAGATGCTCGCCGGCCGCCGCCTGTTCCTCGGCGAGACCGACTACCAGACGGTCAAGCTGGTGCAGCAGGCCGACGTGCCGAGCCTCTCGCGGCTCAACCCGGAGGTCGACACGGACCTCGAGGCGGTGCTCGGCAAGGCCCTCGCCCGCGACCCGCGCGAGCGCTTCCAGAGCGCGCGCGAGTTCGGCGACGCGCTGGCCGGCTACCTCTTCGGCAAGCAGATGAAGGTCACCTCCTACGATGTCGCGAACATCGTCAAGGAGGTCATCGAGCGGAAGAAGACCGCGCGCGCGCCGCAGGAGGCGTCGATCATCGATCGGCTCATCCAGGAGGAGCTGCTGCGGTTCACGTCGCTCGACGACATGAGCCCGGACGCCGACCCCCTCGCGGAGGGCGCGGTCGCGCTGAGCCCCGACAGCGTGGCCGGCGCGCAGCCGCTCGACGCGTCGCTCTTCGAGAACCCGGCAGACTGGTTCGCCGACGACCCGGACATCGGCGACTCGCTCCCGGGCGCGGGCAGCCTCGGCGAGTCGAGCTGGGTGGAGCGCGGCCTGGAGAACGAGACGAGCGACCTCGCCTCGCTCCTCGAGTCCGAGCCCCCGTCGGACCTCCCCTACCGCGACCCGAGCCCGCCCCCGCCCCGCGCGTCGGTCCCGACCCCGCCGCCGCCGGAGCCGGTCCGGGTGCAGCTCCCGGCGCCGGAGTCCGCGCCCCCGCCGCCCCCGCCGAGCGGAGGCGCGGGCAAGTGGATCGCGCTCGTGCTGGTGCTCCTGCTCGCCGGCGGCGGCGCCGCCGCCTACTTCCTCGGCTACCTCCCGATCTGACGAGCGCGCTCGGATCGCGCACGTGCCGAGGCCTCGCTAGAGCACCGATCGGTTTGGAGAGTCGAGAAAGCTCGGAGCGCGACGGCCGTTC